>DAOTUX010000297.1:0-39110 GCA_034436475.1 Chloroflexota bacterium | reverse complement strand
TCCGACACGAACTGCCAGCGGTGGTGACGGCGCATCATCTCGTGCGCCTTGGCGTCATCGCGCAGGAGGTACATCTCGTTCTGTGGGCCGAAATCGGCGATCGGACGACCCGACTCGGCGGCGAGCTCCTCCACGCGGGCCCTGCCGGTGCGCAGGAAGGCCGCGGATGTCTGGCTGGGGTACCAGCCGTCGGCGAGGTACGCGACCCGGCGCAGCGCGGCCTCCGAGCGGCCGCCGACCCAGATGGGCGGGCGCGGCTGCTGGACAGTGCGCGGGAACATGTCGATGCCGTCGAAGTTGACGTAGGTGCCGTGATACGAGGCGTCCTCGTCGGTCCAGATGGCCGTCAGCGCCTCGATGTACTCATCGGTGATGGCGCCCCGGTTGCCGGTCACGCCGACCGCGTCGTACTCGCGGTTGGCGATCGCCGCGTAGGCGCTGAGGTCGACGCCCTCGGCCTGCTGTCGGCGCCGCAGCGCCCCCACGCCCACGCCCACGATCAGCCGGCCGTCGCTGATGTTGTCGAGCGTCATGGTCTCCTTCGCCAGGAGCACCGGATGGCGATAGGGCAGTTGGAGGACGCCGGTCAGGAGCCTCACCCGCCGGGTCCGACCGGCGATGAACGCGAGCATCTGGAGCGACTCCAGGAACGCTCTCCCCTGATGGGCCACCGGTGTCGCGCAGTCGAGCCGGTGGGCGAGGAGGTGGTCCTCCACCGACACACCCCAGAAGCCGAGTGCCTCAGCCGCCTCCGCCACCGCGAGGCTGGACTGGACGCTGGTGGCGCATCGGCAATGGGGGAGCCGGATGGAGACGCGGAAGGGCTGGGCTGCCGTGGTCAAGGCGAGTGCTCCTGCTGGTCCGTGCCCGTGACGAGGGTCGGCGCCCGCCCGGCACACCCGGACGCGCTCATCGGCATGGCTGCGCCCATGCTATCGGAGCGCCGGCCGTTCGCCTGATTGACCCGCCGCCCGGCCCGGCGTAGGCTCTCGCGGCCCAAGCTTCGGGCGAACCATGCGAAGGGAGTCACCCATGACCGGGATCGCGACTGGCTCTTTCGACCGTCCGGACGAGACGAGGACACCGGACAGGACGCGTGTCGAGGTGGTCCGGCTCGGCGGCGCCACGGCCGCTCGGCTCACCCTCCAGCCCGGCTGGCGCTGGTCGGAGGCGATCAAGCCCGTGGTCGGCACCGAGTCGTGCCAGGTTCGGCACGTGGGCATGCTCACGCGCGGTCACATGCACGTGGTGCACGCGGATGGGACCGAGGCAGACCTAGGCCCCGGGGGCGTCTATGTCATCGAGCCCGGGCACGATGCCTGGGTGGTGGGTGACGAGCCGGTGACCGGCTTCGAGTTCGAGAGCGCTGAGACGTTCGCGAAGGGATAGGCTCAACCCACACGTCCACCCGAGGCTCAGGTCTCCTCGGGTGGACGAAGCCGGCGGAAGCCTCGATACAGCAGCAGGTCGTACACGATCTTGAGCGACCCTGCGATGACGAAGGGCAGGCCCGTGAGCGCGGCACTGGCATACAGTGGGCCGGCCACCAGGGGCGAGGCCGTGACGCCCAGGCTCCGGGACACCCCAGTGATACCGGCCGCCGCCGACCGCTCGTCCGGGTCCACGACCGCCATCGTGTACGACTGACGCGTGGGCACGTCCATCTGGCTGATGGCGAACCGGACGAGCAGGACCACGACCGCGAGCTCGACGGTGGGCATGAGGGGCACGAGCATCAGCAGCACGTTCGAGGGCAGGTGCGTGAACACCATCGTGTTGATGAGGCCGAAGCGTGCCGCCAGCGGACCCGCGGCGAGCGCGGAGAGCCCCGCAAGCACGTTGGCCCCGAACAGCAGTGCGCCGATGGCCGCGGGATCGAGCCCGAACCGCTGCTGGAGCCAGAACGCGATGAAGCTCCCGATGACGAAGCCACCCGCGAAGGCATCGAGCGCGAACAGCGCCGACAGGCCTGCGACGACCCGCTGCGAGCGATGCAGTCCGAGACGCGTCCTGATCGCCTCGTCCCGGACCGAGCGCGGCGGGGCCTCGACCCGGCCGTCGAGACCCAGGAACAGGATCGCGATGACCACACCGACGAGGGCGTAGCCGGCTATCACCAGGCGGTAGGCATCGTCATCGGATGCGCCGCGGTCCATGGCAAGCTGCGCGGTCGAGCCCGCGATGAGCGCGCCGAGCGCGGTCGCGAACGAGCCCACCAACTGATAGCGCGCGAAGATGCCCGTCCGGCCCCGATCCGGGACCAGTTGTGCGAGTGCCGCCTGCTCCACGGCAAGGAACGGCCCCACCTCGTTCCCACTCGGGCTCATGACGCCGATGGTCGCTGCGATCGCGAGCACGACCAACACGGGCGTCGACACGAAGGCGCCTCCGGCGACCAGCATCAGCGCCGCGCCGATGACCAGCACCCGCCGGCGTCCGATGCGGTCCGCGTGCGTCGTGAGCCACAGGGAGATCGCGGCGTCACCCAGGAGCGTGAGCGCCAGCAGGAGACCGATGTCCGAGCCGGAGTACCCCACCGACGACAGGTACAGCACCAGGACGGTGGACAGGAAGCCATAGCCGAACATGCGCAGGCATCGGGTCGCGAACAGCAGCGTGACGTCGCGATCGCGCATCGCGATCATGATGCCAGCGACGGACGCTCAGCCGAGCACCTCCCATTCACAGCCGTCCGTCCGATGGCTCGGCCGGTCTGCACCGCGCGCCGTAGACCGCCTGGAACACCCGATACGACCAGGGCGATCGCCCTGACCCACGACCGCTGGTCAGACGAGCAGGGCCCTCGCGTCCGCGAGGGCGACCCACGACTGCCCGATCACGTCCTGCTCGCTCTGGGCGATGCCGGTCCCGCTCGCCTCGGCTCGCCAATCCGACACCGCGTCCACGACCTCACGCACGATCCCCAGCGCCTGGGTGACCGTCAGGTCATACAGACGATGGGTGGCGAGGGCGGTCGGGATGTCTGGTTCGTGCCGCTGACCGTCGAGCGAGATCGCGTGATGCCGTTGGGCACGGGCCGGGTTCATGTCGAACGCAGGCGCGAGCCGCCAGCCCCCTGGTGTCCGCAGGAAGCCGTGGTTCCGCAGGTGGTCATCGCGGTTCCCCGACACCAGGTTGAACACCAGTCGCCGGAAGAGCTGCCGCAAGTCCTCGTTGATGGATGCCGGGGCGCCGTGAGTCCTGATCGCGCTGACGATGTCCAGGTAGCTCGCGGCCTCGCCGTCGTGCCTTCCGGTCATGGTCATCGCCGAGGCGTAGAGTCGCCGGGCCTCTCCATCACGATCGAAGCGCATGGTGCAGAACGTTCGGGCCGTCCCCCCGAGCCTCAGGAGACGCGTCTCCGGGACCACGATGCCAGCCCGAGCCCCAAGCCTGGAGTAGACCCCCTCCCACGCGCCACTATCCTGCCGGTCGGTTCGCGAAGGGAACTTGGCGATCCATAGGCGCCCGTCCGTGTCGCGGAAGTTCGCCTTGGGCCGTGCGCCGCCGAGGGAGCTGCCAGGCGCGACCAGGAGCGCCAGTTGCTCGTCATCGATGGGTTGGCGGGGATCGTCATCGAAGGCGCGGGCGGCTGCCTCCAGCGCGCGCAGGTGGGTCATGGGAGGCACAGCCGGTTCGGGGTCGTCCAGGAACGGGCCGCCCAGTGTCCGCCCAAGCCGGAGGGCTCCCATGCGGCCCTCGTCCGCCACGCTCGTCACCAGCTCCCACGGCCCGAGCGGCCTGCCGGCCCTCCTCTCGAGGAGCAGGGTGCCCCAGAGGTCAGGCGCCGTGTCTCGCAGGATGGGTGGGAGCTCCGTGGCCACAAGGGCCCCCTCCACCAGGGGCAGGGATGGGTCCAACTGGAAGGCCCCACCATGGGTGAGCCACGAGCGGGCGTACTCGAACGCGATGGCCCGCGAGCTCCGCCAGTGAGTCAGGACGCCCACTGGGCGAGCGGGCCCCAACTCCGGAGCGTCCAGGACCACGATGAGCTGGTCCTGGTCAGAGCTCATCCGCGAGGCTCCCCGATGCCGGTCGCCGTGGACGGGGGATGCGGGCGTCCGCGAGCCTTCGCCCGAGCTCGTCGTCCTTCGCGATCAGGTCGAGGTCTGCGTCCAGCCCAAGCACCTGGAGGACCTCGACCAGCACAGCGACGCTCACCGATGGGTCACCCGTCTCGAGCTTGCGGATGGTGGGGCGCGTGGTCAGGGTGCGGGCGGCCAGCTCGGTCTCGGTCATGCGGCGGTTGCGGCGCGCGGCGCGCAGACGCACGCCGAGGTCGCGCACGCGCTCCGCTGCGACGGGTGCCAGCGTGCGTCTCTGTCGTCCCATGAAAAGTAGGATATTCACTACTGGCTCTAATGGCAATAGTATTGGACCTCGACCGACCAACGGCGACTCCAAGGGACCGAGGCAGTCCGAGAAGGAGCTCTGCGATGTCCCTCGAGCGCGTCCAGTCCGTCTCCGTCTCCACGGGCCGAATTGGCGCATGACGCAAACCGCACATGTGTTCTATACTGCGTCGTCCATCCCGGCCAAGAGCGAGGAGACGAATGGTGGACGTGCGACCGATATACCGGCAGGGCGATGTGCTCCTCGAGGAGGTGGCCCGGTTGGCCCCGCGGAGCGCCGTCCGGCGCGTCCCCGCCGAGGGCAGCCAGCTGGTGCTGGCACACGGTGAGCTCACCGGGCACCTGCACGCGGTCCCGGCGGATGCGGGCGAGCTGCTCGAGACGACGACGCCTCGCGGCCCAGCGCAGCGGTACCTGCGCATCCTGGTCGCGACGCGGCTCAGCCATCAGGAGCACGCACCCATCGACCTCGCACCGGGCCTCTATCGCGTGGCCATCCAGGACGAGTACACGCCTGACCCGGGGTCCTGGCGTCACGTCCGGCAGGCCCAGCGACGCACCGTGGCGGACTGACCGCGCCACGCGGGGTCGGCCGACGGGTGCGGGCGTGACCCTCATGGGGGCCGCCGCCGACGGGCTTCCAGCAGATCTGCTCGCAGAGGCTCGCGCGGCGTGGCTGTCGCGCGCAGTGGCGACCGGCCCAGTCAGCCTGGGAGCGGTCGGCTCGGCGCTCGGGGTCCTCCACGCCCACGCGGGACTGCCGTCGCCGGTGGTCGTCGGTCGACCCTCGCCGGCCGCGGGGGCGAGGGCGGCCCATGACCTCGCCGGTGCCGCCCCAGGCGATCCCGGCACCCGGCAGGCGGTGGGCCGACTGGTCGTCGACCTGGTCATCGGTGGCTCCCTTGGGGCCCTCGACCGGTCGCTTGCCCAGGTCACCACGGAGCGCACGCGGGAGCTCCTCGACAGCGAGGTGACCGACTGGCTGGGCACCCGGCTCCAACCCCTGCGCACCCTCATCGGGGATGCCGTGGCACGGCTGTTCGGGCGTCCGCCGCGCGTCCCGATGCCAGGGCAGAGCCCCATGTTCCCAGAGCCCTGGGAGCACGTCCTCACGGCTTGGCCGGGGCATCTGGGCCTCGAACGGGTGGCGATGCACCATGTCGCGCGCCGGCTGGGCCTGGACCACGGTCCAGCGACGCCGCTGCTCGATGCCCTGATGGTCCTCTCCGAGGCTGGGTGGGCGTGGACCTTCGAACACCTGGCGATCGTCTGTCAGCGCCCGACCGGCATCATGCTCGACCCGCTCGGCCGACCCCATGGCCCCCATGGCCCCGCCCTGGCATGGCCCGACGGCTTCGGGCTCTGGTGCTGGCATGGGCAGGAGGTGCCCAGGCACGCCCTGGAGGTCGAGAACCTGACGGTCGCGCAGATCATGGCCGAGCGGAACGCCGAGGTCCGGAGGGTGATGATCGAGCGCTACGGCACGAGCCGGTTCCGACGTGACGCTGGGGCGCGGATGGTCCACCATGACCGGTGGGGCCGGCTGTGGCGCGTGCCGCTGCCGGGCGATGAGCCGCTCGTCACGGTGGAGGTCGTCAACGCCACGCCCGAGCCGGATGGCCGGCACCGCCTCTACGAGCTGCGCGTGCCACCCACCATGCGCACCGCGCTCGGGGCGGTCGCCTGGACGTTCGGGATGACGCCGCGCGCATACGCCCGCCGCATGCGCCGCGAGACGTGATGGCGAGGGCGGCCACGACCGGCGCGGAGTCCCTTGACGAGCGCCTGCTCTGTCAGCAGGTGGGCGAGGTCACGCCCCGCCACCGTGATCGAGGTCGCCCGGCCATACGACTCGCACCTCGGTAGCATCCTGTGGCCAGCCAGCGTCGGTGGTCAGGATGAGGTCGGCGCGCAGGACGTCCGCCGTCGCCACCACGAGCGCGTCGGGGAGCTGGAGGCTCCGACCGTGTGCCGCTCGCAATGCCGCCGCCCGCCGCGCGACGTCGCGACTCGCTGGCTCGACTGGCGCCGGCAGGGCGTCGAGGAACGCATCGAGCGTCGCGACCGCCGAGCCGCCGGTCCGGCTCGGGCCGACGAGCGCCTCGGCATAGGCCGAGGCGGGCACCACGAGGCGGTCACCTCCCGCCCGGGCGCCGCGGAGGGCACGTACCGCGGTCGCGTGGTGCGCGTCGCTGGCATCGAGCGCGGCGATGATGACCCCGGCGTCGACGACCGTCAGCCCCATTCGTCACGTAGCCTGTCGAGCTCCCGTGGTTCGTAGCTGCCGGTCAGGGACCCCGCGAACCCGTCGATCGGGTCGACCTCGCGGACGAGGAGGACCTCGCCCGGACCGCGTGCCACAGCGCGCAGCGTGTCGCCCGTGCGGATGCCGGCCCGCTCGAGGGCCTCCACGGGCAGTGTGACCTGATGCTTCGCGCTGACGCGCGTGTAGCCTCGGCGACGATGCTTTACTCGTGCCTCCATAGGTCAAGCATAGAGGCTCCGCGCGACATCGGTCGGCGCCAAGCGGTGGGGTTCTCCCTACTTCATGCGGGAGCGCTGCGCGCGTACGCTGGACGCTATGCGAACCGACGCGCCCGACCTGGGCATCCGATCCAGCTTGACGACCATCGTGGGCGGCCTCCTGCTGGTGGTGGGCTCGATGGTCCTCGTCCCGGTCGCGGACGCCCAAGGGGTCACGACCATCCATGTCGAGATCGAGGGCGGACCCGAGCCGGGCACCTATGACCTGGCCACACAGGCGCCGTGCACCCTCGGCACGGTGGCACCCGGGACGTGGAGCGTCGACGCCGTCGACGCCACGACGGAGCCGAGCCGGGTGAGCCTCACGGTCGGCACCACGACACCTGAGTACGACGGGATGTACCTCGTGTTCGGGGATCCCTTCGACTACTCCGGCCCGTTCTATCGCTCGAGCGGGAGTCGTCCGGTCGACACGACCCTGGACGATCGGGGCGACTCCGTCACGATCACGATGCGCGCCGACTGGCTGGAGGCGTACGCCGCCGACGGGACCGACATGTCAGGCGCGAGCGCGCTGGTTGCCGTGGTGTGCCGGTCGGTGACCCGGATGGGCGACGTCGAGACGGCCGTGCCCATGCCTGACCAGTCTCCCGCACCACCAGCGGACATCGACTCGCTGCCGCCCGGCACGCCCATCGCCACTGGCACGGTGACCTGGATCCTCGACGAGACCTACGAGAACCCGGACGTGCCCGAGTCCAGCCACACATCGCTGACCATGGCGGTGGAGGTCGCGCTGTACGAGGAGGCGGGACGTTGGCTGGACGCAGGGAGCGAGTTCACCATCACGGGGCTCGAGACCAGGGCGGACCTCACCTCGACCGACGCCACCGGCAAGTCCTGCACCATCACGGGCTACGCCAAGGTCTATGACGGCACCGAGACGTTCGCCGGGTCGCCGTGGATCGGGACCGAGTACCAGCCCATGATCACGTTCGAGCTCGACCCAGCGTTCGGCGGATCGCTCGCGGCATGGGGGTCGGCCGGGACGCACGCGACCTGGACCGAGGTCGGTGACAAATGCGATCCACCCGGGCCGCGCGAGGAGTCGGGCCGTGTGCTGTACGCCATCTGGTGCCGTCCGCCCGAGGACCGCCTGCGGACCCTGGGGAGCATCGCTGCCGACGGCGGTACCGTCGACATGGCATGCACCTACAGCGGTCGGGAGCAGCTCAGCGGCAACGCGTGGGAGACCGAGGCCGTCACGGTGACCGGGATCGTGCGGCTCGGCACACGTTGACCAGGACACGGGCCCTCACCGCGCAGTCGAGCGGCCGATCCGAGTCGATCCGGGTCCGATGGCCCATGCCACGGGGGCCTTCGGACCTACCCAAGGGGAACGACCGGACCCCACGATGCGGGGCATGAGATCACGCCGTGTCCTCGTGCTCCCGCTGGGCCTGCTGCTCGCCGGCTGTGCGGCGGCTGCGCCCACCGATGATGCTCCTCGGACGATCGCGCCCTCAGGGCCCGCACGGACGCCTGTCGCTGTGGCACGCGTGGTGGACGTCTACAAGTCGCCCACCTGCGGCTGCTGCCACGAGTGGGAGGCATACCTACAGGCGCACGGCTACACCGTCAACTCCATCCCCACGCAGGACATGGCCGCTGTCAAGGCCCAGCGCGGCATCCCCGCGGAGGCGCAGAGCTGCCATACCGCGGTCGTCGGCGATTACGCCGTGGAAGGCCATGTGCCGGTCGAAGCCATCGAGGACCTGCTCGCCGAGGCGCCCGCCATCGACGGCATCGCGCTTCCCGGCATGCCGCCCGGGTCACCTGGCATGAGCGGCGAGCAGGCGGCACCCTTCGAGGTGCTGGCGTTCGACGGCGGCGACACCAGCGCCTTCGGCCGCTACTGACAGCGCGGCCACCCGGCCACAACCTGTGGCCGCGGACAGGCTCAGGGAGCCCCCCTGCACGGGGGCGCGCTCAAGCATGCTGCAAGGTGACCATGGACCGTGACCATGGTAGGCTCGAATCGTGGACACCATCGCCGTCTCGAAGTTCAAGGCCACGTGTCTCGCCCGGCTGGAGCGGGTGCGGCAGACCGGGCGGCCCCTGCTCATCACCAAGCGCGGCGTGGTCATCGCACAGGTGCTGCCACCCCCACCACCTGAGTCGCCCGGTAGCGGGTTCGGTGTCATGGCCGGCAGGGCGGTCGAGCTGGGTGACATCGTGGCGCCGCTGGACGAAGGGGAGTGGGAGGCGATGCGTTGACCGGCGGGCCGCCCTACCTCCTGGACACGCACATCTGGTTCTGGTACGTCAATGGCTCGGACCGACTCGGCTTGACCCTTCGAACCGAGTTGGCCTCAGCCCACGATGCGTTGTGGCTCTCACCTGTCTCGGTATGGGAGATCGGCCTCCTCCACGCGCGCGAACGTGTCCGACTGGACCCTGGCCCGCGCGGATGGGTCACGGATGCGCTCCGCGCCCTGCCGCTCAGCGAGGCGCCACTGACCACGGAGGTCGCCCTGCGCAGCCACGAGCTCGAGCTCGACCATCGGGACCCCGCCGATCAGTTCCTGGCCTCGACCGCGCTCGTGTACGGCCTGACGCTCGTGACCGCTGACGAGCGACTGCTGGGGGCGGCATGGCTCCCCACCAAGTCCGCCTGAGAGGTCGGCGGGCCCTCCTCCCATGCGCGGTATCGCGTCCCGGCGCTGACAGGCCCGTCAGTCAGCGTGAACGCCATGTGGTCACCTTGCCATGCGTCGTACCCACGCCTGGTGCTGAGGTCGTCGGGAGCGCCGAGGCCATCGCCGCCCAGCGCGAGACCTGCCCCGATCGACGACATCGCGTTGACGCACGGCTGTCGGGTCAATACGCTCACCCACGTGAGCGACGAGCACACGGTCACCATCGACCGGGACGGTCTGACGGACACGCCCCCGATCCTCGCGGCCCGCGGCGTGGCCAAGTCCTATGGGGGCGTGCACGCGGTCCAGGACGTGACCCTCGAGTTCCCTGCCGGCTCGGTGACCGCGCTGGTGGGCGACAACGGTGCGGGCAAGACCACGCTCATCAAGATGCTCTCGGGCGTCATCCAACCGGATCACGGCCATCTGGAGGTGGATGGCGTGCCGGTGCGCTTCGCTGACCCGGCGACCGCCCGTGCGGCCGGTGTCGAGACCGTGTATCAGGACCTCGCCTTGGCTGACCACCGCGATGTCGCCGAGAACCTGTTCATGGGCCGCGAGCTGGTGCGGGGCGTCGGCCCGCTACGGGTGCTCGACCGACGCGCGATGCGCCGCGCCACCGAGCAGGCGCTCGCGGACCTCAACGTGCGGATCCCGTCCGTGGGCCAGCAGGTGCGACGCCTGTCAGGCGGGCAGCGGCAGGCCATCGCCATCGGTCGCGCCGTCCATTGGGGGTCGCGCGTGCTGATCATGGATGAGCCCATGGCGGCACTGGGGCTCCAGGAGTCCGGGCGGGTGCAGGACCTCGTGCGCCGCCTTGCCGAGCGTGGGCTGACGCAGCTGATCGTCAGCCACAACCTGGACCACGTGTTCTTCCTCTCGACCCGGATAGCGGTGATGCGGTTGGGCCGGCTCGTGGCCGTCCGCGAGACCGCACGCACCGACCGTGAGGAGGTCGTGCGGCTCATCGCTGGCCTGGGGCAGCGGGAGCCCACCGCCGCCTGACCACGCACCGGGGACCGCCGGTCGTGCCCGCGAGAGGGCATCGTCGGCAGCCCCGATCAGCGCGCCCGTCGCGCCAGTTCGTCGCGGACGGCCGCCAGCCGCCAGATGTCGCGGTACGTCCAGGGCGTCCGGTCCGGCCGGACGCCGACGCTGGCGACCGGCGCACCTGGGCGCCGTCGCTCGAGGGCCGCCTCAATGGCGCGCAGCTGCTCCACAGTCAGCCGGGTCAGGTCGTCCTGCGGACGCAGCGGGTCCACGTCAGCCGCCGTCCCGGGGACGCGTCCGGCCGCCCACCGGGGGACGCGTCCGGCCGACGCGCCGCCCGACAGATCCGACCACCATCGCCGATCAGGCCATGACCGGCGGTGGGACCCGGGAGAGCGCCTCGGCGACCGCGTCGCGATCGGAGATCCCTTCCGCTCCACCTCGGCCGCCCAGGCTCAGGAACGCGGTCGCGGTGGCCCAGCGGGCCGCGTCCGCCAAGGTCGCTCCGCGGGCCAGCGCGTCGAGCAGGCCCGCGTCAAAGGCATCGCCAGCGCCGACCGCCTCGACGACCTGTGCCTGATCCACGTCCGCCGCGGGCTGGGCCAGCACCCGCGCGCCGTCGCTCAGGAGGGCGCCCGCCGCGCCGCGCTTGATGGCCACGACCCGAGGGCCGGCTGCGTGGGCGAGGTCGATCGCCTCGCTCGCCGAGCCCACGCCGAACAGATGGCACGCCTCGCCCTCGTCGCACATCAGGACATCCGCGTGGGCCAACACGTCCGCCACGAGCGGGAGCCACGGGGCGGGCGTGTCCACGAGCGGGAACTGCGGGTCGATCGATGTCATCACGCCCCGGGCGCGCGCCCGTGCGAACAGCGGCGCGAGGCCGCGACCCGCCATCTGGGGGAAGTGGAGCAGCCCACCGCTGTGCAGGATGAGCGGCGCGGGGTCCTCGGGCGCCAGGAGCGGTGGTGGGTCCGGCCAGGGCTCGAACCCCGGCAGTCGATAGGTCATGGGTCGCTTGGTGCCACCCCACAGCATCATATAGATCGCGATCGCGGTCTGGCCGGGCACGCTGGCCAGCCGCCGGCAGTCCAGCCCGCGCGCCTCCAGGTCCGCCCGTATCCAGGCACCGAACGCATCGTCACCGGTCGTGGAGCAGACCTCCACCGACCAGCCCAGACGACCAAGCGCGGCGACCGTGTAGCCGATCGAGCCCGCGACCAGGAGCTCCGTGTCGGCGGGACCGACCCATCCATTGAGCGCCTCGCGGTCGAGCGGCGCCGTGCCACGGATGAACAGGTCCATGTTCACGGGTCCCACGACCGCCGCGCGTGGCGGCCCCGGGGCGGGCGAGCGCGTCATGTCGGCCACTCAGTGGGTCCCGGGGGGGAACAGCATGTTCCACACGCGGGCATGCTTGGGCACGTTGGAGCGCTGCGTGTCCACGTTCAGCCCCAGGCCGACGCCACACCAGTACGGCAGCAACTGGCCCGGCAGCACCGCGAGCACGGCGAACAGGGTCTCGTCCTCCATGGGGATCCGCACCACGTAGTCGGAGATGTCCGCGATGTCGGTGTCCGACTCGGGGACGATGGCGACCGATGGCGACTTGAGCAACTGCGTGACCTTGGTGATGGCCAGGAGGTCCGGGTAGGAGACGCCCGGGGTCGCCACGACGATCGTCAGGATCTCCTCGTCGGTGAGGCCCAGGGCGCCGTGGATGTGTCGCCCCGGGTTCATGGCCTTGCTCGGGATGTGCGCCATCTCGTCGAACTTGAGGGCGATCTCCTCCGCCGTCCCGAAGTTCGCGCCGGCGCCCACGATGATGATGCTGCGGACCCCCCGGTACGCCGCGGCGATGGTCCGACAGCGCGCATCGACCGCGTCGAACATCCCCTCCATGAGACGCGGCGTGTCCAGCAGCTGGGCCTTGAGTCCCTCGAAGTCGTGCCTGCCCGGGTCGCGCAGCCTGCCCACCTCCAGGGCGAGGTAGATGGCGGCGGCGATGCGGGTCGTGTAGTGGAAGGTGTCGGAGCCGCCCGTGTCAAAGCCGCCCGCGGTCAGGATGCGCGCATCCGCGGCCTGGACGACCGGGCTCCCGTCGACGCTCGTGAAGGCGAGCGTCCAGGAGCCGCGCTCCCGACAGGCACGCGCCGCGGCCACCGTGTCCACGGTGCTCCCGGACCCCGAGTACGGGATGGCCAGCATCCGGGGGTACTCCAGAGACGGCGGGTAGCGCAGGAAGGCCTGGGAGTCCCAGTCCCAGCCGGGGATGCCGCAGAAGCGTGCGAAGGCCGCGTTCGCCACCTGCGCCACGAACTGGCTGGTCCCGGAACCGAGCCCGATGATGCCCGCGATGTCGCGCTCGGCCACCTTGCGAGCCAGCGCATCGATCTCGGCGCGGTGGGCGAAGGTCTCGCGGAGCGCCGTAGGCTGGCTGCGGATGTCACCGTAGAGGTTGAACGGGTGCTGCGTCTGCGGCGGCGTGCCCAGGGCGAGGTACATGATGGGCTCCTCGCCCGTCGCCTCGATCTGGCGTCGGATGTCGCCGTCGATGCCCCATCGCTTGATGCGCTGCCCGCGCCGGCGGGCCTCATCGAGACTCATGGACTCCCTCCTGTGCTGTCGCTCCGGTAGTGATGGGTAACGTCATGCGCACTCAGTCGCGGGATCGGTCCAGGGAGACCGCCGCGATGAGGATGGCCCCCAGGAGGATGTCCTGGAACCGGGCGTCGACCCCCAGCAGCACCAGCCCGTTGAGCAGGCTCGAGAGGAAGATCGACGCGATGAGCGTGTTCTCGATGCGGCCGCGCCCGCCCTGCAGACCGGCGCCGCCCAGGATGACTGCGGTGAGCACCGGGAACAGCGACGCCGCACCCTGGGCGGCGGACGCCTGGGAGACCCGCGAGACCAGCATCACGCCGGCGAACCCGGCCAGGGCACCCGCGATGAGGAAGACCGAGATGCGGATCCTGCGCACCGCGAGCCCCGCCCGGAAGGCGGCCTCCCGATTGTCGCCGACCAGGTAGACATGCACGCCGAAGCGCGTCCGATTGAGGACGAACCAGCCGATGGCATAGCCGAGGAACAGGATGATCACTGGGATGGGCACGGGGCCGACCCACCCTTGGGCGAGCCAGTCGATGGGGTCGAGGACGGCGCCGTGGATGCTCGTCCCACCGGTGTAGACCACGCCGATGCCGAGCACGACGCTGAGCATCCCCAGCGTGGCGATCACCGACGGGATGCGCAGGAAGGTGACCAGGACGCCATTCACGAGACCCACCAGGAGCCCGAACAGGACGCCCGCCACGATGGCCATCCAGCCGTCCCCGCCCAGGACGAGGACCTCGGCCGCGACCACGCCCGCGACCCCTAGGACGGAGCCGAAGCTGATGTCCAGCTCGCCCAGCAGGATCACGAACGTGGCCCCGATCGCGGTGATGCCGGCGATGGACGCCTGGCGCAGGAGCAGCAGCAGGTTGCGCTCGGTCAGGAACGCCTCGGTGGCCACCGCCAGGAACGCCACCCACACCAGGAAGAACACGACGAAGCCGTACTCCGCCAGGAAGTCGAGCAGGCGCGCACGGTCGACGCGGACCATGCCGCGGGCGCGCGCACCGAGGCTCACGCCAGGGGCTCCAGCCGTACCACCAGACATCCCTGTGGCGGCACCTCGAGGCCGAGCTCCAGCGCCTCCTCGCCCACGGTCACGACCAAGGCCCCCAGCGTGTGCGTGCCGAGCCCCACGACTCGGAGTCGCTCCCCGCCCGTCAGGGCGAAGCGCCCGCATGGCAGGACGACCCGGACCCGACGCACGAAGCGCGAATCCCCCATCCACCCCGACTCCAAGTTGCCCAGGAGGAGGTGGATGCGGCCCGCGCTGCGCCAGCAGCCCACCGTCACCGGCTCGTGGACCGCGACGGCATCCACGCTCAGGCCACCTGCCGCCCGGGCCTCCCGACCCAGGAAGCGAGCCGCCTCCACATACGGCGACACGGTGCCGATCTGCGAGTGCGGCAGGAGCGGGTTGCCGGGATCTGCCACATCGGGAGGCTGCCAGTGCGCGACCCGGCCCCGACCCACCAGGAGTGGCGTCCCCCGCGAGTCGTAGCCCACCCACGCGTCCGGGGCGGCGCGAATCACCGCCCGCTCGGGCAGATGCACCCGCTCCTCGCGGGGCAGGTCGGGACTGGCCGGATGACCCAGCCGATAGCCATCCGGAAGCCACTCGGCAGTCAGCTCGGCGCCGGCTGCCTCCAGCAGGCCCGGCGCCACCAGGTCCGCGCGACCAGTCGCGAGCACGGGCCCCACCATCCGCTCGAGGCGCCCGTCGTCAGGTGTGGAGGGCATCCCCCAGACACAACCCTCCGGCCACCCGTCGGGCAGCCACTCCGCACGGGTCGCGCCGAGCACCGGCGCCGCCCACTTGAGGGCCATGCCGGCATGGTCCTCGACCCAGCCACTGGCGTTCGAGGCGGGGTCGGCCTCCCATGCGCCCAGCAGGCCCTGCCGGTCGTGGACCAAGAGTGGCCCGTACACCGCCTCAAGGTCGCGGGCGCTCGCGGACGCGGCGTCCAGGTGGCGCGCCAGGAACGCCACGTCCGCCTCCGCGATGAGCCGGCCGTTCCAGTCGTTCATCCAGGAGATGTAGGTGCCCTCCGGGACCGACGGTCGCCCGTCCGGGCCCAGGACCGAGGCGTGCGAGAACGCCCAGGTCGCCCACTCGAGCTTGCCCGGCGTGTCGTGCAGCGTGTCCCAAGGCTCCCAGCCATCCCATGTCTCGATGAGGTCGTACTGGCGGCAGGGCGTGGCGCGCCGCGTGTTGCCGCCGGCGATCTGCGCCCGGTGACCCAGCAGGTACGCGAGCTGGAACGTCCAGCCCTTCCAGGTGTCGTCCCACCAGTCCTGCCAGGCGCCGCCCCAGGTCTGGTCGACGAAGATGTCGACGCAGCCGTCGGCGACCACCTCCTCCAGGTCCACGCACCCCACCAGCCACTCGGCCGTGCCGGAGATGCCGCTCGAGTAGGCCATCACGAGGCCCTCGGGGCGGGCCTCCTTGCAGGCGCGGAAGAGACGGCGAACCGCATCGGTCCAGGTCCGATTCTCGGCCGGGTCATCGGCGGCCACCGTGCCGTACGGGCCGACGCGGGTGTACAGGAGCGGGCCCAGGAAGCCGTCCCGCAGGTGGATGAGGTCGAGGCCCAGGTAGCCCGCGAGCGCGCCCCATTGCGCCCCGAAGAACTCCGGGAACGGGTCGCCCTCGCGGATGCCGCCCGGCCGAGACGCGTAGGGGTAGCTGTCCGCGCGCATCGGCACGCGCGGGTCCAGGTCGGGCCCCGGCAGCGGCGAGATGTCGAGCGGGTAGAGCTCGGGGTGCCGCTCGTACCAGTGGGTGAACAGATCGTACATCGTGCCCGTGACGGGTGGCGCGACCACCTGGCCCAGACCCGCCACGAGCACGCCCAGGTGCAACTCGATGCCCGCTGCCCGGCCGGCGTCCCGCAGCGTCCCCAGGAACCCGCGCAGGTCCTCGTAGGTCAGCGCCGCCCATCGGGCGAACCGGCGCGACCGGAGCGGCAGTCGCTGCTCCGGCCGGCCGGTCCACTCGGTCACGAGGTCCGCGAGCCAGCCGATGTTGAGGCAGACCCCGCGCAGCCCGTCGGCTCCCGCGAAGAGCGGGCGCGTGCGGCCCAGGAACGTCGCGATCGCGTCGTCCCAGGGAGGGTCGCCAAACCAGTCGATATCGATCTCGACCCAGCGGTCCACGGCTGGCGCGCGCCCAGGGCTCAGGGGGCGGCCGAGGTCCCTGGGGACGCCGCCGCACCGCCCGTGTAGACGCTCACGGGCACCTCGACCGACCCGGGCACGCTCTGCCCGTTCACCAGCTTGGCGATCGCGCCGGCCGCGAGCTGCCCCGTGCCGACCGGGTTGGTGTCCACGCAGCCCTTGTAGAGCGTCCCCTGGTCGATGAGCGCCTTCGCCTCGGGGTCGCAGTCGATGCCGAACACGAAGCCCGCGTCTGGTGCGATGTTGGCGGCCACCATCGCGTCGTAGCCGCCCAGGTCGCCGCCGTCGTTGATGCCCACGATGCCCTTGAGGTCCGGGAACTGCTGCAGCGCCGTCTCGGTGCTGGTCACCCCGTTCTCGCGCAGGCCGCCCTTGAACCGCCCCACGACCTGGACGTTCGGGTTCGCCGCCGTGAGACCCGCCTCGATCGCATCGGCGCGTGCCACGAGGTCAGGGATGTCCGGGTAGTCCAGGATGATCACCTGCACCGGCTCGCCGGGCCAGGTCGCCGCGGCATACTCGCCGGCGCCCGTCCCCTCGGCGGTGCCGATCGTCTCGTTGTCCACGCTGATACCGACCGCGCCGGTGTCACCCAGGTCGAGCCCGGTGACCTGCACCACGATGATGCCGTCCGCGATGGCCTGGGTCGCGGCGTCACCGATCGTGGCGGCGGAGCTGGTGGTGATGATCGCGTCCGCCCCCTTCTGGACGAACCCCTCGAAGCAATCGAGCGCCTTGGCGGTGTCGACGTTCGAGTCGCAGAGCTCCACCGTGAACCCCAGGCCCTCGAGCATCTGCTTGGCGGCATTGTTGAGGTTCGCGTGGTACTCGGTGGTCATGGTCGTGGCCACGATGCCCACCAGCTTGCCGGCTGCCTTGGCCTTGACCGCCTCCACCTCGGCATCGGTCAGGGCGAGGTCCGCGGCACTGCCCTGCACGCCCCGCTGCACGCCACTGCCGGTCGCGGCCGGCGACTGCGCCGCGACCGGCGCGGCGATCGCGAGCGCGGCCAGTGCCGTGCCCGCCATGAGCCAGGATCTGGTCCTCATCCGACCTTCCTCCTTGTCCCCTGTGGCTGTCCCATGGCAGCCCTCGTGTGACCCCGAACCTCTCGGAGCTCGAGCACACCGCGGGCGGCGTGCTCGTCGGTCACCAACGTCGAGACGAGCCCACCTTGGAGGGCGCCTGCGATGGCCGGCACCTTGTCGGTGCCGCCGGCGCAGACGACCACGGCGGGAGCCCGCCGGAGATCGCTGAGATGGATGCCCACGAGCCGGTCTCGGAACGGACCGGCGACCTCGGCGCCGCGCGCGTCGAAGAAGGCCCCGCAGATGTCACCCACCGCACCAGCTGACCGGACCGCGGCGAGCTCGTCGAGCGAGATCAGCCCCGTGCGCACGAAGATCTCGTCCCCTGTGAGCGAGCCGAGCCCGAGCACGTGGAGGTCCGCCGACCGAGCGATCGCGACGGCGTCGCGGATCTGCGGGTTGCCCGCCTCCAGCACGGCGGCGCTGGCCCCCGGCCCCACCATGGCGGGCGCGTTGATGCGGTGCGCCGTCCCGCCGTACGCCGCCGCGAACGACGCGGCCACGCCGGCGTAGTCGATGTCCCAGCCCGCGTGGCCTGCGTTGCCCGTCGCCGGCGCGACCACCAGTCCCGCCATGGCCCGCTGGGAGAGCAGCCCCACGAGCGCCGAGAGCGTCCGACCGGCGCCCACGCAGACGGTCATGCCCGGGCGCACGAGACGGTCCACCAGCGCGGCGCCCGCGCGCGCGACAGAGCGTCGCACGACCGGCTCGTCACGGGAGAAGGCCGCGGCGACGCGGACGTCCCGCAGCATGGGATACCGCGACCGCATCGCCTCCTCCAGGTCCAGGGCACGGCTGCCCGGCGCGACGATCCGGATCTGGACGATGTCCCGGTCGCGGGCGTCCTGGAGATGACGCGACACGCGGCTGCGGGACAGATGGAACTGCGCGGCCACCTGCTCCTGCGTCAGGCCATCCTCGTAGTAGGCGCGCGCGAGGTCAGCCAGCAACTCCTCGAGGCGTTCGGTCTGCACATTTGTGCGAGCACGTCTGAGTGGCATTGCGCGGGCATGTATAGCAGGCCAAGACAGGGGACGCAACAGGCGCGCTCCGACGCGCGGCCCGGAGGCAGCGGCGCGACCTCGCTGCCCTGCCCCATCGGGATAGGCCCGGGCCTTCCCGGGCCTCGTAGTGTGTGCGAGCGCGGACAGGTGCACCGCGCCGGAGCAGTGGCCTGCCATGCAGCGAGCGCTGGTCGAACGGGCGATGTGCGGAGATATCGATGCCTACTCCGAGCTGGTGCGGGCATCCCATCCCCGGCTGTTCGGCGTCGCCCACCTCATCCTGCGCGACGATCGCGCCCAGGACGCGGTCCAGGAGGCGCTCCTCCTCGCATGGCGGCATGTGCGGTCGCTCCGTGACCCGGACGCCTGGGACGCCTGGCTCCATCGGCTCACGGTGCGTGCCTGCTACAAGGTGGCTCGGGCGCATCGGCGCCGGACCCTGGTCGAGCTGCACGTGACGCCCGACCCGGGATCGGCCCGAGCGACCGACGCGACGCTTGCCGTGGTGGAGCGGGACTGGCTCGGACGCGAGCTGGGCCGGCTCGACCTCGACCAGCGTGTGGTGATCGTCCTGCACTACTACCTCGACCTCCCGGTGTCGCGGGTGGCCGAGGTCATCGGCATCCCGTACGGGACGGCGGCCTCGCGTCTCCACCGCGGGCTGGAGGCGATGCGCGCATCCCTGCGCACCGCCCGGGTGACCGAGGGCGCCCTGGCCACGGGGCAATCGACATGAGTCGACACGTGGCCTTCGAGCGGTTCCTCGCCGACCGGTTCGCCGAGGCGGATCGGGCCAGGCCCCCCGTGCATGCCATCGACGATGTCCTCACCCAGGCTCGCCGGATGCGGCCGTTGCCGCGCTGGCTCGCGACCATCAAGGAGCCTCCCATGCGCATCTCCGCACGGACCTCGGTCGGATCGCCGATCGTGCGTCTCGCGTCGCTCATGATCCTCGTGCTGATGCTGTCCATCCTGACTGCTGGCGGCATCGCCATCGGAGCGACCCTCCTGGCCAGCCCGGTGCCCAGTGGTCCGGCCACGCTCGTGGTCGCGCAGGACGGCACGGGTGACTTCACGACCATCTCCGAAGCGGTCGCCGCGGCACGGGCTGGCGACACGGTCAGCGTGCGACCCGGCACCTATCGCGAGAGCGTCACCATCACCTCGGACATCACCCTGATCGGTGACGGCCCCGCAGGTGCGGTGGTGATCGCGATCCCGGCGGACGGCCCGACCACGCGGGGCATCGAGGGTGGCGGCCCGGTGCCCTTTGGCATCGCGCTCGTGGGCAGCGATGCCCACCTCACCAACCTCGCGGTGACCGGCCCGGTGGAGGGCGTGGGCATCTCGGTCAGCGGCGGGGCACCGGTCCTGGAGTCCGTCTCGGTCGTGCTGGCGGGCGAACCGAGCCGGGCACCCTACGCCTACGCGTTCGGCGATGGGACCACCGCCACCTTGCGCGATGCGACCGGGACCTGGTTCTTGGGCATCGCCGATGGGTCATCCCCGACCATCGAGCGGCTCGTGCAGGACGGAGGCGGCTTCGTGTCCGGGACGGGCTCCCACCCCCTCATCACAGAGAGCCGCTTCGGCTTTGCCATCGACATCGGTGGGGGCGCCGAGCCAACCATCGAGGGCAGCCACCTCATGGGCGTCAAGATCCTGACGGGTGCGCCCGTGATCCGAGGCAACACCTTCGCGAACCCGAGCTTCGTGGCCGGTGCGACGGACGACCGGAGCAGCGAGGAGGTCACCGCGATCGAGATCGTCGGCGGAGCGCCTCTCATCGAGGGCAACCGCATCGGCGACCACGAGGTGGGCATCCTGGTCCCGGTCGGCAGCACGCCGACCATCCGGGACAACCGCATCGAGTCGAACACCACGGGCATCGTGGTCGTGGGCCCGAAGACCGCGCCCATCATCACGGGCAACACGTTCTGTGACAACGGGACCGACCTCACCGTGCCCGAAGGCTCCAGCGTGACGCTGGACGGCAACACGGTCTGCGCGGCGGAGCCGTCTGGCGCCCCGTCGTCGGACGCCCCGTAGCACGCACCCCCATCGGCATCGCCGGCAGGCGTCGGCAATGCCGACCATGCGCCGGCTGGCCAGGGAAGCGTCGCCAACCGAGCGGACATCGACATCGAGCGCGAGGGCTCGCCCCGCCCTCGATGGCACGCGGAGCGTCGTCAGCGACCGGGTGGGGCCAGCCCTTCCAGCGCCGCGAATGGGTCCGACGCGCGAGATGCGCGCTGCTCGCCACCGGGTCCGAGGGCGATCGCGACCCAGTCATCGGAGCGCTGCTCCGGTCGCAACCCGGTGGAAGCGCATCGGAGACTGTCCAGCGTCCAACCATCCGCCAGCGCGGCCTCCGTCCGCGCCCACGCGCCGCCGAGGTCGAGGGCCTCGCCTTCCGAGACCGCAGTCCCGTCCCATCGTGCCTGTAGGCCGAGAACCTCATCGTCGGGCACCCCGACGGAGACATGCATGTGGACGATGCGCCATGCACCATCCTCGCGCTGGAGGATCGAGGTCAGGCGGGTCCTCATCCGACCGGCGCCGCCGGGGAACACATAGGTCGGCTCATCGGTGAACCACCCGGTGTCACCGTTCTCCCAGCCCTTCGGACTCGGCCCGGCATCGATCGCCAAGCCCTCCGCCTCGAATCCGAAGCGAAGCCGGGCCCGCTCGGTCACCCATTCGCCTGGGGCGGTCCCGATGACGAGCGTGGCGGGGTCCGGCGAGACGAGGGAGTCGAAGCTCGCCACGTCCTTGGCGGACAGCCGCTCATAGAACCGCAGCATGGCGGCGACGACACCCGGTGAGGTCCTCACCATCCGGCCTCCTTGCGGCCACGGGTCATGTGCCCGTCGCAGTGTACGCCCCGCCGAGGACGCCACGGCGCGCATGTCGAGCGGGATGACCACCGGACGGTGCCATCAGCCGCCCCGACCCGCTGACCACGCGCCTGGAGCGTCACGCGACGGGTGCGGGCTCCAGAAACCCTCGAACCGGCTCCGCCAGCGCGGCGACCACGAGCAGGACTCCCGCCAACCGACCGATGGCCACGTGGTGTCGCGAGAGCCACGTCGTGAGCGCCCGCGCCCGGGTCGCACCCAGGACCGAGATCAGGATCAGTGGTGCGCCCATGCCCAGCCCGAACGCCACGAAGGTTAGGACTCGGCCCGTCGCCTCCCCCACACCGATGGAGATCGCCAGGAGCGCCACGATGAACGGGCCTGCGCATGGCAGCGCGACAGGGCCGTACAGGAGCCCATACACGTAGGCCTGCGAGAGTGGCTGGCGGACGACCGGCACGCGCACCGCGGTGAGCGCGGCGAGCGGGTTCCGCCCGAGGATCAGCACCACTCCCAGCAGGACCAGCAGCACGGTGGAAAGCGGCACAAGCCACGCGAGCATGCCACTCAGCGAGCTCGAGACCGCCATCACCACGAGACCAACCAGGGTCAGCGTGGTGACCACGCCCAACACCACCGCAAGCCCCAGGAAGACCAGGCCCCCTCGATGGTCACCCCCGCCGCGAGCCGCGAGCATGGCCAGGAAGGCAGGATAGAGCGGCAGCAGGCAGGGACTCGCCGCTGACCCGACGCCGAGCCAGAAGGACGCGAACAGCTCCCCTATCACGACAGGTGCGACCGGATCACCGCCTCGACGGCCGTGGAATCCGAAATGCCGAAGTCAGGGCCGACCACCTGGCCAGCCGGCGTGACAAGGACCTTGGGCGTGGACGGTGGCGACAGGACCTGGTCGCCCAAGGCAAGGGCCAACTGGCGGGAGACCTCCCGATCTGCCACCACGAAGGTCCAGGCGAAACCATGCTCATCGGCGTACGCGGCGAGGTCGGCGGCCTGCTCGGAGGGGTCCACGTCGAGGCTGATGTACGCGACGTCCTCGCCCGTGAGCGCACCGAGCGCGACGGCGACCTCACGCTGCTGACGGAGGCAGTTGACGCACCAGATGGCCATCGGCTCGACGACCACGACCTTCCCAGCCAGGTCCGCGATGGTGAAGGTCTCGCCGGTCCGGACGTCGGCGAGGGACACGGCCATCCACGGCGCGACGGCGGCGGGATGCGTGCTTGCGGAGCCGTCGCCGCCGGACGTCGCCGCCGATGCCGCGACTGGGGTGCTGGCATCGGGTGGGGCGTGCCGCGTGACGGCCGGCGCGGCCGCGCCGCAGGCAGCGACGATCGACGCGAGGAACATGACCAGCATGGACGTCCGGAGCGTGGGCACCCGCGGAGTGTGGCTCGGCGGATGTGACGACCCGATGACGTGGGACCGCTGCCTCACGGTCACGGCTGCCAGATCTGCGTGTCAGGTTCGAAGGCGGCCCATGCGAACCAGAAGTGGGTGCCGTGGGTCACCGGCTCGAGCCGCCTGCCGGCCAGCGGCCCGTCGATGGCGTGGCCGGTGACCGACCAGGTCGTGCCGGTCTCGACGTCCACGATCGGCCCGGCCACGCCTGCCGGGCGATGGAAGGTGAGCGACCGACCCTCGACCTCCGGCCGATAGACGCCAGCGGACCCGATGTCGGCGCTCGCATCGATGAGCGCCTCGTCGAGCGCCGAGACCGTTCCCGGGCGCCAGAAGACCACGATGGGCCGCCCGCCGACGTTCGCGGTCGCGATCCCCGTCGTCGCGAGGTCAGACCATGCGAAGGCGATCGCCTGAGGTCCTTCGCCGACCGTGACCACCCGCTCCTTGGGCGCGATCCGGCCGTCGATCGTGCCTTTGTACAGGAACGGCCGCTCATCGGCGCGGTCGTAGCCAGGATATGGGTTGCGGCCGTAGTCCCGAGCATGCCCTGTCTCACGGCTGAGGACGCCCGCGTCAGGCCATGCAGCCTCGAACGCATCGAGCGACGTGATCTGGGCGGCGATGAAGGTCAGCCGCTCGCCCGCCAGCTCACCGACGATCGCATGCCCGGTCGCCTGCTGCCACCACGACTCGGTCTGGCGGTCGTACATGACCAGGTCGCTGAAGCGCAGCTTGCCGGTGGTCCCGAAGTCGTACGTCACGGCACCGAGGGTCCTCTCGAACACCAGCGCCGTGTCGCAGAGAGGACAGAACGTGACCACGATGGGCACGCCACCGAGCGTGTCATTGACGACCTCGTGCCAGACGAGGATGGCGAGTGGATAGGCGCGCGCCTCGCCGCCAGTCTCCAGCGCGATGACGGGCGCGGTGCCGCGCAGCCATCCTCGCGCAGCGTCGATCGATTCGGGGGCCGGCCTATCGATCGGCGGGATGCCGTCCCTTGGTGGGCCGCCCGACTGGAGCTCCGCGAGGTCGACCGTGGCTCGGGTGAAGTCGGTCCGCCAGCCGGACGTGTCGAAGCGCAGCCGGGATGGGTCCCCGACGAACGGTCCCGGGGACTGCGTGATTCCCGGACTCGGTAGCAGCAGCGCACCGACGATGGGGAGCAGGGCGATGGTCCGACGTGTCATCGACATGGGGCGACGCTACGTGTCGGTCGCGGGTGGCCGCTGTGATGCCGTTCACAGATCTCAGGTCATTGTGTCCTTGCTCACAGTGCCCGACGGCTGTTCCCGAGCACCCTCTCCTCCCAAGCCAGCAGCTGCACGCGAGGAGAGACATGGACGCGACCCATCCGCCAATCACCCGGCGTGCGTTCCTGCACGTCACCGCCGCGACCGCGGGCGCCACGGCATTCGCGGCCGTGCTGCCGAGGACCCTGCGCGCCCAGGGCCCGGCGCCGAGCCTCCGGGTGACGAGCCCCACGCATACCGCGAACGACGCCGCCACCGTCCTCGTCAAGGATGTCGTGGAGTACCAGCTCCATGGCGGCTTCCCCTGGAACGGTGGCAGCGTGACCCTCCGCCTCCACGAGGGCTGGGTGGACGGCCAGTCCGTGTACTACGTCCGCACGGACGCCTCCGACCAGGCGTTCGCGCAGCGGGAGGGCCTGGTGTTCGTTCCCCTGCTCGCGGCAGCGAAGGCGAAGGACGGGGCGCTTGGTCGGTTGTTCCTCTTCGATGGCGGCGCCGAGGGCCAGCTGCCGGTGCTGTCCACCGCGCCTGGGTATGCCGACTTCACGCCGTTGCTCGCGGTCCAGCGTGTGACGCTCGCCGCCGATTCCGATCTGATCGACTCCGCCGCGGCCGTGGACGTGGCGGTCGCGGCCGGCCAGGCCACGGTCGAGGATACGGGCGTGGTGGTGAACCACCCGACGGTCGCCTGGCCGGGCGGGCAGCTACCCGTCGACACCGAGGTCGTCGGAGCACTCTCCGGCGGACCGCTGCTGTCAGGCCCGGACCTCGCCGCGATGACGGTGACCTTCAAGCTCCACCAGTGCTACCCCGGCACCTGGTACATCGTGACCGACACGTCTGCCGTCCCCATGGCCCCGATGATGAACCTCCAGGGCTCTCCGGGGACCGCCGGTCTCGCGGAGGCCGGGGCGGCGTCCACGGTCACGGTGTTCGGCAATGGCCTCACGGGCCCGGGCGCGATGGGCTTCCAGCCGGCCATCTTCCGCGAGGCGAGCGGCGAGCTGTCCTGGAGCCCGCTGTGGGACCACTTCACGGCGGTCTGGAAGGACCAGACCGAGGCCACGCTCGTGACCTCGCAGGCGGAGCTCGATGCGCTCGTCGCCTCAGGCGCGATCGAGCTGTTCGTGGGCACGCCAGACACCGGCGGCCAGGGCTTCGTGGTGAACTGTCCCGCCCCCATCACTGCACCCAACGACTTCGCGGTCACCGGGTAGGGCTCCAGCGGCGCCCATCCCCCGGCTGCGGGGACCACGACTAGTCCGCCCGACTCGCGACCTGCGCAAGTCGCTCGGCGTCGCGGATGACGACCTGATGATGCTCGGTGTCGAGCACGCCGGCATTCCGGAAGTCCGTGAGGGTGTGCGCGAGGGTCTCGCGTGTGGTGCCGACCATCTCCGCCAGCTCCTGCTGCGTGAGGCGGGCCTGGATGATCGTGCCCCGCGGCGTGGAGACGCCGAAGCGCTGGGCGAGGTCGACGAGCTTCCGGGCCACGCGCTGGTCGACACGCGAATAGGCCATCACCGCCAGTTCGCGCTCCGCCGCCGCAAGGCGCCCGGAGAGGTGGCGGATGATGTTGATGCCGATGATCGGGTGGCGCTGGATGAGGCGCCGCAACTCGTCCGGCGCGATGGTGCAGATCACCGCGTCATCCAGGGCCTCGGCATACGCCTCCGGCAGTCGCTCCTGCCCCAGGAGGCTCATGTCCCCCAGGATCGTGCCCTGCTCGTGGATGTCGAGCGTCAGTTGCTTGCCATCCTGCGTCATGCGGTAGAGGCGGACTCGCCCCCGCTTGATGATGTGGATCCGATCGGGTGCGTCATCGGGCGCCAGGATCCGCTGGCCACGAACGCAGCGGGTCATCGTGGTCGCATGGCCGATCGCCTGCATGTCGGCATCCGAGAGCCCTGAGAACAGCGCGACCTCACGGAGCAGGCCCAGCTTCTCAGCGAACGATCGGTGTCGTGTTGGTGCGCTCATCGGGATGGGTCCAAGGTCACGATGCGTCCGGCGGCGAAGATGGTACCGATCTCGATCCCCAGCCGAGCATAGAGGGCTGCTGGGAGTCCGATGTCGGCGACGTGGAGGCGACCCGCACGAGCCGCACCCTCACCGATCGACAGGCCCGGTTTGGGAAGCGCGAGGGCAAGGGTCGCACGAGCTATGACGGCCGAGCCGGCGACGACGCCCGTGTCCGGATCAACACCAGTGGGCACGTCCAGGCTGACCACGGGTCGCCCAGATCCCGCGACACGGCCTACAAGGTGCTCGACCTCGCCATGGGGGGCACCCCGGGCGCCGTAGCCCAGGAGCGCGTCCACGATGATGTCCGACCGCGCAAGCGCATCTCCGAGGTCCAGGTCGGTCAGGTCATAGCTGGCCACGCGGCAACGAAGGGCCCGATGCTCGCGGTGGTGTGCGCGCGATGGCGGACGGGATCCGGTCGGCCGTCGCGCACGGGCACCTTCGCTACTTCTCGTGTGTGGCGGTGGCAAGCGTGGCCGCGACCGACGCCTGATGGGCTGACGGAGGGGCGAACACTCGACTGCGCACGGCCCGAGCCTGCGCGGCCTTTCAGATCCGCGAGACGCTGCGCCATCGTCCGCTCGATGGCACGTCGTGCCAAGAGGCGAGACGCGAGGCGCCGCCCGCGGCCGCACGGCAGGCAGGACGCGCGGTACGCAAGGCGACAGCGCCGTTCGGCGAGCGCCTCGACCCAGATCGACTCGCGGAGCCCACGCACCGGCCCGTCCAGGTGCTCATAGTCGATGCGGTCGGGCGGCACAGCATCACGGCCTCGCGTGTGCGCACGACGCGCACGCGACCGAACGCAACCGGCACGGATGTGCGGAAGTCCGCGACCAGCCTGTTGCCGTCCCGTTCCACGATCGCGGCCCCTTCACCTGGCCGGTGCTTCCCCTGACCCACCCCGCCGCCCAGCATCTGATGGACGAGGGGCACCGGCGCGGCAGTCTCCTGCTCGATCGGTCCGACCCGCTCGATCCGCGGCTTGCCAGCGAGCGTCATGAACGACTTCCCGCGGCCGCCAGCGGGTGCGCGGCCGGCCTGCCGCTGGTCACGGCGCCGTGGCATCGGTGCCCAGCACCACGATCTCGCTCGCCCCGGTGTTGCCGCCAGTGGAGGTGTCCACATCGAACCGGAGCACCCGCCCGGTGAACGACACCGGGACCGCCTGGGAGGCCGGGAACGGGCCGAGCGGCGTCCCGCCGTCCGGGGTCACCGTGAACGTCCTCGTGATGGCGGTCCCGTCACCCATCTGGCGCGTCCGGAAGTCGACCGCCGTGATGTCGACCGCCCGACCAAGGTCGATGGTGATGAAGGCGGCATCGCCATCGCCCTTCGACGACCACTCCGTGCCAGGGTCCCCATCGACGGCGTTCGCGGCCGAGTAGGCCGGCGAGAACTCGGAGCTCACGGCGACCACCTGCGCCCCGAGGGCGAGGGCCGGCATGATCGAGCTTGAGGCCATCGGCGTCGTGAAGTCGTACGCCGGGCTCCGGTAGAGCGTCCCATCCACGCCGCTCCCCTGCATCCGGAACACGTAACGCGTCCCAGGTCGCAGGCCACCCAGCACCACGTGGTGGTCGCGATGCGCCTGCCCGCCCATGTCCCGGTCGGTGGCGAGCGACCCGAACGAATCGTCGGTGCCGTAGACGATGGCGCACGCGAGGTCCACGCTCGTGGAGACCGCGACGGTGGCAGTCAACCCCGATGGGTCCAGGGTGACCTCGGGGCCGGACGCAAGGACGGCCGAGAGGTCCAGGACGTCGCCGGTGACCTGGGCTGCGGTCGTGCGGGGCACCGCGACACCCAGGGCGGCCAGGGCGGCCAGGACCATGACGACCAGGACCGCCACTCGCACGACGACGCGCCCGGCGCGAGGGTCCGCTGTCAGCGCCTCGCACGGTCCCGCCAACGGTCTGGTGCCGCGCATCACGATCCTCCCCGGCGCATGGGCGAGGGCTGGCCCCGCAGATGCTGGCCCCATCCCTGCGTGCCTGCTACTTCACCACCAGGTCGACACTGGCGACGACCTCCGGCATGAGCGGGGCATGCTGATCGTCGATGAGGATGGCAAAGAAGGTGTGGGGCCCGGGCGTCAGGCCCTTCGTGGACGCCCGGAACGTGTCTGTGCCACTCATGCCCAGCATCGTCATCATGCCCATCATCGGGCCGGACGTGGTGTCCACGTTCGCGTGCCAGTGACCGTGGCCCGGCACGTTCGCCTTGCCGAACAGGTCCTGGGACAGCGTGAAGTCGGCGACCGCCACCTGGATCGTGAAGTCGCCCGAGACCTCCGAGCCAGGAGCCGGGGACACGATGGAGATAGCGGGTGTGCCGGTCGTGGCCGCCGCGGTGATCTCCGGCAGCGGGTTGGTGGGTTCGTAGTCGAAAGCCAGCATGGCGGCTCCCGCCTGGACCTCCTCGTGGTCGTTGAGGGCGGGCACGGCGATGATGGTGTGGCTCCCGGGCGCCACGTTCTGCATGCTGATGCTGGCCGTCGGTTGGCACTCCATGTCGATGAGCATGCCATCGAGGATCGTGTGGTAGTGGCCCACTCCCGGCGTGAGCGGTTTGCCAGCGGCGTCGCAGCTCGCCGTGAAGCCCTGGGTCTCCACACCGAAGGTCACCGTGTTGTCGGTCACCACGCTCCCGTCCGCGAGCCCCGTGATGACGACCGACCAGGGCGGCAGACTCCCCATCGGCTCCATCGGCTCCATGCTTCCTGCGGGCGACTGGGCGAGCGCGCCCGCGGTGCCTGCCACGATGAGCGGCAAGGCGAGCAGGCCTCCGGCCCAACCGACACTGAACCGCGATCGACCCATCGGAAACCTCCCGCGTCTGGTGGCGCCACCCACGGACGGACGCCTCGCTGCGACCCGGACTCTGGTCGGTCGATCGCGTGGCGGCTGTGTCCTGCGTCACACCACGGATCACGGACGGTGTGATGACGCTCACATCGAGGACCGCCGTCGCAAGACGAGGATGCCACCCATGCCCGCAGGCTCAGGCGGGTCGCGGTGCGCGAGGTTCCGGATGCCATCAAGGACCGGGTGGGGCCGATGCCCAGTCAGCCGCTCGGCGACGCTCGGGATGCTGGCCGTCGTGTCGTTCGCAGGGTGTGCCGCGGGGGTCCCTCGCCCTGGCACTCCCGCCACGAGTCTCGTGAGAACGCCAGCACCGACGGCGCAGCCGAAGGCCTCCGCGGGTGCCCGCACCGGCTTGGCCTGCCTGCCCGCTGACGACGCCCCGACCGGACCGTCCGAGCCGGGCGCGTCGGGACCGCTCGCGCCGGGCGCCGCCGTGGCCATCGCCGGTTTCGCGTTCAGCCCGACCACGCTCCGGGCTCCCGTGGGGACGACCGTGCGCTGGACGGACCAGGACCTCGTGGCCCACACCGTCACTGCGGACGACGGTTCATTCGACAGCGGCGTGGTCCAGCACGGCGGCACATGCGACCTGACGCTCGCGTCCCCCGGCACGATCGCCTATCACTGCACCATCCACCCTGCGATGGTCGCGACCATCGAGGTCACCGAATCGTGAGCGACGGATCGATGGAGGCACTCGTCGTCTATGGGGCGCCATGGTGCCCCGACTGCCGCCGCTCCAAGGCGTTCCTGACCGAGCAGCGGGTACCGCACCGCTGGGTCGACGTGGACGCAGATCCTGCCAGCCTGGCAGCGATGCAGCAGCTGCAAGGCGGCGGACGGACCATCCCGACCATCGTGTTCCCCGACGGCTCCGTGCTCATCGAGCCATCCAACGCCGAACTCGCCAGCAGACTCGGGCTCACCCTTCGCGCCAGCCGCTCCATCTACGACCTGCTGGTGATCGGCGGTGGCCCCGCGGGCCTCACCGCGGCCGTGTCCGCGGCTCGCGAGGGCCTGGATGCGCTCGTGCTGGACCGTGGCGCCCTCGGAGGGCAGGCCGGTGCCACCGAGCGCATCGACAACTACCCCGGGTTCCCGGAGGGCATCCGTGGGGCATCGCTTGCCGAGCGCCTCATCGCGCATGCGCGGCGCTACGGGGTGGAACTGCTGTCGGGCGTGGCGGTCGAGCGGGTCCGACGCGAGTCGGACTGCCTCATGGCGGACACGTCGATGGACTCGATGTACGGCGCAGATGCCGTCATCGTCGCCACCGGGTCCCGGTATCGGCTCCTGGGCATCCCAGGCGAGCGAGAGCTGACGGGAGCCGGCGTCCACTACTGCGCCACCTGCGATGGTCCCTTCTACCGTGGTGCGCGTGAGCTGGTGGTCGTGGGAGGCGGCAACTCCGCACTGGAGGAGGCGCTCTTCCTGGCCGGCCTCGTGGATCACGTGACGGTGCTCGCGCGTGGTGACCTGCGGGCCAGCGCGCTGGTGAGCGACCGAGTGCTGGCACACCCACGCATCACCGTCAGGACCGACACGGACGTGATCGCCTTCGAGGCCGATCGCGGGCGTCTGGCGGCGATCATGGTCCGCCACCGCCGGACCGGACAACCGGAGCGGCTCACGCCGGCGGCCGCGTTCGTGTTCGTGGGCCTGGACCCGAACTCCGGCTTCCTGAGCGGCTCGATCGACCTCGACCCTGGAGGGTTCGTCACGACCGACGCCACCTTCCAGACCTCGCTCGAGGGCGTCTTCGCCGCCGGGGACGTCCGCGCAGGCTCGACCAAGCAGATCGCGAGCGCAGCCGGCGAGGGCGTCGCGGCGCTGCTGTCCGTCCGGCACTGGCTGGAGGCCCGTCACCTGGCCGCACCCCGGGTGCCCGATGACGCCGAGCCCCTCGGTGGTCCACCACGGCCTTGACACCCGTGCAGGCACGGGGTGTAGCGTGAGCACATGCCCAGCGCGACCGAGACGGGCTTCCTGGTCATCGCCGACCTGACCGGGTACACCGCCTACCTCGCCGGCAGCGAGCTCGAGCACGCTCCGGTGATTGCGGGTGACCTGCTCGAGACGATCGTCGGCCGGTTGGACCCGCCATTCCGCTTGGTGAAGTTCGAGGGGGATGCCGCGTTCCTCGTCGTCGCCGACGGGCAGGCCCAGGGCTCGCTCCTGCTCGACGCGGTCGAGGCTTCCTACCTCGGCTTCCGACGCCGACTCCGGAGCATCGACGCGGCGACGGCCTGCGACTGCGCCTCCTGTCGCCTGGCGCCCAGGCTCGACCTCAAGCTGTTCGTCCATCACGGCTCGTACGTCCACAGCCGGATCGCGGGACGCGACGAGGTCGCGGGCCCCGATGTCATCCTCGCCCACCGACTCCTCAAGGGGACCGTCGCCGCGGAGGCCAGGGCGGCCGGGTTCGCCCTGTTCACCGCAGCGGCCGTGGAGGCACTTGGGCTTGACCCCGCCGCCCTCGGGATGGTCGCCGGCGAGGAGTCGATCGAGCATCTGGGCGCGGTCCCCACGTTCGTCTGGGACCTCGAGTCACGCTGGCGGATCGAGACCGACCGGCGTCTGCTCGATGGCTCCATGGGCGAGGTCGTCCTGGACGTCGACATGGACCTCGCCTCCCAGCAGTCAGAGGTATGGGCGCATCTCACGACCCCTGCACTTCGGGGCCGCTGGGAGGGACCGATCGTCATCGAGGAGTCGTCGATCGGTGGGCGACGCGGCGTGGGGACCGTCACCCAATGCGTGACCGGGCGCCTCGCGACCATCGAGGAGGTGGTCGACTGGCAGCCCTACGACCACATCGGCTGGCGTCTCACGGTCCCCGACATCGGACCGGTCGACGCGACGATCGACCTCGACCCCGTGGAGACCGGGACGCGGGTCCATCTGCGATGGACGTCGGAGGGTCCCATCGATGCGGACGCGCACGCGACGCTCGCGCGGGACAAGCAGGCTGCCCTGAGACGCCTCGCCGAGCAACTCGAGGCGGCAGCGAGCACCAGCACGGCACCGGGGGTGGGAGAATGATTCGATACTCGTCAGACGTCACCATCGCGCGACCGCCGCATGTGGTCTACGAGGCGCTCCTCGATCCTGAGACCTACCCGAAATGGACCGACATGGTGGACGTGGCGTTCGACGGCCCCGGGGTGCCCCAGGTGGGGACGCGGGGCCGCTTCCGCCTGGCCAAGGGGCCCATCAAGGGGGCACTGGACATGGAGCTCACGGAGCTCGATCCCGACAGGCGGGTCGTGTTCCGGGTCACGCATCCGACCCTCGACTGGACGGCGGTCTCGACCCTCACGCCGTCGGGTGCCGGCACCCGTCTCACCTACGCCGGCGAACTCAGGCTGCGGGGCTGGCGTCGCCTACTCGAGCCGCTGGCCGCTCGCGAGGTCCGGGACGGTGAGGCGTCCGAGGCGCTGCGCCTGAAGGCGCTCCTGGAGGCCGCGCCAGGCCCCCCCGAGCAAGCCGCTTGAGGATTGGCCCGCGCCACGAGCGAGCGGGACAGGCGGCCGGCCGCCCAGCGCCGCTCGCGCCTGCGCGCTCAGAACACGATGACCTTGTCCGCCCAGACGGTCCAGTCCGCGAGCTCGGCCATGGACGATCGACGGGCCCCATCAACGAGCTCCGCATCGACACAACCGCGTGCGTCCAGGCACGTGCCGCAGCAGCCGACCGAGACCCCGCGGCGGACCAGGCCCTCAAGCATCCGTCCGATGTTGTAGTGGCCGTCGGGCGTGGTCTGGCCGCTCCTGGCGCAGCCCACCGAGTCGGCCATCAGGAACACCCGGACCTCGTCGCCCTCGCGCCTCGCGAGCGCGGTGGCGAGACGCAGCCCGTTGTATGGGCGCTCGTTGCCGTAGGGGGCATCATTGAGGATGAGCAGCGTCTTCATCGGCCCATCGTAGGCTCGGGGATCGGTGCGACCGTTCCGCGGCGCGAGCGGCGGTCCCGTCTCATCGTCGCACCCGGGATCGCGTGCCGTTCGGCGACCGCCTCGTCGAGGTCAGGCCGTCAACCAGGCCCGAGCGGCGTCCGTCTCCGTGACACGGAAGACGCGGACGTCACCAGGGATGAGCGGGCCGAACAGGTGGACCGCGTGTCGGACCCAGTCAGTGTCGGTCACGACCGCGATCCGCTCGAAGGACCTCCACTGCCCGATGCCCACCGACGCGTCCGCGAGCACGGCGCTCGTGTCGTATCCCTCGAAGCCCTGCCCGAGCTCGAGGTACAGGCGCGCCTTGTGGCCGCCCGCGGTCGCTTGCTCGATGGCTGGGTCCAGCACGGTCCGATAGTCGTCTCCCGTGACCCGACCGACACCGCGCACGGCGACGACACTCTCGGGCATCCCCTCGACCTTCTGGAACATGGGTCACCTTCCGTTCATCGGGCAGACTCAAGGAGGCGGACCACGAGCCACAACCACGCCGCCGGGGTCCCGAAGAACAGGACGCGCGCCCAGCGGGGATCACGGAAGTCCGCGGGCACCATCGCCCTGCCACGTCCTGCGTCCACGGCCCCCCCCGAGACTCCATGCGGGTTGTGCCCCGCCGATATCGCCAGAGCATGCAGGTTACCGAGATGCCAGAGACGGCTCCACACCGAGCCGCCGCAGAAGCGCTGGTGCTGGCGGGGCGCGGCGACAGGGAGGCGGTGTCAGGCACCAGGTGGCGCATCGCCGCCATCACGGACGACCCTGGGAGGGCACCCGCCGGACCCGTCCGACTGGGCCTTCGTCCTGGGCCTTCGTCGCTCTGCCAGACTCCGGGCGTGGGCACCGTGACGGAATACCTCGCCGGTCTCGACACGCCAGCCCGTTCGCTGCTGGGTCGCCTCCGCGTGCGAGCCATGGAGCTTGTCCCGAGCGCCGACGAGGGCATGAGCTACGGGATGGCCGCGCTGCGCTATCGCGGGCGCCCGCTCATCGCGGTTCAGGCGACCAAGGCTGGCTATTCGGCGTATCCGTTCAGCGCCGTCGTCGTGGCGGCCGTGGTCGCGCGGCACGCCGGGCTCGACGCCACCAAGGGCGGCATCCGGTTCACGGACGAGAGGCCGCTGCCGGCCGATGCGTACGACGCGCTGGTGCTGGCTCGGCGCGACGAGATCGACGCGGCGCTCGCCCGTCGCTGACGGCCACCACGCGTCCCAGCATCGCCGCCGCGACGAGCAGGTCGGTCCAGGTCGCGACTCGCTCCCCGAGGCCCTGTCCGCCTCGGCGAGGTGCCGAGGGCCTGCCTGCCCCGGGAAGATGCCGCCGGTGACGGCGCCGGGCGACAGCACGTTCGCGCCGCAGGGCACCAAGGGGGATGCGATGCCGCGGCCCCATCACATCGAACCCGGGCGCACGCACCGCGCCCCACGACCCCCGGGGTGCGTCCGCGGGTCGGTGGGCTGGTCGGGGCGACCGAACCTACCCCTGCCTGGAGGTCGTGCCCTTCCTGCTGGACGATCCCTTCTTGCCCCGGCCACCCGCCTTGAGGCCCTCGGCGATCCCGGCCTCTTCCGCACCCTCGGCCATTGTCGACCACGCGGGCCAAATGCGCGGGTCTGATCGGGCGCCCATGGCGACGGTCATCGGCGGTGGTGCGCGATGGCTCGCCCTCCAGGCGCGCCCCAACCAGTCGGGTGGGCTCGGGCCTACGCCGGGTGATCGCCATCAGCCGAACCCTCCCGGCGAACGGCCCCCTCCCATGCGCTGAGCGCAGCCTCGATCGCCGCGAGCCTGGAGAGGATCTGCTCATGCTGCGCGCGCAAGGCCTCGAGCGCGTCGTGCTCGCGAGTCTCGTCGCCTGCGAGCCGTCGGCGCTGCGAGGCCTCGACGAACGTGGAGGTGATCGCCGCCGTCAGGATGGTGAGCAGGGCGACGGCCACGATCATCACGGCGGCGCCGACGAGCCGGCCGACGATCGTCGTCGGCACGTGGTCGCCGTACCCCACGGTTGTTGCCGTCTGCAGCGTGTACCACAGCGCGCCGCCCAGGTCGGGGAAGTCGCGTGAGTCGAAGATCCACACCACGAGCCCGCCGAGGAGCACGATGGCGAGAGTGATGGCGATCATCACATAGGCCGCGTTCCTGATCGATGACGGGTCCTGTGCGAACCGATCCATCGCGTGCTGGAGCGGGTTCCGTCGTCTCATGCGCCCAGCGTACAGCGCGCATCCCGTCGCTGGCCGCGAAGGTGACACGGCCCTTGTCCCGCGGGCGTTCGAGAGCGACCGGTGTCTGCTCGATGGCCCCGCGAGCGAGGTCCGTCCGCACGTCGCGGGGGCTATAGTCCGAGCACCTGGGCCGTCAGAGCGAGGCGACGATCGATGCTCACGGGCACCCAACCGACCTGCCTGCTGATCGCGGACATCTCCGGCTACACGAGCTTCCTCGCCGGGGTCGAGATCGACCACGCGCAGGACATCATGGCCGACCTCGTCAGCACCATCGTCACGTCCCTGCGGCCCACGTTCCGGCTCGCGAAGCTCGAGGGTGACGCCGCGTTCACCTACGCGCCGGCCGAGAAGGTGGACGGCTCGCTGCTCCTCGACGCCATCGAGCGCTGCTACTTCGGCTTCCGACGGCGTCGCCGGGATGTCCGCCAGGCCACGAGCTGCCCCTGCAACGCCTGTGTCCGGATCCCTGACCTCAACCTCAAGTTCGTCGTCCACCACGGACAGGTGGCCCACCAGCGGATGGCCGGTCGCGACGAACTGATGGGGTCCGACGTCATCGTGGTCCATCGGCTGCTCAAGAACGACGTCGTCGAGCGGCTCGACACGAGCGCGTACGCACTGATCACGCAGGCATGCGTCGACGCCATGGGCATCGACCCGGTCGTCCTGGGCATGACCGGCGTCACCGAGACATACGAGGTGATCGGCGAGGTCCGGGCCTGGGTCCTCGACCTCGAGCGACGCTGGCAGGAGGAGGACGCGCGCCGGCGCGTCCGGGTGTCCGAGGCCGATGCCATGTACACGGCATCGGTCCAGACGTCGTCCCCGCCACAGCTCGCCTGGGAGTTCGTGACCCATCCGGGCCGACGCCTGGGCTGGCAGGCGGGCACCACCGAGATCCTCGTGTCGAACGCGCAGGGCGGCAGACGCGGGGTCGGCACCACGAACCACTGCATGCACGGCAAGGACGCGGTGATCGAGGAGATCCTCGACTGGCGCCCCTACGACTACCTCACCGAGCGCAACACCATGGGCACGCCCCAGGGTCCCGTGCGGTTCCTGTCGACCATCGAGTTCGAGCCCACGCCCACGGGCACCGTCGTGCGTTTCCGGTTCGCGGCGCCCAGGACCGCCAGGGAGCGCGCCATCATGCGCGAGGCGGGCCCGGCCCTCGAGTCGGTGCTCGCGCAGCGCGGGACGGAACTCGCCGCGCAGCTCGACGCGGAGCTGGCGGCACGGTCGGACGCCATCGCGGAGCCGGCGCTGCCAACGGTCCGGCCGGAGGGCGTGCTGGGTTCCCTGGCCCACGACGGCGTTCCGCTCGGGCCCGTGCGCTCCAGCCCTTGACTCGCGGTACCCGCGCCGGGCCAACGGCGTGGCTCTCGCTCGACGGCGCTGGCGCTCGGGCACGTGTCGGACCCCGGCGACGGTAGCACGCGCCCGACACGACCCGGAAGGCTCATCCGCCGGGCCTGGACAGGTCGCGCCGGGTCAGAGCTCGGCGATCAGCTCGACGCGGTCCGGGTGGGTGGCGGCGAGACCCCGGTCCAGCGTCGCGAGCCCACCACCGTGGTGACCACACAGCGCGACCAGGTAGGCGTCGGTGAAGCCGGCATGGCCGGTCACGCGGCGGAGCATGTCCGGCGCGTACGGGATCGCATCGGGCCAGAAGGCATGGCCGCGATGCCCGGTGACGCTCCCCAGGACGCGTGCCGCCTCGGTCGCCGTCGCGCCCGATCGGACGAGCACCCGCAGCAGCGTGCCCTGGGTCACCGGGCAGGTGGCGAACGATCGGTGGCCGCGCGCCGCGAACCACGCCGCAGCGCGCTCATGGTGGACGTGCGACGGCGTCGAGAGGGCCACGAGGACGTTGCCATCGAGCAGCGTCGTCACGCCTCGTCCTCGGCGTCGCGGACGTCGGAGGAGGTGATCACTGTCGGCAGGCGGATCGTGACGAGCCCGGTGACGGCATCGCGATGTAGGCGCCCGCCCGCAGGGGGCGGACCCTCGAGGGCGGCCTCGACCAGATGGGCGATGACGCGGCTCACGGACGTCCGCCGGTCGGCGGCGATGCCCCGGACGCGCTCGAGGACGGGCATGGGTAGGTCGACCGTCGTTCGCATCTGTGCATCATATCATCGGTGATGCACCTCTCTCGTCGCCGACCGGACCATCATCGAACCCTTCGTGGCGTCCTCGCGGACCACGCGCGCATGGGCTGCTGGAGCATATCCTCTTGACCTTGTGGTAGCTGACCATGGCGCATCGCCCAGATGGTGCTAGCCGTCCGATCCGCTGCAGGGCGCCGGCCCATCGGCCGTCGAGTCCGAGTGGCGGCACGGGACGACGAGAACGACGCTCAGTCCCGACGCCAGTGGCGGCCCAGCGTCCAGATGCCGCCGTGGATGAGGATGAGATAGGCCAGAAGAGCAGTCAGCAGGCCCACGATCACCATCAGGGTCGTGACGAGCGAATCCACGAGCCCGCCGAGTTGCGCCTCGATCGATGCCACCTTGTTGCCGACTTCGCGGACCAGGTCCGCGCCGTCCTGGAAGAGAGCCTGGGCGTCCGCGTTGACGGCCTTGCCGGCCTGCTCATCGAGCGCCGCAGCCGCGGCGTCGTACTTGCCCTGCGCCTCCGCCGTCATGGCGTCCAGGTCCGCCATCAGGCTGTTCACGGTGCCGGTGGTGGAGCTGTACACCACCCACGTGAGCCCGATCAGGAGCAGCAGGCCGGCGGCGCCGAGGATGGCGGTCACCTGGGCCGCGATGCCCCACCGGGGGTGACGCCGACCGCCACCGCCCACGGCCTTGACGGTCGCGTCCGCATCCATCTCAGCTCCCGGAGGCCTCCGGTGCCGGACACCCCGGAGCGACCTTCGCCTTGAGGGCATCGAACGCCGCAGCGACCTCGTCGATCGCGTTCTCGACCGCTGCGGCCTTGTCGCCGAGGGACCCTTCCCCGGTGATGCCCTGGAGCGCGGTCTGGAGGCCCGCCAGCGCCGTCCCGAGCGCCTGCGCCTCCGGGCCGAACGCCGACTTCGACGATTCGACGAACGCCTGACCACTCGTGATGGTGGCCTGGATGGCGCCCAGGACGTCGCGCACTCCGGCGGACTCGAGGTCCAACCCGGTGAGCACGTCCAGGTCCGCCTGGAGGGCGGCGAGATCGGCGCATACCTGCGCGCCCGTGATCGCAGGGCTGCCAGCCGGAAGGCTCGCTGCCAGCGATGGGCTCACGGCGGCCTTCGCGGTCGGTGTGGCTGCCGTGGTGGGCGACGGCGTGGGCGCGGGTGACCCGCCGGCACAGGCGACCACCGCCAGGGTCAGGACGATCGCGACCGACACGATGGCGAGCGCTTCGGTGTGCCGCGAGCTCCCCTTGAGGGCCATGGGAGTCGACTCCTTCCCGTGCTTCGCTTCATGCTGATGCATGGCCGACCCCGGCCACCACGCCGGCGCTCATCACCGACCGTCCGGGAATGCCCGATCGCTTGTGCCTGTCGTTCGTCGAGTGGCGGAACGGATCCAGCGGCGACGGCCGACATCGTGCGACGAGCGATCACGGAGGCGCATCGCCCTCCCGGGGCTATGCTTCCGGACCGCACCTCCGCGGGAGTGCGCGGAATAGCCCCGCGTGGGGGATGGAGGGGCGAGCCCCACCATCGTTCGATTGTCGTGGTCGATGCGCGATGAGGACGACGTACATGGAGGCTCGAACGGTGCATGAGCTGCTCATCCGCGACGCGAAGCGCGTCGCCACCATCGCGACCCTGATCCTCTCGGTCGGCTGGGCCGGCGTCATCCTGACGGTCTTCTACGGGGCCATCGCCTTGGATCGACTTCGCCGGTCGTGAGTCGGTCGGCGTCATCGAGGGCATGGTGCACGCGGTCGACCTGTTCGCCGCACCCTTCTTCCTCGCCATAGTGGTGGCGGGCGTCGGGCACGCACTGCGGCTGTTCGCGCTCTACACCGTCAAGGATCAGGGCTGACCATCCGACTTCGAAGGCAGGCGCAGTCATCGCCCGCGGGACCGGGTCGAGATGAGCGGAGACCCATCCTCCGGCTCTGACCGTCCCCGACCCTCCATGACGCGGG
>DAOTUX010000296.1:0-1560 GCA_034436475.1 Chloroflexota bacterium | reverse complement strand
CGCCGCCCTTCCGATCTGCTCGATGACCTGTCGGTGCTGGCCGGGCACCGCGTCGCGGGCGGCGCGCCCGGCAGCGGTACGTACGCCATCGTGTCCAGTGTCCTGGCGCACGAAGGCTCGCCGGCCGTGCAGCGGGTCGACGCGAGCGCCACGGAGACCGAGCAGATGCTGCGCGATGGCCGGGTGGACGCCGGCGTCATCGTGGCGGCCGCGGACGCGCCGGTCATCCAGTCGCTTGCCACTGCCCCGGAGGTCGCGGTCTATCGGTACTCGCGCGCGGAGGCGTACGCGCGCCACCTGCCATACCTGAGCGCCGTACCCATCGCGAGTGGCGTGCTGGACATCGACCGGGACGTCCCGCCCATCGATGGTGAGGTGCTCGCGGCTCGTGCGACGCTCGTGGGCAAGGCCGACCTCCACCCGGACCTGGCGCGGCTCCTGGTCACGGTGACGCCGGACGCGCTCACCTACCCGCTCATCGGAGATCCGCACGAGTTCCCGTCCCTGGCCCAGACCCAGTTCCCGAAGAACGAGGAGGCCCGACGCTTCCTGGCGGATGGCCCCACACCCTTCGAGCGGTTCCTGCCGTGGGACGTCGCGTCACCCCTGGCACGGTACTACGTGCTCCTCCTGCCGATCGTGCTGCTGCTGTATCCGCTGTGGCATGTCGTGAAGGCGGGATACACGTGGCACCAGCGCCGCAAGATCATGGGCTGGTACCCGCGGATCTACGCCATCGAACGAGGGCTGCCGGACGCGACGCTCCCGGAGCTCACGCTCCAACAGGAGTTCCTGCGGGCGATCGTGGCCCAGGTCTCGCAGCATTCGCGCGTCTCGGCGGGGTACCTCGCCGCCTACTACGATCTGCGCAGCAACATCGGGTTCGTCCAACGCCTCCTGGATTCGAGGATCGAGGAGCTCGGCGTGGAGGGTGGCGTCATCCAGGCGACGGACCCGGCCGTCCCACTCGACCCGGCACTGGTCGCGGACCCGCGGCGCATCACCGACCGCGAGATGGGCATCGATGATGACCTCCGGGCGATGGGACACTGACCCCGCGGATGCGCGGTCCGCGCCCGATCAGGGGGTCTTGGTGCCGGTCGATCCGGGTGCGATGAGTGGCGCCCCCGCTGCGCAGGCCGGGCAGGTGTCCGGCCCGGGATCGTAGGTGGGCACGTCCAGCGTCCACAGGGAGCGCACCGGGTACACGCGACCACTGGCGGCCGATCGGACCTCGATCGTGCCACCCGAGCGGTCGACGATGACCCCTGCCATCATCAGCTCGCCGGGGGTCGCCTCGATGGCGGGCAGCATGGCGAGCAGCGAGCCACCCGTGGTCAGGATGTCGTCCACGAGGAGCACCCGCTCGCCGGTCCCGATGGTGAACCCCCGCCGGAACTCGCGACGGACCGCTCCCGCCCCGTCGCGCACCTCCTCCGCGAAGATGCCGCGGACGCCCAACTGGCGAGCGACCTCGAAGGCCAGCAGCACTCCGCCCGTGGTCGGGCCGACCACCACGTCCACGTTCGCGCGACCGGCCTCGTCCCGCACCATATCGGC
>DAOTUX010000295.1:0-3459 GCA_034436475.1 Chloroflexota bacterium | reverse complement strand
CGTCTTCGACCTCTCCGACGTGGAGCGGTCGATCGTGACCAAGATCGTGCGACGACACCCGCACGTGTTCGGTGACGGTGCCGCACGCACCGCCGATGACGTGACGCGCGCCTGGGAGGACATCAAGGCCGACGAGCGGGCAGCCGGCGGGACGAAGAAGGGCGGGGCCGGGTCGGACATGCCCGCCGCCTTCGAGGGGCTGTCGCGGTCGCTCCCCGCACTCGCCTATGCCAACGAGATGCAGGCCCGCGCGGCGAGCCTGGGGTACGACTGGCCCGACCTCGAGGGGGTCATCGACAAGGTCGCGGAGGAGGCCACGGAGCTGCTGGGGGCGGATGCGCCGGCTCATCGTGCCGAGGAGTACGGTGACCTGCTGTTCGTGCTCGTCAACCTGGGTCGCAAGCTGGGCATCGACCCGGAGGCGGCGCTGCGGGCGGCGAGCCGCAAGTTCGCGCGACGCTTCGCGCGGGTCGAGCGCCTGGCCGAGGAGCGACAGGTGCGTCTCAAGGCCCTCGGGCTCGATGAGCTCGATGGGCTGTGGCAGGAGGTCAAGCGAGAGGAGGCCGCGCTCACCGAGTCGTCGGTCGAAGAGGAGGGGAGCCACGCATGAGCATCGGGAATGGCCCTCGAGCGCGGGGGGATGGGCGCCTGCCCGGTCAGCTGCGTCCGGTGTCGGTGGAGTTGGACGTCCAGAAGTGGGCCGCCGCGTCGGTCATCATCCGCGAGGGTGACACCCACGTGCTGTGCGCCGCCACCATCGAGGACCGCATCCCGCCCCACCTAAGGGGCAAGGGGACCGGCTGGGTCACTGCCGAGTACTCGATGCTGCCGGGCGCGACATCGGAGCGCAGCCAGCGCGAGAGCGTCAAGGGTCGGCTGGGTGGTCGGACGCACGAGATCCAGCGCCTCATCGGGCGGGCGCTGCGGGGCGTCGTGGACACCTCCGCGCTGGGCGAGCGGACCGTGACCATCGACTGCGACGTGATCCAGGCTGACGGCGGGACACGCTGCGCGTCCATCACGGGCGGCTGGATCGCGCTCTCGTTGGCGCTCCGGCGCATCGGGCTCGAGCGGGCGGTGACGGCGCATCTGGCGGCCATCAGCGTGGGCGTGGTCGATGGCAGGGCCGTGCTCGACCTGGACTACACGGAGGACTCCCACGCGGAGGTCGACTTCAACGTGGTGGCCACGAGCGCGGGCACCTATGTGGAGGTCCAGGGGACCGCCGAGGGCAAGCCCTTCAGCCGCGCCCGGATGGAGGAGCTGCTGGGGCTCGCGGACGCGGGCATCGCCCGGCTGTTCGAGGCCCAGGCGGACGCCCTCGCCTCGGCACCCTCGGCCGCCGCGAGGCGCCGATGACGGTACGGCTCCTGGTCGCGACCCGCTCCCAGCACAAGCTGGGCGAGTTGCGGGAGTTGCTGCGCCTCCCGTGGCTGGAGCTTGTCTCCTTGGACGAGGCAGGCATCGAGGGCGACGCCGTCGAGGACGCGCTCACCTTCCGAGGCAACGCCATCCTCAAGGCGCGCTTCTACTGCGCACGGGCCGGGATGCCCACGCTGGCCGATGACTCCGGGCTGGAGGTCGATGCGCTCGATGGCGGTCCGGGCGTGACCACCAAGCGCTACGCCGGCGAGGACGCGACCGACGAGCAGAACAACGCCAAGCTGCTCGATGCGCTCGATGGCCTGCCACCCGAGCGACGGCGCGCTCGCTATCGCTGTGTCCTCGCGTTCCTCGATCCGCGGTCCGCGCCGGTGGGTGGGCGACCATGGGTCATGACCCGCTCGGGCACGCTCGAGGGACGCATCGCGCTGGAGGGGCGTGGCGCGGGTGGCTTTGGCTACGACCCGATCTTCGAGCCGCTCGACGCGCTCGCCGCTGGTCGCACGGTGGGCGAGATGACACAGGATGAGAAGGATCGCATCTCGCATCGGGGCCGTGCGGCGCGTTCGATGGCACGCTATCTCAAGAAGCGCTACCGCGGGGAGGTCCGCGCCGCCGGCGGATGAGTCGGACCGTGCCCATCCTGACGTGGCGGGAGCTCAGCGACATCGTGCCCTGCCAAGGGCGCCCGGCTTCCGTGCCACCTCGCGTCGGCTGTGACCATGCCCGTGTGTCGCGCTCCGCTGGCAGGGGCGTCGCCCGCCATTCCTTCGGGACCGACGGGCCGAGGTTCGCCGGGCTGAGCGTCACGACCCCGAGGCCCGACCCTGGGTCCGCGGCGGCAGTCGATGGTCCGGGTGGTGTCCCGCGGGATCGGCTCGCGCAAGCTGCCCGACGATGGGCACCACCCTCGCCACGCCGACGGGCAGGCCCGTCCAAGGCGCACCCATCGCTTCCCGGCCCGCGCCCTTCCTTGCGACGTGCCGCAGGCCGGCATTGAGCACGAACGGGCCACCCGAGCGCCACGCGTACGCGCGTGTCCACCAGTCACGAGATTCGCGTGCCGGTCTGGACGCGCCGGCCCATGCGCACCGGGCCCTGTGCCCGCTTCAGGGTCGCGTGTCCACCAGTCACGAGATTCGCGTGCCGGTCTGGGCGCGCCGGCCCATGCGCACCGGGCCCTGTGCCCGCTTCAGGGTCGCGTGTCCACCAGTCACGAGAACCGCGCTGAGTTGCCCCGACCCCGGCCCGCAGCCATGCCGGCTGCTTCGGGCCGGCACGTGTCCGCGGAAGGCGTGGCGGCCCGGCGGCAGTCGTTCGTCCGATCTCGTGCCTACCAGGCACGAGAGTCCACGGCGACCGGCCGGCGCGGCCCTCGAGACCGCCTGTCGACCACCACTCGCAGATCTCGTGTCTGCCAGTCACGACCAGGCGAGGCCGAGGCAAGAGGCCACGTTGGGTCTCCTCCGCGGATAGGCACCCGCGTGTCAGGGTTCAGTGGGCGCTTGCGCAACCCGCGCCGAGGACACCTGCTCACCGGGCCGGGGTGCGCCCGAGGTCGCCGTCGAGGGTCAGCAGGCCCGCATCAAGGCCTCATGCTGACCGGATCGCGCCCACCATCGCCTGGCCCACGTCCCGGGTGGATGCCGTCCCGCCCAGGTCGGGCGTGCGCGGGCCCTCCAGCGCCACCCGCTCCACGGCCCGCATCAGGAGCCCGGCGGCATCCGCCTGTCCGAGGTGGTCGAGCATCATCGATGCCGCCCAGACGGTGGCCATGGGGTTCGCGATGCCCTTGCCCGCGATGTCCGGCGCCGACCCGTGGATGGGCTCGAACAGGCTGGGATGCCGGCGCGTGGGGTCGATGTTGGCGGACGGCGCGAGGCCCAGGGAGCCCATGAGCGCGGCCCCCAGGTCGGTCAGGATGTCCCCGAACAGGTTGCTGGCCACGATTGTGTCCAACCGCTCGGGGTGGAGCACCATGAGCGCCGCGAGCGCATCCACGTGCATCCCGCGCACGCTCACGTCCGGGTAGTCCGGTGCCACGGCGGCTACGACCTCGTCCCAGAACACCATGGA
>DAOTUX010000294.1:0-3376 GCA_034436475.1 Chloroflexota bacterium | reverse complement strand
AGGCCCGACTCCTCAGCGGCTCGGGTGCCTGGACCAAGTGGGTCGGCAGGGACGCGGTCGACGGCTGCCTGCTGTGGCTCATGGCCCCGTACGGGCTGGTCTCCGTGAACCACCCACGGGCGCGCGCCACGCTCGTCCGCATCGAGCGAGAGCTCGTTACGCCCGACGCGGGCGTGCATCGCTACCTGGACGACACCTACTATGGGGGCGGCGAGTGGCCGCTGCTCGCGGCCGCGCTCGGGCGGACCTATCTCCGGCGGCAGGCTCCCGGCGACCGTGATCGCGCCATCCGTTCATGCGCCTGGATCGAGGCCCAGGCGACACCCGAAGGCGAGCTCCCCGAGCAAGTCGCGACGCATGCCCTGCACCCAGCGCGGATCGACGAGTGGGTCGGCGCCTGGGGCGCATCCGCACGGCCCTTGCTCTGGTCCCATGCGGCATACCTGTCCCTGCGTGTCGAGATCGAGCGTGGGGTTCATGCCGCGGACTGAGCCAGGCCCTCCCCGGGTGGTCATCCGGGACCTGCTACCCGAGCGCACGTGGGTGCGGCCTGGTGCGTCCGTGAGGGTGGTGGCAAGGATCGAGAGCCGGCGACCGCTCACGGTGCGGCTGTCGCTCGAGCTGCTCGATCTCGCGGATGTCATGGGCCGCAGCGTCGTCCGGCGACGTGTCGTCGCCGGCATCACGCACGTCCGATGTGCCATCGGCCTGCCGGCCGGCTCGCGTCACGGCTACGGCATCCGGATGCATGTCAGCACGCTGGACGGGACGCCGCTCGCGACCGCGTCGACCGCCATCGAGGCGCTCGAGGGGTGGTGGGAGTCACCACGTCATGTGGCCCTCATCGATCACACCATGGCTGGGACACGCCATGTCCCCGGACTGCGAGCGTGGCACGTCACGGTCGCCCAGGCATACGACTGGATGTGGCGGCACTATCGCTACGAGCCCCCGATGGGCGAGGACCCGTTCACGGACTCGCTCGGGCGACGGGTGTCGCACCGGGCGCTGCGCGCGACCATCCGCGCCGCACGCCGCGCCGCAATCGCCACGCTCGCCTACGGGTCCGTGTACGGCACCGAGGCGGAGCACGTGGCCGCGCATCCGGACGACCGCGTGTTCGATGCGACAGGGCGGCCGCTCAGCCTGGGCGACACGTTCTTCATCAACGACCTGCGACCCGGGAACCCCTGGCGACGACGCCTCCTGGCGCAGTACGCGAGCGCGATGCGCCACTTCGGGTTCGCTGGCATCCACATGGACACCTATGGTCCGCCGCACACCGCGTTGGGGGCGGATGGGGGGGCAGTCGACTTCCGTGAGCTGTATCCGGGACTCATCGAGGAGGCCGCGAGGATCGTGGGTGACGTCCGGCATGGCCGAGTGCTGTTCAACTGCGTCGAGGGCTTCCCGCTCGAGGACGTGGCGCCCGCACCGCTGGCCGCCCTGTACCTCGAACTGTGGCCGCCAGATGACCGCTTCGGACACCTCGTGGCCTGGATCGACCGTGCGCGAGCGGTCGCCGATGGTCGGCAGGTGGTCATCGCGGCGTACGGCGCGGCGATGCGCACCGCGAGGACGCCTGAGGAACGGGCCGCGGCCCTCGAGGCGACGCTGCTGACCACGAGCGTCATCTGCGCGGCTGGTGCCTATCACCACACCCTTGCCGAGGACGACCGACTCCTGGTCGAGGGCTACTACCCGGCGGCGGTCAAGCTCCGCACTCCCGAGGCGCGCGCGCTCCAGGCTGCCTGGCGGTTCGGCGCCCGATACCTCCACCTCCTGACCGGCACGGTCCTTGATGTCCGGCTCGCGCGCTCGGTCAGCGTGATCGATCGCGCGGGTGGCGCGGTGCCGATCAGCCTCGTGCCAAGGGCCGGGATGGTGTGGGTGCGGGCGTCGCGCCGACCAGACGGGCGGGCGGTGGTCCAGCTCGTCGACCTGCGCGTCCAGTCGGATGACCGCTGGGACGCGAGCAAGCGGCCCACGCCCGTGGCCACGGGATGGCGGCTCGTCGGGCCGGTGTTGTCCGGCCCGGTGGCCGCGTCGCCCTGGGCGTCGGATGGCGATGCCGTGCCGCTCACCGCCCAGGGCGATGGGTGGGCCCTTCCCCGTGCGCGCCGCTGGTTGCTGGTGGCTGAGACTGGTCCGACGTCCAGCGCGACGGACGACTGACAGCCGAGACCAGCCGACTGCCTCGCCCCACACCGGGTCGCGCCCCGAGCCGTGCCCAGCTCCGCGCGGGCACGGGGTATGACGTTCCGGTCATACGGGTCGTATGATGCTCGTCATACATGGAGGGCACGCCATGATCGTCCGCACATCAGAGCGCAAGGAGCGTCTCACGGTGAGCCTGAGCAGGCGCGCCCGCGACTTCATCCGCACGGAGGCGAACGACACCGGGACGGACCAGAGCGCCGTCGTCGAGGAGGCCCTGCTGCGTCTCTGGCGAGAGCGGCGACGCGAGGCCACGCGCCAGGCGCTGGCGGCGAACCGGGACGCCGACGAGCGGCTCGCGGACGATCTTGCCCGCCTCGACGAGCGCCTGCCGCCAGAGGACTTCTCGGACTGGCCCGGCTGGGAGGGGGACTGGTGATGGACCCGCAGGATGGGCTGACGCGAGGCCAGGTCCGTTGGCTCTGGCTCGATCCGATCGTAGGCTCCGAGCAGGCGGGTCGACGTCCGGCGGTCATCGTCTCGACCAGCGACATGGCGACGGGGCCAACGGTCATCGTCGTCCCGCTGACCTCGAGCATGCCCAGCGCCATGGGTCCCTACATGGCGTTCCTGCCACGCCAACGGACCGGTCTGCCTCGGGACAGCGTGGCACTCTGCCATCACGTGCGCTCGGTCTCGGTCCGTCGACTCGGTCGTCCCACCGGCGTCACCCTGGGGCCGGATGACATGGCTGCCATCGACACGGCGCTCCGGTACGTGCTCGGTCTCGAGGACGTCGCCTGATCACACCCGGTCGCCCCGTGCGGGCGCGGCCAGCAGCACATGCGCGGCCTCGAGCGAGGGCCGAATGGCACTGGTCGCGGCGGTGGCCGGTCGTGGTAGGATGCGCCGTGTCGACTGTCAACACGACGTCCTGACGCCTCGTCGAGGAGGGCGCGGGCGATCTGGACGGCATCGGAGGAGGCGCGTGTGTCGGGTCAGGCAGGCCTAGGCTTCGGGGTCAACCTCAACAACCGCGAGCCCCTCATCGCGCCCGGCTACGGCATGCCGGAGCTGCTGGACCTGTCCCAGGTGGTGGAGGAGCTGGGCTTCGATTCGGTGTGGGTGGGTGACAGCCTGTTCTCCAAGCCCCGCTACGAGTCGATGACGCTGCTCGCCGCCCTCTCCCAGCGGACCCGCCGCGTCAAGCTGGGGACCG
>DAOTUX010000293.1:0-1859 GCA_034436475.1 Chloroflexota bacterium | reverse complement strand
CTCACGCGCGGCATCGGGCAGTACGTGGCGGTCTACCTCCTGCTGGCCATCTCCGCGGTCAGCATCTTCCTGATGCGCCAGTACTTCCTGACGCTCCCCAAGGACCTCGAGGAGGCGGCCCGAATCGACGGCGCGGGTCACCTCACGACGTTCTGGCGGGTGATGATGCCCCTCGCGACCCCGGCCATCGCCGCGGTCGCGGTCCTCCAGTTCCAGGGCGCGTGGAACGGCTTCTTCTGGCCTGTCGTGTTCCTCACCCAGCGCGACCACGCGACGCTGCCCTTGGGCCTGTACCTGTTCCGGTTCGCGGGCGGCTTCGCCACCAACTGGCCGCCGCTCATGGCGACCGTGGTCATCGCGACCATCCCCATCGTGGTGCTGTACGTGTTCTTCCAGCGATACTTCGTCGAAGGTATCGCGGCGGCGGGTGTCAAGGGCTGAGGCGTCCTCGGCCCACGTGGTCGAGGACGCGACGGAGCCCGGGCGCGCCGGGTCCGAGTCGTCGGGATCCTCGTTGCCGGCCGCGCCCACGCTGCGTGGCGCGCTGCGTGCCGGCGCGAGGGACTTCTACGACCACGTCGTCCGGGTCGTGCCCGTCAACGTCCTGTTCGGGGTCGTGCTCCTCGCGGCGCTGGTCGCGTGGGGCACATGGGGGCCCATCGCAGGTGTCGTCGTCGCGATCCCGCTCGCGATCCCCATCGCCGGGACGGCACGGCTGGGCGCCAACGCCACGCGTGGCGAGGACGTCAACCTCTCCGACGCGCTCGACCCGCTGCGGGCGCGACCGCTGGCGGTCCTAGCGGGCTGGTGTGCCTCCCTCGTCGCCACGGTCGTCCTGGGGGTCAACGTGGCCACCGGCATCCTGCTTGGGAACGTGGTCGGGATCGGCATCGCGACACTCGCGTTCTGGGGCCTGGGCGCCTCGTTCGCCATCGGCTTCGCGTTCTGGCCGCTGCTGGTCGACCCCCGCCGCGCCGACCGGCCGGCGCGCGACGCGGCGAGGCTCGCGGCGCTCCTGGTGCTCGCCCATCCGGTGCGCCTCCTTGCCCTCACCGTCCTGCTCGTGGCCATCCTGGCCCTGAGCACCATCGCCTTCGCGGCGCTCCTGACCATCAGCGTCGGTCTGGTGCAACTGGTCGCCTGCCGGTACGTCCTGCCGGCCGCCGACCGGCTGGAGGCGCATCTGGCGCGAACCGGGGCTCGCCGATGACCTTCCCGGTCCAGGTCGGCCCATCGACCATCACCATCAACCGCAACGACAGGGTGGTCGTGAGCCAGCAGGATGGGTCGATCGACAGCGGCGCCATCGACGGGTTCTTCGCGCTTGACACGCGTTTCCTGTCCGGTTGGGAGCTGCGCATCAACGGACATCGCCCGCTGCTCCTCAACGCGGCGCCCATACGTCACTTCTCGGCGCGCCACGAGATGACCAACGACACGATCCATGACGAGGCCGGGCCCATCGAACGACAGTCGCTCGCGATCCGACTCGACCGCACCGTCGCGGGGGGCGTCCACGAGGACATCGACATCGTCAACTACGCCCGCCGGCCGGTCCGGCTGACCATCGAGGTCGAGACGAACTCGGACTTCCAGGACATCTTCGAGGTCCGGTCGGAGGCCCGCGTGCGACGTGGGTCGCTCCAGACCCGCTGGCTCCGATCGCGCGGCGAGCTGCGCACCCGGTACACCAACCAGTCGTTCGGTCGCGAGCTCATCCTGGCCGTGGAGCGCGCGGACTCGCCACCCCAGTACGCCAACGGTCGGCTCATCTTCATCGCGACGATCGCGCCCAAGGATGTCTGGCACACCTGTCTCAAGTGGCTGCCGCTGACCTCGCTGCCGACCGATCGGCGGCC
>DAOTUX010000292.1:0-7099 GCA_034436475.1 Chloroflexota bacterium | reverse complement strand
GCACGGGCTGAGCGAGCGCCCGACCGATGAGCCGCTTGGCGCCCTCGCGGCCCGGCCCGCCACGCCCCGCGCCCGCGCGGCCCGGCCCGCCACGCCCCGCGCCCGCGCGCCCCGGCCCGCCACGCCCCGCGCCCGCGCGCCCCGGCCCGCCACGCCCCGCGCCCGCGCGCCCCGGCCCGCCTCGAATCGCTGACCCATGCCCTGCGCCCGCCCCCTGCGACCGACTGCCGTGCGACACCCTCCCTCGTGAGCACCGGCACGATCCCCGCAGGCACCCGATACGAGGCCGTCATCGGCATCGAGATCCACGTCCAGCTGCGGACCGCGTCCAAGATGTTCTGCGGCTGCTCGACGGACCTGCGGGACGCACCCCCCAACTCGCGCACGTGCCCCGTCTGCCTGGGCATGCCGGGGACGCTCCCGGTCATCAACGGCGCCGCGGTGCGTCATGTGCTCGCGACCGGCATCGCGATCGGCGCGACCACGCCCGAGGTCACGCGCTGGGACCGCAAGAGCTACTTCTACCCGGACCTGCCCAAGGGCTACCAGATCAGCCAGTACGACCTGCCGCTCGCGGCTCGGGGCAGCCTCACGGTGGACACCAGCGACGGCCCGTTCACGGTGGGCATCACCCGTGCGCACCTCGAGGAGGACACGGCGCGACTGGCCCATGTGACCCTGCCGGACGGCCGGGAGGTCAGCCTCATCGACTTCAATCGCGCTGGCGCCCCGCTCATGGAGGTCGTCACCGATCCGGTCATCCGGACCGCCGAGCAGGCACGCCGCTACGCCGAGGAGCTGCGGCTCCTCCTCCGCGCCATCGGCGCATCGGACGCGCAGATGGAGGAGGGCCAGATGCGGGTGGAGGCGAACGTCTCGCTGCGCCCCGTGGGCACAGAGCCCTTCGGGACCCGGGTCGAGGTCAAGAACATGAACTCGTTCCGGAGCGTCGAGCGGGCGATCGCGTTCGAGATCGATCGGCAGGCCCGCGCGCTCGACACGGGGGAGCCCCTGGCCCAGGAGACGCGGGGCTGGGACGACGACCGCGGCATCACGTATCGGATGCGCGTCAAGGAGACCTCGGACGACTACCGATACTTCCCCGACCCGGACCTGCCGCCGCTGCGGGTGGACCCCGCGATGCTCGAGGCGATCGGGGCTGAGCTCCCTGAGCTCCCCGCCGCCCGGCGCGGCCGGTACGTGGACGTGCTCGGCCTCTCGGCGTACGAGGCGGCTGTCATCGTGGCCACCGGCTCCGACTACTTCGACCGGGCGATGGCCTCCCGCCCGGGGCTCGATGCGCGGCGGGTGGCGAGCCTGTACGCGGAGATCGCCCTGCGCGCGGCCAAGTCGGACCCCGGTCTGCTGGACCGCCGGAACCCCGGAGAGCTCGCTCGGGTGGTCGAGATCCTTGCCGACGGCGGGCTGACGGCCGCCAACGCCAAGGAGGTGTTCGAGCGTCACTTGGAGACCGGTGATGAGGTCGATGGCATCGTCGCGGCAGCCGGCTTCCAGCGGATCAGTGACGCCGATGCGCTCCAGGGCGTGGTCGAGCGGGTGCTCGCGGCCAACCCCGCGGCCGTGGCGGACGTGCGCGCGGGCAAGGGACAGGCGATTGGGTTCCTCACGGGGCAGGTGATGCGCGAGACACGCGGACAGGCGGACGCCATCACCGTTGGGCGCCTGCTGCGCGAGGCACTCGACGTGTCGTGAGGACCCGGCGCCCGACGCCACGGATGACCCCACGGATGACCGGTAGCGAGGGTGCGCCCCCAAGCACCGTGGGATGAGGGTCCTGGGAGGTCGACTCGGCGAAGCCTCCGGCACGGCCCGGGCCACGGCTCGGCCCTACTCCATGAAGGCCCCGCCGTTGACGTTGATGGCCTCGCCCGTGATGAACGCCGAGTCCCTCGAGGCGAGGAACACCGCCGTCCCGGCGATGTCCTCGGCGGTCTCGAGGCGTCCGAGCGGCGTCAGGGCGACATAGGACGCGCGGACCTCGTCGGCCGTCATCCCCCGGAGCGTGCCCTCCCAGGCCGCCTCTCGATCCTGCATCGCGGTCGCCACGAAGCCGGGGCAGATGCTGTTCACGGTGATGCCGTGGGGGGCGAGCTCGACGGCCATCGCCTGCGTGAGACCCACCACGGCGAACTTGCTGGCCGCGTAGTGGGCGAGGAACGGGGCATCGCCCTTCTTGCCCGCCATGGACGCGGTGTTGATGATGCGACCGCCCCCGCCCCGCTCGATCATGTGCCGCGCCGCCACCTGGCCGCACAGGAACACGCCCTTGGCGTTCACGTCCATGTTCATGTCCCAGTCATGCTCCGTGAGGTCCACGAACCGGGCCATGGAACTGACCCCCGCGTTGCTGTGCCAGACGTCGATGCGCCCGAAGTGGCCCACGATGGAGGCCATGGTCGCCTCCACGGCCGCCCGGTCGCGGACGTCCATGGCCCAGGCATGCGCGTCCCCACCGGCCATGCGGACCTCTTCCGATGCGCGGATCTCCTCCGCCACGCGCTCGCAGGTCGCGAGGTCGAGGTCCGTGAGCGCGACGCGCGCGCCCTCACGGGCATACGCCAGGGCGCAGGCACGGCCGATGCCCACGCCCGCCCCGCTGATGCCGATCACCATCCCCGTCAGTCGCATCGATCTACCTCAGGTCCGCATGGGGTCATGTCGCATGGGGTCATGTCGCATGGGTGCCGCGATCGGCCGCACACGGCCGTCCGACCCCCAGCAGGCGCGCGCCGCGCGTCACGACGCGTCTCCGGCCAGCGTCGGGTACACCGGCGCCAGTCGTTCGTAGACCGTGCGGAAGGTCGCGTAGCGCTCCTCATATCGCGCGTGCGTCGCCGCGTCCGGCTCGCTGCGACCGGCCACCTGGACGAACCGATGGATCTCGCCCCAGTCCCGGAACACGCCGATGCCCATCCCGGCCACGAACGCCGCGCCCAGGGACGACCCGGGGTGACCGGCCACGTGATCGAGGGGTAGCCCCAGGACATCAGCGGTGACCTGCTTCCAGAGCACGGACGCCGCCCCGCCGTTGGTGCAGCGCGCCCGCGCCGGGACGGTGCCCAGCTCGGCGAGCACCTCGAGATGGTGGCGGAACCCGAACGCGATCCCCTCCAGGATCGCCCGGAACACGTGCCCTCGCCCATGGCTCAAGGTCAGACCCACGATGGTGCCGCGCGCGTACGGGTCGAACAGCGGCGTCTTCTCACCCAGGAAGTAGGGCAGGACCACCAGCCCCTCGGCGCCCGGTGGGACCGCCGCCGCCTCGGCGTCCAGGTCCGCGAACGAGGCGCCCGGCGCGAACCGGTCGCGGAACCAGACCAGGATGCTCCCGCTCGCGGCCATGCAGCCGTTGGGCAGGAACCGCCCGGCGCTCAGGTGATAGTCGAGGAACAGGCGCCGGTCGACGACAGGGCGGTCGGTGCAGTAGAGGATGTCCCCCGACCCCCCGAGCTTGACCAGCAGGTCACCGGGCTCTGTCACCCCCGCCGAGAACGCCGACGCGACATGATCCGCCGAGCCGGCGACGACCGGCGTGCCCTCGGCGAGGCCGGTGGCGCGGGCGGCCGCCGCGGTGACGACCCCCACGACATGCGCGGGCTCCCGCACCGGTGCCAGCCACGAGCGGTCGATGCGCGCCAAGCCTAGGATGGTGTCGTCCCAGTCACCCGTCGTGAGGTCGTACAGGCCGCTCTCCAGCGCCCAGTTGCGCTCCACCGACGGGACGCCGGTGAGCCGACGCACGATCAGGTCGTACGAGCCGCACACCTGGCGGGCACTGGCCATCACATCGGGCTCGTGCTCCCACAGCCAACGCAGCTTGGGCGCGAGACTCTGCTGGGTGACCGGGCTGCCGGTCCGGCGCAGGATGTCATCGGCATCGGTCTCGGCGCGGATGCGCTCGATCTGGCGCACGGCGCGTGCGTCGTTCTGCTGGATCGACGGACGCAGCACGCGACCGGCCTCGTCGAGGAGCACGATGGTGGGCACCATGCCGCTGACCCCCACGCCGCGCACGTCGCCTGGCGCGCGCCCGGCCGCCGCGAGCAGGCCGGGCACCCCCCGGCACACGTTCTCCCACCAAGCGTCGGCATCCGCCTCGGCCCAGCCAGGATGGGGTGCCTGGTAGCCTGCGGGCTCCGAGGCGGTCGCCACGATCCCCGCGTCAGGGTCGAGCAGCACCAGCTTGGTGGCGCTCGTGCCGACGTCGATGCCGAGCAGGCACGCCCCGGGGGGCAGCCCCTCGGCCGCCCCGGGCATCGGTCGCTCGGGCACGGGTGCCTCGGCCGCCCCGGGCATCGGTCGCTCGGGCACGGGTGCCTCGGCCGGGCCGGGCATCGGTCGCTCGGGCACGGGTGCCTCGGCCGCCCCGGTCATGTCGCGCTCAACCGCCGCGGGCGGCGCGGACGTTGGCCATGAACGCCTTCACGCGCTCCGGGTCGACCGGGTTCCAGGTGCCGCCATCCACCTTGAGACCAGAGCCTACGATCACGCCGTCAGAGACCTGGAGCATGTCCGCGACGGTCTCGATGCGGGCGCCGGTGTTGAGGAGCACCGGGACGCTGCCACCCACGGCGTCACGCACCGATGCGAGGGTCTCGCGGGCCGGTGCCGACCCCGCCTGCGGCCCGGCGATGAGGATGGCATCGACCATGGTGGAGGTGACCGCGCTGCGTGCGCGCTGGGCGGGCGTGCGTGAGCCGAGCGGGCTCGCGAACTCGGGGGTCACGTTCGCGAACACCTTGACGCCCTGGCCCCCGATGGCGCGCCGGTACCGGTACAGCGCCGCCGCGTCGGGCGCCCAGATGCCCATGTCCGACTCGTAGACACCGGTCACGATCTCGCGCATGAACGAGGCCCCCGTGGCGACCGCCATGGCCATGGCGGCCATCGGGTCCCACAGGAAGTCCACGCCGTACGGGCGGTCGGTGGGTCGGAGCTCCGCGATGATGCGCGACATCGTGGCCACCGCCTCGAGCGGCGCCTGGAGCTGGTATGGGCGGTCCCCCTCGTTGCAGAACATGACCGCGTCCACGCCGCCGTCGAGCAGCGCCCGCATGTCCGCGCGCATGGCCTCGATGAGGGCATCCACGCCGCCTGCCTCGTCATACAGCGGGGTCCCGGGGAGGGGCGGGTAGTGGGCCATCGCGATGACCGGCTTGGCGGTCCCGAACAGCTCCTGGAGCAATGCCATCGTGGTCACATCCTTCGTGTCGTGATGCTGCTGGGTCGGGTCATGCGGTGGCCGGCGCGACCCAGGTCTCACGCGTGGTCCCGGCCACCCGTCGGCCGTTGGAGATGACGTGGCGCCGGTCCACCTGGAACTGGATCGCGTCGTGGGGGTGCCGGCAGTCGAGCACCACCAGGTCCGCGCGCCGACCCTCCTCCAGGCCATAGTCCGTGAGCCCCAGGGTGCGCGCCCCGTTGACGGTGAGCATGTCGAACACCTGCTCGATGCCACGGGGGTACGCGAAGCTCCCGGCATGGACCATGGACCACGCCCACTCGAGGGGGTCGCAGCGGCCGAACGGGTAGTAGAAGTTGTCCACGTCATCCTGGCCGATGGACACGTTGACGCCCAGGTCCACCAGCTCATGGACGCGGGTCAGCGCGCCCAGCAGGTTCACGTGGCTGTTGCAGGAGATGTTCATCTCCGCGTTGCGGATGAGGTTCATCACCTTATAGGCGTGGGCCTCGGGGTAGCTGGACAGCGCCCCGTTGTGGCTCGACGCGACGCGGCCGTACCAGCCCGTCTGGAGGGTCTTGGCGGCCACCTGCTCCAGCGTCCGGGCCATCGGGCTGCGCGCGTCATCGCACAGGAAGTGGAGCGGCTTGTCGAACTCGCGGGCGAGCTCGAACACGAAGTCCACATGCCGTCGGCACAGCTCGTCGGTCCACTCGATCCAGGGCAGCCCGCCGACCACGTCCACGCCCATCTCCATGGCCCGGCGCATGAGCCCCGCGGTCTCCGGGTCCGCGTCCAGGCCCTCCTGGGGGAACGCGCAGATCTGGAGTTGCATCAGGTCGGCGAAGCGGCGCCTCGCCTCGAACGCACCCTCCAGCTCCACGAGGCCCGCGAAGCTGTCCACGTCGATGAACATGCGCGACGCCGTCACGCCGTTGCCCAGCGCGAGCGTGAGCACGTCACCGATGCGCCGCGCCACGTCCTCCACGGTGTAGGCCTCCTTCCAGGCCCACGTCCTGAGGATGGGGACGACGTTCTCGGCGCGCATCTCGTAGTCCGCCATGGCCGACTTGGAGCGACGCCGATAGCGCTCCTGGAGGCCCTCCGGCGCCCATTCCTTGGCGCCATAGACCCAGCGCCCCGTCTCCCGGCCATAGAACGACTTGCCGATGTGCACGTGCGAGTCGATGAAGCCGGGCACCGTCAGCCGGCCGCCCGCGTCGATGACCTCGGCGCCCTCCGTGTCGAGGCCCGGCCGCAGCGCCGCGATCCGCCCGTCGAGGATGCCGATGTCGGTCAGCGTGGGCGACCCGCGCAGCTGCGCCCCCTGGATGACGAGGTCGAAGGCCATGGTCGTCTGATCCCTCCTGTGTGGTGTGCCTGGTCAGGCGGTGCGCGCGAGCAGGAAGCCACCGGCCACCATCGCGATGCCGGCGAACCGGGTCACCGAGACCTCGATGCGGGGGTTGCCCAGGAGACCGAACTGGTCCACCACGGCCGCCAGGATCAGCTGGCCGAGCACGGCCAGCATCACCGTGGACACCACCCCCAGCCGGGGCACGAGGTAGATGGCGGAGGTGACGAAGAGGGCGCCCAGGGCGCCCCCGATGAGCAGATGCGGTGGGGAGCTGGACCACCGGGTGATGTCCAGCTGCCGGGTCACCAGCCCGAACGAGACCAGCGTGACGAGGCCGACGAGCGTGGACACCACGGCCGCGTTGATGGGGCCCACGATGGACCCCAGCTGCCCGTTCACCGAGGACTGGAGGGCGGACGCCGCGCCCGCCACGATGCCCACCAGGTACAGCACCACGATCACGCCGCGACCACCCGCATCCCTCGTGACGAGCCCCGCACCACCAGGTCCACGGGCAGGACCACCCGGGGGATGCGCTC
>DAOTUX010000291.1:0-9671 GCA_034436475.1 Chloroflexota bacterium | reverse complement strand
ATGGCGCCCGCCGGACGTCGGCACGCTCACGGCACGATGTCCGGACCATGCGCCCCGCTCAGGCTCGGGTGACCGTCACGATGCCCACCATGCCGTACGCCTCATGGCCCGGCAGATGGCAGATGTACCGGTACGTGCCGGGCCTGGCGAACGTGACCGTGGTGCGACTCGATGACAGTGCCCCGATGGACCGCTCGGTCGGCCGCTCCCCGTGGCGCGGCTCCGTGCCTGTCCGATGTCGCCGGTGGGTCGGCTCGTCGCCCACGATCCACTCATGTCCGATGGGGTCCCGGTTGTCGAGGATGAAGGTGACTGGGACGCCCGCTGGGACGGTGACCGACGCGGGCAGGAAGTGCGAGTAGCGCATGGTGAGGGGCACGGTCCGACCGACGGGCATGGCCGAGGCGGTCGCGAGGACCACCCCGACCAGGGCGAGCGGCAGGGGCAGTGCTCGCAGCCAGCGCATGTCAGGCGGCTGCGTCGTCGCGAGCAGGCTGCGCCTGAGCGCGTCCGCGGCGCACCCAGGCGCCCGCGCCACCGGCGGCGGTGACCACCAGCAGCGCCCCCAGCAGCCACACGCCAACGTCACCCGACACGCCCGCGGTGACCATCGCCGCCTCGTGCGAGGCCGCGGCCGGGAGTGGCTCCAGCCCAGCCGCGACGCGTGACGGCCGACCCACGCCGGTGGCATCGACCGCGAGGTCGTAGCGCAGGTCGACGGCACGCGCGCCCACGCTCAGCTTCATGAGCCAGGCCCGCTCGGGCACCCACTCCATGCCCCGGTCCGAGCGCAGGTCGTCCAGCAACGTCGCGCTGGCGGGCGCCGTGTGCTGGAGCACCAGGCCCGAATCGGTCGTGGCCGCCGGCAGGATCGTGGGCACCCGGTCGGTCAGGAGGTAGACATCGGCGTCCACGCGCTCGTCGGCGGCCTTGCCCAGGGACAGGATGCGCAATGGCACCCAGGGCTGGTCGGTGGGGATGGTGAGGTGGACCGGTGTGCCGTCGCCGATGGCCTGGCCACGCTGCGCGGCAACGTCAGCATCGAACGCCGCGGCGAGGAAGATGGGCGAGCGGGCTGCGTAGAAGTCGAGGACCTCAGGGGCGTCTGGCGGCAGGCGGAACCCGTGCTCCTCGGCCCAGCGCCCGACGTCCTCACCGCCGCCCCGCAGGACCGTCAGGTCGAGCGCATCGATACGGGTCTCCAGCAGCACCTCGATACCGTCACCGGAGGCGCTCTGGACCACGCCCTCCTCGAACGCCACGCGCGCTGGGACCGGGTCCGTCTCCAGGATCAGGCGCTGGAGCGTCCAGTCGCCGCCCTTCTCCACCGTAGTCGGGATGCCCGGCAGCGGTGTGATGGACCCGAAGGTCCCGCCACCCCCCGCGAACGCGAAGGCGGTGACATAGTGCTCCACCCCGTCGTGATAGCCCACGAAGGTGGTGGTCCGCAACAGGTTGACCGCGCCGTTCGGTCCGATCAGGCCACCACAGGCAGTGGCAGGGGCGACCGCCAGGGCGGTCGCCAGGAGGGAGGCGGTCATCGCCGCCGGGAGCCGTCGCATCCGAGGGTCCTCCGTCGCGGCCGACCTCAATGGTCGGCGATGGTGCTCCATGACGTCCGGTTCGCGATCGGGGTTCCCCGTGGCGCACGGGCTTCTGTCAGGAGGAAGGGCCCCGATTGGTCCCGTGTGGTGAGGCGCGATCGCCCACCGGGTCGTCGCGCCCCGCGTCCGAGCGCTCGTCGAGCGCGGCCTCCAGCTCCCCGATGCGCTCGCGTGCCTGCCTGAGCGCCGCCCGAGCCTCCGATGCATCCTGCTCCGCGGCCTCCAGGATCGCCTCCTGACCCACCCGCTCGCCGCCCTCCGAGGGCAGCAGTGGCCGGTCCCGGCCCCCATCGAAGGCAGCAGGCGGGCGGACCTGGTCGAGCCATGCGTTGAACAGCGTCACGAACACCGCGAGGACCGGGACGCCGAAGACCCCGCCCAGGGCGCCCGCGACCTGGGCGCCCACGAAGACCGCAGCGAGCACCAGGATGGGGTTCATGCCAACCGCCGAGCCCAGCACCCGTGGCGAGATGACGTTCTGGATGACCAGCAGCCCCACCACCAGGCAGATGGTCACCGGCACCAGTGATGTGGGCGCGAACACCAGCGCGGTCAGGAACAGCGGCGCCCAGGACACGAGCTGGCCGAAGTAGGGGATGGACTGGAGCGCCGCGGTCATGACCGCGATGAGGGCCACGAACGGGACCCCGAACACGTACGCGATGACACCGACCACCACGCCATACAGCGCCGCGAGGCCGAACTGGCCACGGACGAAGCCGCCGAACGAGCGGGTGGTCGCGGCCGCCACGTCATCCCACAGGCTCAGCCGACCAGGTGGGACGAGTCGCTGGCCGAAGCGCAGGAAGCGGCCCTTGTTGGCGACCATGACCACCGCGATGAAGATGATGGCCGTCCCTTGCGTGAATAGGAGGACGCCCCCGTCGAGGACGTCCCGGAGCAGGCCCTGCCCGCTCGTCTGGAGCTGCCTGATGCCTTCTTCGACGGCACCCCGGACGTCGACATCGACCCCCCACCGGTCGATCTGGGCCTGGAGCGGGCCGATGATGCGGGTGACCGCCTCGTCCACGGACCGTGTGTCACGCAGGATGTCGGCGAGGGAGGACAGCACCGAGCTCGCCACGAGGACCAGGCCCAGGATGGCCAGGATCACGAGCAGGAAGAACACGAGCGCGGCGAGGAGCCCCCTTGGGATGGCTGGTGCCCGGTGCAGGATCCATTCCACGATGGCGTCGAGCAGGAAGGCCAGGATCCATGCCACGAAGAACATGGCGATGATGGAGAAGAACGGCCGGATGACCTCCGCGAACAGCAACAGGGTCGCCAAGGCGGCCGCCAATGGCAGGGTCAGCAGCAGCCAGCGCACCGCCTGTCGCTCGAGGTTGGTGAGTCGCATCAGTCGGTCACCGTAGCAGTCGGACGCAACGCCCGGGGCCACGACCCATCCCGCATCGTATAGTTGGCTTCGTGCGAACTGTTCGGTCGCGCCGAAGCGCTCATGGCGCGGCGCGGACAAGAGCCCAGCAAGCTACCGTGGCGAGCGTGGCGACCGGCCTCGAGCGCCTCGCGGACATCGCCATCCGGATGCACACGGACGAACTCCTGTCCGTGGACATCACCATGCAGCAAGCCAAGGCGCTCCATGTCATCGCGACCGACCCGGGCATCGGGGTGTCAGGACTGGCAGCCCGTCTGCGCGTGGGGCCCCCCACCGCGAGCGGTAGTCTCGAACGACTCGTGGAGATGGGGCTCGTGGACCGTCGCCAGGACCCCCTGGACCGTCGCCACGTCGTCCTGTCGTTGACGGCCGAGGGGCGTGCCGTCGTGGGCCGGTTCCGTGACGTCGGCGTGGACATCCTCGGCCGGCACCTGCGGTACCTCCGCCCCGACGAGCTGGCAGGTCTCCAGGTCGGCCTCGACGGCCTCCTGCGCGTGATGCGCCCCGACGCCCCACCAACCCCAACGAGCCCGTCCGCCAGACCCGAGGGAGCCCCATGATCAGGATCACCCAGGCAGCCCTGCGCTACAAGAGCGTGACGCTCCTCGTCGCCGCAGGGCTGTTCGTGGCAGGGCTGCTCTCCTGGGGCAACCTCAAGCAGGAGCTGCTGCCGGACATCCAACTGCCCATCGTCACCATCGTCTCCGCCATGCCAGGCGCATCGGCCGAGGACGTGGCTGCCCAGGTCACAGCTCCCATCGAGCGGTCGCTCGCCAACGTGCCCCGGCTGGAGCAGCTCCAGTCGACGTCCGCGAGTTCCCTGTCGCTGGTGCTCGCCCAGTTCGAGTTCGGGACGGACATCAAGGACACGATGGCCACCATCGACCAGCAACTGGCGACCGCGGCGCTCCCGGAGGGGGTCGAGCCCAGGGCACGGGCCTTGGACATCAACGCGGCCCCGGTCATCATCGCCAGCGTCAGCCCGCCCGCGGGCGGTGACGCGCGGACCGCCGCCGACCTCGCCCGCAGTGTGGTGCAGCCCGAGGTCCTCGGGGTGGAGGGGGTCACCTCGGCGGACCTGACGGGTGGGCCGACCCAGATGGTGCGGGTCACCCTCCGACCAGAGGACATGGCGCGCACCGGCATCGGCATCGAGCGGGTCGTGGGTGCCATCCAGGCGAACCAGGTGACCATCCCCTCGGGGACCATGACGGCGGACGGCATCCAGCTGCCGGTGACCACCATCCACGAGTTCGGTTCGCTCGAGGCGCTCAAGGGTCTCGTCGTGGGGGCGACCCAGGCCACGCCGCCCGCTCCCGTGACACTGGCGCAAGTCGCGGAGGTCACGATCGAGGACGTCCAGCTCTCGGGGTACGCCCGGACCGATGGGCAGCCGGCCATCACGCTGACTGTGTCCAAGGCGTCCGGCGCCAACACGGTCCTCGTCGCCGATGCGGTCCGCACGCTGCTCGAGGGCATCGAGCAGCGGTATCCGGGGCAGTTGCGCATCGAAGTCATCGGGGACCTCTCGGTGTTCATCAAGGAGTCCAGCGACGGGCTGGTGCGCGAGGGCCTCCTGGGAGCCCTGTTCGCGGTCCTCACCATCTACCTGTTCCTGCTGAGCCTTCGGTCGACCTTGGTCGCCGCGGTGAGCATCCCGCTCTCGATCCTGACGGCGCTCACCCTGTTCGGGGTCGCGGGCCTGACCATCAACATCATCACCCTGGGCGGGCTCGCGGTGGCGGTGGGTCGGGTGGTGGACGACGCGATCGTGGTCCTCGAGAACATCTACCGTCACCGGGGTCGTGGCGAGGGCATCACGGCGGCGGTGCTGGGCGGCACGGGCGAGGTCGCGACCGCCATCACCAGCAGCACCATCACCACGGTCATGGTGTTCCTGCCCATCGGGTTCGTGGGCGGTCTGGTGAGCCAGTTCTTCCTCCCGTTCGGGCTGGCGGTCACCTTCGCCTTGCTGGCCTCCCTGGGCATCGCGCTCACGGTGGTGCCGGTGCTGGCGTGGTTCTTCGTGCGCAAGGTCAAGGTCACCCTGGGGCCGGACGGCGAGCTGCCCGAGACCGTGTGGCAGCGCATCTACACCCCCATCCTCACGCTCGCGCTGCGCAGTCGGATGACCCGCTGGCTCACCGTGGGTCTCGCGCTCGGGCTGTTCCTCGCGTCGCTGGCCCTGGTGCCGCTGCTGCCCACGGCCTTCATCGACGTGGGAGGCGAGCCCACCCTGACGGTCACCATCTCACCACCCGCGGGCGCAAGCTCGGCCGAGGTCTCGGAGCGGACGGCGCAGGCGGAGGCGATCCTGATGCCCGGCACCGACCCGGACGTGGAGCGCATCCAGAGCACCATCCCCGGCGACGCGGACACCGGGCTCCAGACCCTCCAGGCCGCCTTCAGTGGTCGGGATGCCAACAGCGCCATCATCACGGTGCGGCTGCACGACCACGTGGAACCGGCGACCAAGGCGCAGCAGCTGGAGACGGCGCTCGCGCCCATCGCCATCGATGGCTACAGCGTGGCGGTCGAGGAGCAGCAGGCGTTCGGCGGGACGAGCGGCCTGGCGATCGTGGTCAGTGGCGACGACCCTGCGGCTATCCGCGCCGCGAGCGACGCCATCGTGGCGGACCTGTCCGAGATGGATGGCGTGAGCAACGTGTCCAGCGACCTTGCCGCCGATGCCACCACGGTCGTGGTGGATGTCGATCCCAACAAGGCTGCCGCGCTCGGCCTCACTGCGGCTCAGGTCGGCCTCCGGGTCCGTGATGTCCTGGTCGGCCAGTCGCTGGGCCAGGTGACCCTGCCCGATGGCAGCGCCGCCCAGACCGAGGTTCGTGTGGACACGTCCCGCCTCACCTCGGTCGACGCCCTGGAGCGACTGCCGGTGGTGGGTCCCATGGGGGCCTCCACGCTGGGTGCCATCGCGACGGTCGACACGGTGGAGACGCAGGGCACCGTGACCCGTGTGGACGGCTCGCCCGCGGCTACCGTGTCGGCGAGCATCACGGTCGACGACCAGGGGGGCGTGTCGCGGGAGGCCCAGCGACGCGTCGCCGCGCTCGAGCAGAGCGGTGCCATCCCCGACGACGTGACCATCCGGTTCGCGGGCGCCACGGCACAGCAGAGCGAGGCGTTTGGCAGCCTGTTCCTCTCCATGGGCGTGGCGATCCTCGCCGTGTATCTGGTGATGGTGGTGGTGTTCGGGTCGCTCGTGGACCCCCTCGTGATCCTGTTCTCGCTCCCGCTCGCCACCATCGGCGCGTTCCCGCTGCTGCTCATCACGGGCCGTCCCATCGGCATCAGCGCGCTCATCGGCTTCCTGATGCTCATCGGCATCGTGGTGACCAACGCGATCGTGCTGCTGGACCTCGTGGAACAGCTGCGTCACCGGGGCATGTCCACGCGTGACGCGCTCATCCAGGGTGGCCGCACGCGCGTCCGGCCCATCCTCATGACAGCGGTCGCGACGATCCTCGCGCTCATGCCGGTCGCGCTGGGCGTCTCCGAGGGGTCGATCATCGCGGCCGAGCTGGGCACCGTGGTCATCGGGGGGCTGTTCAGCTCGACGGTCCTCACGCTCATCGTCATCCCGGTCATCTACATGCTCGTGGACGGCGGCAAGCAGTGGACGACCCGCCGTCTGGGCGGCCTCCTTGACGAGGGCGGCCGGGACGACCGGACCGTCATGCCGTCCCAAGGGGCGGCCCCGGCGCCCTGACCGGAGGCCGGCAGGCAGTGGCATGATCGACCCGATGGCGCCCCGCAGCATCCTGATCGTGAACCCTCGCGCGTCACGCGTGCGCGCCGCGGGTGATGTCGACGCGCTCGTAGGCGTCGCGTCAGTGTCCCTGGCGGCACGCGATGGCAGGGCCCCCGACGTGGTCACGCCGGGCGATGCGGACGCGACTGCCTCGCTCCTGCGGGACCTGCTCGCCCGCGACCGTGAGGCACTGGCCTCCGTCGTGGTGCTCGGGGGCGATGGCACCGTCCGCGCGGCGGGCGCCGTGCTCGCGGGGACGGGCGTGCCTTTGGGCATCCTCCCCGGAGGGACGGGCAACATCCTCGCGGGGGTGCTGGGCATCCCCGGACGCCTGCGGCAGGCCGCGGAGCTGCTGCGCACGGCCCGGGCGCGTGACATCGACCTCGCCGACGTGGTCATCGAGGACGCGGACCGACCACCGGGCGCGCCGCCGTTGCGCACGGTCAGCGCCATCGGGTGCGGCATCGGCTTCGACGCACGACTGATGGCGACCACCGCAGGGGAGAGCAAGGCGCGCTGGGGTCGGGTCGCCTATCTGTTCCAGGCGGTCACCTTGGCCCGTTCCATCGGCACGGTGCCCTACCACCTGGTCATCGATGGTCGGCCCATCGAGACCGAGGCCTCGATCGCGATGGTCACCAACATGGGCGACATGGTGCCGGGACTGGTCCGGCCCCGGCTCCCGGCAATCCCCGATGACGGCCTGCTGGACGTCTTCGTGGTGGGGGCACGCGACGCCTTGGAGGGTCTCCGTGGGCTCGCGGACCAACTGCTTCGGACAGGGACCGGCGGCGGCCCCGGCTCGCGCACCCTGCGCTTCCGCTGCCGCTCCGCGCGCCTGGACTCCACGCCACCGGAGCCCATCCAGGTCGACGGCGACCCGTGTGGCTCCGGGGCGATCGAGGTGACCATCCGGCCCGGCGCACTGCGGGTGCTGGTTCCTGCCACCTGAGCGCCCGGGCACGACCGCGTGGGCACCTCGGGCTGTCCGATGGTAGGATCGCCCACGGCGTACGGCGACGTACCCGGGCCATCGGGGATCAGTGCCCATGTTCCCGTCGGCCGTGACACGGTGCACGACCAACAGGGAGTCCGGAAGCTGGTGAACGACGTCCTCCGTCGAGTCCTGGGCTTGGCCCTGCTCGTCGTCCTGATCGGTGGCTGCACGTTCGCAGGCGGTCTCGGCACGCCGCCCCCGGGGGACCCGACCGATCCCGTGGCGACGACACTCCCCACGGACGACCCCACCGACGCGACGCCCACCGAGCCGCCCGCCACCGAGGCACCCACTCCCACGCCCGATCCGACCGGCATCCCCGGGCTGGATGATGACCTCCTGGGCACCGATGGCCGCCTGACGGTCCTGCTCATGGGCGTGGATTCGCGCGGCAAGCAGATCACCGGACGCACGGACACACTGATGCTCGTGACCATCAACCCCAACAACGGGCGGGTGGCCATGGCCAGCGTGCCGCGGGACACGGTGCAGGTGCCCATCGGCCCCGGCCGCTCGTTCGGCAGCGGGTTCGTGCGCATCAATGCCCTCTATCTGACGCTCGCCCAGGGAGCGAGCAAGAAGAAGGGGCTCCAGCGCATGGTGAAGGCCATGGAGTACATGTCCGGCATCGAGATCGACCGATACGCCATGATCGGGTTCGACGGCGTCCGCAGCCTCGTGAACCGCATCGGGGGCGTTGACATCAAGCTCGCTCAGCCCCTCGTCGACCGGTCGATGCATGTGGTCATGAAGGGCAAGCGCGGCCTGGTGCTCAAGAAGGGCAAGAACCATATGACCGGGCCCGTGGCGCTCTCGTTCGCGCGCACCCGGCACACCGACAACGACTACATGCGGGCGAGGCGCCAACAGCAACTCATCGCCGCAGCCATCGGGAAGGTCATCAAGAACGGCCCCCGGAAGCTCCCTGCGCTGCTCAAGGCCTTCAAGGGCAACATCATCACGGACTTCGACATCCGCGACGGCGCCACGCTGCTGGCCCTGGCCAAGACCGCCAAGCTCAACAAGTTCAAGAGCTTCGTGCTCGGGCCGACCAAGTGGGCCGAGCAGGGCGACAGCCGATACAACACCCGACTCAAGATCGATGTGGTGCGGCGGATGTTCCAGAGGGAGTTCGGACCCGTCCGCTGACGGTCCGTGCGCCATCCCGTCGGCGTCGCGACGCGGACGGATGAGGGCCGGCGGGGCCCGTGATGGGGACCGGCCCTCGGCACGTCTCGGGTCAGGCGCCGCGCGGGGAGGTCAGGCGCCGGGCTGCGAGACCTCGGGTCTGACCGAGTACAGGTAGATTCCGATGCCACCACCGACCGCCAGGATGAGCCCTAGCCACTTGACCCAGGCCTCGGTGAACAGCCCGAACTTGAGCAGGCCGTCGATGGAGATGCCGCCGGGGCCCATGAGCAGGATGCCGATCGCCCCCGCCAGCAGCATCAGGGGGAACTCGAAGCCCCCCTTGGAGTTCCAGAACCCCTTCTGCCAATGGACCTTGAGGATGATGACCAAACCGATGCCCACGAGCGCGGCTGCCGCGATGGGCGTCAGTAGGCCGATGGCCAGCCCGATCCCACCCCCCACCTGGACGATGGTCGAGCCAAGGGCCCAGTACTGCGCCGGCCGGAAGCCCATGTGATCCATGGCGCCTGTCCAGCCGACCATGCCTGGGCCCCCCCACAGCCCAAGCGACTGCTGCAGCCCATGGGCTGCGAAGATGAGCCCGACCGCGAGCCTGATGACCAGGAGACCCAGATCCGTCTCCAGCACGACCCTCATTCCCTCCATGAACGGTTTGCTGCCTGCGCACGATACCCCAGCGTGGGAGCGCGCGCGACCCACCGTCGGAGGGAGGGGGCCGGTCCCTTTCGGCCGTCAGCCCAGGATCTCGGG
>DAOTUX010000290.1:0-17081 GCA_034436475.1 Chloroflexota bacterium | reverse complement strand
CACCTGGCCGCGCTCGATGTCGTCGCGCTCGATGCCCCGCAGGAGGGTCCCCACGTTGTCCCCGGCGCGGCCCTCGTCGAGCAGCTTCTTGAACATCTCGACGCCCGTCACGACGACCTTGCGGGTGTCCCTGACGCCCACGATCTCGACCTCGTCGCCGACCCGCACGACGCCCCGCTCGATGCGCCCCGTGGCGACCGTGCCCCGGCCCTTGATGCCGAACACGTCCTCGACGGGCATCAGGAACGGCCGGTCCACGGCCCGCTCGGGGGTCGGGATGTACGCGTCGACCGCGTCCATCAGCTCCTGGATGGGGGCGTAGGCGGGGTCGGACGGGTCGTCGGGGGCCTCGAGGGCCCGCAGCGCCGAGCCGCGCACGACGGGGACCTCGTCGCCCGGGAACTCGTACTTGGAGAGCAGCTCCCGGACCTCGAGCTCCACGAGCTCCAGCAGCTCGGGGTCGTCGACCATGTCCACCTTGTTGAGGAACACCACGATCGAGGGCACCTCGACCTGGCGGGCGAGCAGGATGTGCTCGCGGGTCTGGGGCATGGGGCCGTCGGTGGCCGCGACCACCAGGATCGCGCCGTCCATCTGCGCGGCGCCCGTGATCATGTTCTTGATGTAGTCCGCGTGCCCGGGGCAGTCGACGTGGGCGTAGTGGCGGGCGTCGGTCTCGTACTCCACGTGGGAGATGGCGATGGTGATGCCCCGCTCCCGCTCCTCGGGCGCGTTGTCGATGGTGTCGAAGGCGCGGAACTCCGCCTCGCCCCTGAGCGCGAGGTACTTGGTGATGGCCGCGGTCAGCGACGTCTTGCCGTGGTCGATGTGCCCGATGGTGCCCACGTTGACGTGGGGCTTGGTGCGCTCGAACTTCTTCTTGGCCATCTGTCCGTGTCCCCTTGACTCCTGTCCTGGTCGCCTAGCGGTGGTGTCTGTGGTGATGCGTCGCCTACGACGCGCGCGCTCGCTGGACGAGCTCGTCCGCGATGGTCCGCGGCAGCTCCGCGTAGTGCGAGAACTCCATGGAGGAGCTGGCCCGTCCCTGGGTCATGCTCCTCAGGTCCGTGACGTAGCCGAACATCGACGAGAGCGGCACGGCCGCGCGGACCACCTGAGTGCCGGCTCGGTTGTCCATGCCCTCGATATGCCCGCGTCGGGAGTTGAGGTCGCCGATGACGTCGCCCATGAACTCCTCCGGCATGGTCACCTCGACCTTCATGACCGGCTCGAGGATCATCGGGTCGGCCTTCTCGACGGCATCCTTGAGGGCCATGGACCCGGCGATCTTGAAGGCCATCTCGGATGAGTCCACGTCATGGAACGAGCCGTCATAGAGCGTGGCCTTGACATCGACCATGGGCACATTGGCGTAGGGGCCCGACTCGAGCGCCTCCTTGATGCCCGCGTCCACGGACTTGATGTACTCGCGGGGGATGATGCCGCCCACGATCTTGTCCACGAACTCGTAGCCGGCACCCTTCTCGTTCGGCTCCAGCTTGATGACGGCGTGACCGTACTGACCGCGGCCGCCCGTCTGGCGCACGAAGCGTCCGTTCCCGTCCGCCATGCGGCGCACCGTGGCGCGGTAGGCCACGGTGGGCTTGCCGATGTTGGCACCCACCTTGAACTCGCGGGTCATGCGGTCCACCAGGACATCCAGGTGGAGCTCGCCCATGCCCGCGATGAGGGTCTCCCCGGACTCGGGGTTGGTCTTGACCCGGAACGTCGGGTCCTCCTCGGCGAGTCGCTGGAGCGCGATGGCCAGCTTGTCCTGGTCCGCCTTGGTCTTGGGCTCGACCTTCACCTCGATGACCGGCTCAGGGAAGGTCATCGACTCCAGGATGATCGGATGGGCCGGATCGGTCAGGGTGTCACCGGTGAAGGTGTCCTTGAGCCCCACCGCGGCTGCGATGTCACCCGAGTAGACCTCCTCGACCTCCTCGCGATGGTTCGCGTGGAGTTGCACGATGCGCCCGATGCGCTCCTTCTTGTCCTTGGTCGCGTTGAGGATGTAGGAGCCCGCCTTGAGCGTGCCCGAGTACACCCGGAAGAACGCCAGTTTGCCCACGAACGGGTCCGCGGCGATCTTGAAGGCGAGTGCCAAGAAGGGCGCGTCGTCGCTCATGCGCAGGATCGCGTCGTCGCCGGTCCGAGGGTCCGTGGCCTTGATGGGCGGCACGTCGATGGGTGACGGCAGGTATGCCACGACCGCGTCAAGCATGGGCTGGATGCCCTTGTTCTTGAGTGCCGATCCCGTGAGCACCGGCACGATGCGCGTGGACAGCGTGCCCTGCCGCAGGCCGCGCCGGATCTCCTCGGTGGTCAGCTCTTGGCCCTCGAGGTACTTGTGCGTCAGCTCGTCGTCCATCTCGGCGACGGCCTCGATCAGGGCCGTGCGGTGCCGCTCGGCCTCGGTGCGCAGGTCCTCGGGGATCTCGACCACGTCAATCTGCTTGCCCAGGTCGTCGCGATACAGGATGGCCTTCATCTCCACCAGGTCGATGACACCCTGGAAGGAGTCCTCGCGGCCGATGGGCACCTGGATGGGCACTGCGTTGGCACCCAGTCGCTCGCGGATGGACGCCACGCCGCGCCAGAAGTCCGCGCCGGTCCGGTCGAGCTTGTTGATGAAGCAGAAGCGCGGCACGCCGTAGCGGTCCGCCTGGCGCCAGACCGTCTCCGATTGCGGCTCGACTCCCGCGACCCCGTCAAACACGACGACCGCCCCGTCGAGGACGCGCAGGCTGCGCTCCACCTCGACAGTGAAGTCCACGTGTCCGGGCGTATCGATGAGGTTGATGCGATGGTCGCCCCAGGACGCCGTGGTGGCCGCGGCCGTGATGGTGATGCCCCGCTCCTGCTCCTGGGGCATCCAGTCCATGGTGGCCGCGCCCTCGTGGACCTCGCCGGTCTTGTGGATGCGGCCCGTGTAATACAGGATGCGCTCGCTGACGGTGGTCTTGCCGGCGTCGATATGGGCGATGATGCCGATGTTCCGCGTACGGGCGAGCGGGACCTCACGGGCCACGGTGACGGGTCCCCTCTCCTACCACTTGAAGTGGCTGAAGGCGCGGTTCGCCTCGGCCATCTTGTGCGTGTCCTCGCGTCGCTTGACGGCGGCGCCGAGGCCGTTCATCGCGTCCACGAGCTCGAATGCAAGCTTCTCGCTCATGCTCTTGCCGTTGCGCTTGCGTGCCGACTGGACCAGCCAGCGGACGCCCAGGGACATGCGCCGGTCGCCCCGGATCTCGACGGGGACCTGATACGTGGCACCACCCACGCGCCGGGGCTTGACCTCGATGATGGGCGTCGCGTTGCGAAGCGCCTGCTCGAGCACCTCGAGACCGGGCCGATGGGCGGACGCCTCGGCACGCGCCAGCGCCTGGCGCAGGATGCGCTCCGCGAGGCCCTTCTTGCCGTCCTTCATGAGCTTGACCACGAAGCGGTCCGTGGTCCGCGTGAGGGCGGGGGCGTACTTGGCCTTGCGCGGGATCTGGGCTCGGCGGGGCATTACTTGGGCCTCTTGGCGCCGTACAGGGAACGGCTCTGCTTGCGGTCACGGACGCCGGCCGCATCCAGCGTGCCCCGGATGATGTGGTACTTGACCGACGGGAGGTCCTTCACACGGCCACCGCGCACGAGCACCACCGAGTGCTCCTGGAGGTTATGGCCGATGCCCGGGATGTAGGCCGTGACCTCCATCATGTTGGACAGGCGCACGCGGGCGATCTTGCGCAGCGCCGAGTTCGGCTTCTTGGGCGTCATGGTCCGCACCTGGAGGCAGACGCCACGCTTCTGCGGCGCGCCCGGGATGGGCAGCTGCCGCTGGCGCAGGCTGTTCCAGTTCTTGCGCATGGCCGGTGCCTTGATCTTCGAGTGCTTGGGCTGACGGCCCTTGCGCACGAGCTGGCTGATGGTGGGCACGAACGCGGACTCCTTGGTGCGGTCGTCGATGCTCGGGACGGTCCACGGGGCCGTCCCGCCCTGCGGACGCACGGGCGGCCGCAGGACAGGGTTGTCAGGTTGGTGGACCCGGCGCCACGGACATGCCCGTCCGGGTCCGGTCGGTCGACGGAACGGAGTGGCGGGATGCCCGCCCACGCTCACAGGGACACGCGCAGCCGTTTCCAGCCGCGAACGCGGAGTGTACCAGTGGGCCGCGGGACCGTCAAACGCGCGTCGGCTGTCGTGGAACAGCGGCTCAGCCTGGCTGACCGGACAGCGACGTTGCCACCCTCGATCCCATGGAGACGAGAGAGCCGATCAGGCTGGGCGCGGGCCCGCAGCGGCATCGCTGGGCGCGGGCGCGGGGCACCGCCGGCCCCGCGATCTCGCGCAGCACGCGGGCGGCGTCGGTCTGTCAGGGAAGCGCGCGCGGCACAGGACCGACTGGCCAGGGCCGCAGTCGGGCGGGGCCGCCTGGCCCGGGCGGGGCCGCCTGGCCCGGGCGGGGCCGCAGCACAAGCTGCGAGGCCCGGTCGTGCCGACCGGGCCTCGCAGACGAATGCGTGAGGGGACCTGGGCAGGCCGCCCGATAGGGGCCTCGGCTCAGGCGTCCCCGGCGAGCAGCGGGTTGAACTCGAGATCCTCGTCGTTGTCGTCGTCATCCTCGTCGAGGTCCTCGAGGAACGGGTTGGCCTCTGGCGCCGGTGCCGCACCGGCGAGCATGGCCTCCGCGGTACCGTCCCCGTCACCCAGGAAGGGGTTGGCCTCGTCACCGTAGCCCTCGGGCAGCTCGCCACCGGCAAGGGCCTCGGCAGCAGCCCGACGCTCCGCCTCGCGACGGGCCGCGACGTTCGCGGGCGCGCCCGTCCCGGCGGGGATCAGCTTGCCGATGATGACGTTCTCCTTGAGCCCGACCAGGCGATCCTTGGCGCCGTTGATGGCGGCCTCGGTCAGCACCCGGGTGGTCTCCTGGAAGGACGCCGCGGCCAGGAAGCTGCTGGTGTTGAGCGACGCCTTGGTGACGCCCAACAGCACCGTCTCCGCGGTGGCCGGCTCGCCGCCCTCGGCGAGGACCCGGTTGTTGATCTCCTCGAACTCGAACCGGTCGACCAGCTCGAACGGCAGTTGCTCGGTATCACCCGGCTGATCGATGCGCACCTTGCGCATCATCTGGCGGACGATGATCTCGATGTGCTTGTCATTGATGGTCACGCCCTGGCTGCGGTACACACGCTGCACCTCCTTGACGAGGTAGCGCTGGACCGCCTCCCGACCCCTGGTCTCGAGGTACTCCTGCGGGTTGATGGGGCCATCCGTGATGGCGTCCCCGGCACGGATCTGCTGTCCGTTCTCCACCAGCAGCTTGGCGTTGTGAGGGATGGAGTACTCGCGCTCCACCACGTCCTCGCTGCGGACTGACAGGCCCTGGTCGGTGCGCACGAGCAGGCCGCGCTCGGGCGCTCGGACCTCCACCACCGCGTCACTGGACTCGAGACGTGCCAGCACCTGGTTGGCCTCGACCGCGTCACCCTCGCCCACGAGCAGCTCGTGATCGCCGCCGATGCGCAGCGGGACATCGAACTCCTCGCGGCTGGTGACCTTGACCTTGCGCCCGCCGTTCTCGGTCTGGATGATCTCGACCACGCCATCGATATGGCTGATCTCGGCCTTGCCCTTGGGCATCCGGGCCTCGAACAGCTCCTCGACGCGCGGCAGGCCCGCTGTGATGTCCAGACCGCCCGCCACGCCACCGGTGTGGAACGTGCGCATCGTCAGCTGCGTGCCCGGCTCGCCGATGGACTGCGCCGCGATGATGCCCACCGCCTCGCCGATGCCCACGCGCTCGCCCGTGGCGAGGTTGCGGCCGTAGCAGGTGCGGCAGACGCCGTAGCGCGCCTGGCAGGTGAGCGGCGAGCGGACGAGCACCTCATCCACGCCCGCCTCGTCGATGAGACGCGCGAGCGCCTCGTCGATCTCCTGGTTGCGCTCCACGATGGGTGCCGCGCCCTTCTTCGCCTTGGGCGCGAAGATCGGCCCGGCGGCGAAGCGCCCGACCATCCGCCTGCGGAAGGCATCGGGCTCGGTGCCTGCGAACTCCTCGGTCTCCTTGCGGGTGATCCAGCCACCCTCCTGGGTGCCGCAGTCGTCATCACGGGTGATGACGTCCTGTGCCACGTCCACCAGGCGCCGCGTCAGGTAGCCTGAGTCGGCCGTGCGGAGCGCCGTGTCCGCGAGGCCCTTGCGAGCGCCGTGCGTCGAGATGAAGTACTCCAGGACGGTCATGCCCTCCTTGAAGTTGGAGCGCACGGGCACGTCGATGATGCGGCCGGTGGGGTCGGCCATGAGGCCGCGCATGCCACCCAACTGACCGATGTTGCCCTTGTTGCCGCGAGCTCCGGAACTGGTCATCATCCACACCGAGCCGCCCGCGACCGACGAGTCGGCGCCGGGCTCCATCTGGCTCGCCATGTCATCGGACACCCTGGACGTGGTGGCCTGCCAGATCTGGACGACCTGCGCATACCGCTCGTCCTCGGTGATGAGGCCTCGCTGGTACTGCTCGTCGATGCGCTTGATCTGCGCATCCGCCTTGTCCAGGAGGTCCCGCTTGTTGGGGGGCACCGGGATGTCGCTGACCGAGATGGTCATGCCACCTCGTGTGGCGTAGCGGAAGCCGATGGTCTTGATGCCATCGACCAGGTGCGCGGTCTCCACCGGACCCAGCCGCTGGTAGCACTCGGCCACCGTCTGGCGGAGCGAGGCGCGGTTCATGGTCCTGTTGAGGAACCGCAGCTGATCGGGCAGGATCTGGTTGAACAGCAGCCGGCCGACCGTGGTGCGCACCTCGCGCTCCACCATCGCGCCGCTCTCCTCATCCCAGGTACGGACCGATGTCTCGACGACCGAGTGGAGGTCGAGGCGCGTCACCTTGTGGTTGGGCAACCCGTCGACACCCTCGCGGGTGTCGATGCGCCCGATCTCGTAGGCGAGCAGGGCCTCCTGCTCGTCCGTGTAGCGGAGGGGCGACACACCCTCGGCGTCCTCGCGCTCGAGGGTCAGGTAGTAGCAGCCCAGGATCATGTCCTGGGTGGGCGCCACCACCGGGCCGCCATCGGAGGGCGACAGGAGGTTGGCGGTGGACAGCATCATGCGGCGCGCCTCATCCTGGGCGGCCCGGGACAGCGGCACGTGGACCGCCATCTGGTCACCGTCGAAGTCGGCGTTGAAGGCGAAGCAGACCAGCGGATGGATCTGGATCGCGGAGCCCTCGACGAGCACCGGCATGAACGCCTGGATCCCCAGCCGGTGAAGCGTGGGGGCGCGGTTGAGGAGCACCGGGTGGTCCTTGATGACCTCTTCCAGGACATCCCAGACCTCGGGTCGGACACGCTCCACGATGCGCTTGGCGCTCTTGATGTTGTGCGCGAAGCCCTTCTCCACGAGTTGGCGCATCACGAATGGCTTGAACAGCTCGAGCGCCATCTTCTTGGGCAGCCCGCACTGGTGCAGCTTGAGCTCGGGGCCGACCACGATGACCGAGCGGCCCGAGTAGTCGACGCGCTTGCCCAGCAGGTTCTGGCGGAACCGGCCCTGCTTGCCCTTGAGCATGTCGGACAAGCTCTTGAGGCGATGGTTGCCGGTGCCCGCGATGGCCCGGCCACGGCGCCCGTTGTCGATGAGCGCGTCACACGCCTCCTGGAGCATCCGCTTCTCGTTGCGGATGATGATCTCCGGGGCGCCCAGCTCCAGCAGCCGCTTGAGGCGGTTGTTGCGATTGATGACGCGCCGGTACAGGTCGTTGAGGTCCGACGTGGCGAACCGTCCGCCGTCCAGTTGGACCATGGGTCGCAGGTCCGGTGGGATGACCGGCAGCACCGACATGATCATCCACTCGGGGCGGGTGCCGCTCCTGCGGAACGCCTCGATGAGTCGCAGGCGCTTGATGGCCTTCTTTCGACGCATGCCCGAGGTGGTCCGGACCTCGCTGTGGAGCTTCTGGGCCTCGTCGTCGAAGTCGTATCGGCCGATCCGCTCGCGGACGGCCTCCGCGCCCATGCCCGCCCCGAACAGGCGCTGGGCACCCCGGATGCCCGACCCGTACTTGCGATCCAGCTCGCGGAAGCTCCAGCCGTCGATGGAGACCTCCGGCAGCAGGTCGCCCTCCTTGATCCGGCCGATCTCGTCGCGTGCCTTGCGGATGTCCTCCTTGAGGCCCTCGGCCTCGGCCCGCAGGCGCTCCTGCTCGGCCTCGAGCCGGGCGTCCATCTGGAGCCGGAGGTCGGCGATGCGCTGGTCGACGGATGCCTCCTCGGCGGCCTCGCGCTCCTGGATCTCGGTGGTGACGCGCTCGACCTCGCGCCGCGCAGCCTCCTTGAGCGCGCTGCCCGTGCCCTTGTCGGCCTTCTCGCCGGCCGCGACGATGACCTCGTCGAGGAACAGGATGGCCTCGGTCGCGGCGCCCTTGCCCAGGGCGGCGATGGCCTCCTCCGCGGCGCGCGCGGCGTCGGCCACCTGCGAGGTGCGCCCCTCGCGCTCCTCCTCCCGCTCCGTGCGGAACGTCTTGAGCGCGGCGCGCAGTTCGTCCGACTCGCGGTTGAGGTCCGCGCGCAGCTGGTCCTCCAGGTCGGCCAGCGCCTTGCCGCCCTTGCCCTTGCCCTCGAGCTCCTCGTCGAGCTGCTGGAGGAGGCGGGCACGGGCGTCCTCGTCGACCCACGTGACGATGTACTTGGCGAAGTACAGCACCGCCTCGAGGTTGCGGGGGCTGATGTCGAGCAGGATGCCGAGCCGGCTGGGGGTACCCTTGAAGTACCAGATGTGACTGACGGGGCTGGCCAACTGGATGTGGCCCATCCGCTCGCGGCGGACCTTGGCGCGAGTGACCTCAACGCCGCACTTGTCGCAGATGATGCCCTTGTAGCGGATGCGCTTGTACTTGCCGCAGTAGCACTCCCAGTCCCGGGACGGGCCGAAGATGCGCTCGTCGAACAGACCGTCCTTCTCGGGGCGCAGCGTGCGGTAGTTGATGGTCTCGGGCTTGGTCACCTCGCCCTTCGACCAGTCACGGATCTGCTCGGGGCTGGCGAGCGAGATGCGGATGGCGTTGAAGTTGTTGACCTCGAGCATGTCTCTCCTTCGTGCCGCCCGGGGGCGGCGCCAGGGGCGCGAGGGCCGGTCGGCACCGGCCCAGGGTCAGGCGGGCGATCGACCCGCCGGGCTCAGTCCTCGAACCCGGCCAGGTTGATGCCACCCAGGTCAGGCAGCGGGTAGGCCGAGGCGTCCTCGGCGAAATGGATCTCCTCCTCGTTCTCGTTGAGGATCTCCACGTTGAGGCCCAGGCTCTGGAGCTCCTTGATGAGCACCTTGAACGACTCCGGCACGCCGGGCGCCTGGATGTCCTCGCCCTTGACGATGGCCTCATAGGTCTGGACGCGCCCCATGACGTCGTCCGACTTCACGGTGAGCAGCTCCTGGAGGATGTTCGCTGCGCCATACGCCTCGAGCGCCCACACCTCCATCTCGCCGAACCGCTGGCCGCCGAACTGCGCCTTGCCACCCAGCGGCTGCTGGGTGATGAGGCTGTAGGGGCCGGTGGACCGGGCATGGATCTTGTCCTCCACCAGGTGGTGGAGCTTGAGCATGTAGATGTAGCCGACCGTGACGTCCCGCTCGAACGGCTCACCCGTCCGGCCATCCCTGAGCCGGACCTTGCCGGTCTCGGGCAGGCCCACCGACGTGAGCTCGTCCTTGATCTGGTCCTCCGACGCCCCGTCGAACACGGCGGTGGCCGCACGGACGGGCGATCCCTCTCGCGCGCCCCGCTCATGGAGCGCCCAGCCCAGGTGGGTCTCGAGGATCTGGCCGATGTTCATGCGGCTGGGCACGCCCAGCGGGTTGAGGATGATGTCAACGGGCGTGCCGTCCGGCAGGAAGGGCATGTCCTCCTGGGGCAGGATCTTGGCCACCACGCCCTTGTTGCCGTGGCGGCCGGCCATCTTGTCGCCCACGGAGATCTTGCGCTTGGCGGCCACGCTCACGCGGATGAGCCGGTTGACGCCCGGCAGCAGCTCGTGACCCTCGTCCCGGCTGAACTCCCGGATGTCCACCACCTTGCCTCGCTCGCCGTGGGGCAGCCGCAGGCTGGAGTCCTTCACCTCGCGTGCCTTCTCGCCGAAGATCGCGCGCAGCAGCCGCTCCTCCGCGGTCAGCTCGGTCTCACCCTTGGGTGTGATCTTGCCCACCAGGATGTCGCCCGGCTGGACCTCGGCGCCAACGTAGACGATGCCGTCCTCGTCGAGGTCCTTGAGTGACTCCTCCCCAACGTTGGGGATGTCGCGGGTGATCTCCTCGGGCCCCAGCTTGGTGTCACGCGACTCGAGCTCGTGCTTCTCGATGTGGATGCTCGTGAACAGGTCCTCCCGCACGAGCCGGTCGGAGAGGACGATGGCGTCCTCGTAGTTGCCGCCCTCCCAGCTCATGAACGCGACGAGGATGTTCTGGCCCAGAGCCAGCTCGCCGTGGTCGGTGGAGCTGCTGTCGGCGAGCACGTCACCCGCGGTCACGCGCGCCCCCACGTCCACGATGGGCCGCTGGTTGATGCAGGTGCCCTGGTTGGAGCGCACGAACTTCTCGAGTCGGTACGTGTCCAGCTCGCCCGCCTTGCCCTCGTCGGGCTCGACCAGGACCTGCTCCGCGGTCACCGACAGGACCGTGCCACCACGCCGGGCGATGAGCACCTGGCCGGAGTCCTGCGCGGCACGCGCCTCCATGCCCGTGCCCACGATGGGGGCCTGCGGCTGGAGCAGCGGCACCGCCTGGCGCTGCATGTTGGAGCCCATGAGCGCCCGGTTCGCGTCGTCGTGCTCGAGGAACGGGATGAGCGCCGTGGCCACGGACACGACCTGCTTGGGACTCACGTCCATGAACTCGATCTGCTGCGGCCGCGCCTCGGGGAACTGGTCCCGGAAGCGTGCCGGCACCACCTCGTCCCGGAAATGGCCCTCGTCGTCAAGCGGCGCGTTCGCCTGGGCGACGTAGCGCTCCTCCTCGTCGTACGCGGCGAGGTAGACGATGTCGTCGGTCACTCGCGGCCGGACCGGGAAGGCGCTGGCCTTCTGCCTCCGGAGCTCGGCGATCGCGTCGGGGGTGAAGCTGGCGCCCTTCTTGAGCACCACCTCGCCGGCCTTGGTGGCGACGTCCGCGTCGGCGATCTCGCGCTCGATGTCCGGGTCGTTCCAGGCGACGCTGCGCTTGACCTTGCGGTACGGCGTCTCGATGAAGCCGTACTCGTTGATCCGGCCGTAGGTCGCCAGGGAGCCGATGAGGCCGATGTTGGGCCCCTCGGGGGTCTCGATGGGGCAGATCCGACCGTAGTGGCTGTGATGCACGTCACGCACGTCCATGCCGGCGCGCTCCCGCGACAGGCCACCGGGGCCCAGCGCCGACAGGCGCCGCTTGCTGGTGAGCTCGGCGAGCGGGTTGGTCTGGTCCATGAACTGCGAGAGCTGGCTGCCGCCGAAGAACTCCTTCATGGCCGCCACGACCGGCCGGATGTTGATGAGCGCGTTGGGGGTGGCCTTGTCCACCTCCTGGATGGTCATGCGCTCCTTGACCACACGCTCCATGCGCAGGAGACCCACCCGGAAGGCGTTCTGGATGAGCTCGCCGTTGGCGCGGATGCGGCGGTTGCCCAGGTGGTCGATGTCGTCCGCCTGACCGAGGCCGTTGTCCAGCTCGATGAGTTGCCCCACGATGGCCGCGATGTCCTCGCGGCTGATGGTTCGCTGCGTGGACGACAGCTCGATGCCCATCCGCTCCGCGACAGGCCCCAGCTTCTTGTTGAACTTGTAGCGACCCACGCGCCCCAGGTCGTAGCGCCGGAAGTTGAAGAACAGGCTCTCGACCAGCTTCTCGGCGTTGTCGCCGGTGGGCGGGTCACCCGGGCGCAGCTTCTTGTAGACGTCGATGAGCGCTTCCTGGCGGGTGCTCGTGCTGTCACGCTCCAGGGTCGAGGCGATGTACGGCACCTCGCCCGTGTCCACCTTGGCGAACAGGGCGACCATCTCCTCGTTGGTCTCGTAGCCCACGGCACGTAGCAGCTTGGTCGCCTCGAGCTTCCGCTTGCGGTCGACCTTGACGTACAGCATGTGCCGCGCGGCGGTCTCGAACTCCAGCCACGCGCCCCGGTTGGGGATGACCTTGGCGCTGTACAGCGGGCGCCCCGTCGCGGGATCCTCGACCGAGGTGTAGTAGACGCCCGGCGAGTGGACGAGCTGGCTGACCACGACCCGCTCGGCACCGTTGATGATGAAGGTGCCCTGGTCGGTCATGGTCTGGAAGTCGCCCATGTAGACCCGCTGCTCCTGGATCTCGCCCGTCTCCTTGATGCGCAGCTCCACGTTGACGTAGAGCGGCCGGGAGTAGGTGAGGTCACGCGTGCGGCACTCGAGCTCCGAGTACTTGGCGTCACCGAACTCGTAGTCCTTGAAATGGAGCTCCATCACCTTGCCGGTGAAGTCCTGGATGGGGCTGATCTCGTCGAGCAGCTCCCGCAGCCCATGCTCGATGAACCAGCGGAACGAGTCGCGCTGGAGCTCGATCAGGTCCGGGATGGGCAGGACCTCGGGGATCCGGCTGTAGCGCTTCCGCTCGGGGAGGGCGCCGCGCCGGGCGGCATCAATGAGGGAGGACGGCATGGGGCAGCTCCTGGCGGGGAGGACGAGGACCGGGGGACAGGCGAATCGGCCGAACGCGGCGCAGGGGCATACTGCGGACAGGACCAAGAGACAAGGGGGCCACGCTCACCGAACGGGAATGGTACTGCGGGCCGCATACAGTGTCAACCGGCCCGTTGGAGGCCGAACGCGGCAGGGTACCGCACATCGGGGCGCCTGACCAGCCGGGATCGCGTGCGCGTGCGGACGGAACCGTGGTCGCTTCGCTGGCTCTGTCGACACGGCGGCGGGTCTCGCCCGACAACAGGAAGGCCCGCCCCGGTCACCCGGGACGGGCCTTCCTGATCGCTGCTCGACAGGCGGCTCGCGGCTCGGCGTCCGCGGCCGCGACTCCGACTCGCGCGTCCGCGACGCCGACTACTTGATGTCGACCTTGGCGCCCTGCTCCTCGAGGGCGGCCTTGACCTTGTCCGCCTCCTCCTTCGAGACGCCCTCCTTGATGGGCTTGGGAGCGGCGTCGACGAGATCCTTGGCCTCCTTGAGACCGAGGCCCGTCAGTTCGCGCACGACCTTGATGACGGGGATCTTGTTGGGGCCCACCTCGGTGAGCACCGCGTTGAACTCGGTCTGCTCCTCGGCGGCGGCGGCAGGGGCCGCGCCGGCGGCCGGGGCGGCGACTGCGGCGGCGGCCGGGGCGGCGGCGGTGACGCCATATCGGTCCTCGAACCGCTTGATGAACTCGGACAGCTCGAGGACGGTCATGCCGTCGATGGCCTCGAGGAGCTGGTCCTGGGTGAGGGTGGCCATGTCGTTGGACTCCTTCATGGGGTGCTCAGGGTCGCGACCCGGGCGGGTCGCATGGTCGTGAACGGTGCTCAGGCGGCCTCTCGCTGGTCACGCAGCTGCGTCAGGGCATAGCCCAGGTTGCGCAGGGGCGCCGCCAGCAGACCGGCCATGGTGCCCAGGGGTGATGCCATTCCACCGGCCAGCTGGGCCAGCAGGACCTCGCGCGGTGGCAGGGAGGCGAGGCGGGTCACCGCCGCGGCATCGATGGCCGTGCCACCTATGGTGCCCCCTCGGATCTCGACGTCCCGGAACGGGCGGAGGGCGTCGACCACACCCCTTGCGAGCGCGACCTCGTCAGTGCCGCCCGTGGCGACCGCGCTGGGTCCCCGGAGCAGCGACGACAACTCGGGCCGTCCGGCTTGCTCCGCGGCGATGCGGCCCAGCCGGTTCTTGACGACGCGGTACGCGATGCCCTTGCCGCGGAGCTCGGCGCGGATGCGCCCCAGCTCGGCGACGCTGAGGCCGCTGTGGCTGGCCACGACGGCCGACGGGGCTGCCGAGAACGTCTCGACCAGCTCAGTCACCGCGGCGCGCTTGGCCTCGGTCGGCATGATGCCTCCTTTCGTGTCGGGCGCCGGTCAGCCGGCGTCCCTGCTGCGTGTCCCGCGCAGGGACCTGCCGTGCTGCGTCGCAGCCGACACGGGCACTGGCCCGCTGGTCACTCCCCTGCCTCGGCGTGCCCGATGGCGTCCCCCGGCGGGTGCCGGGTCCGGTCATCGATTTCGGTCCGGTCCGCTGGAGCCTTGGCTCCCCGGCGCGACACCCGGAGGTGTCTCGGACGCAGCGCTGTCTGTGGCGGAACGTCTGTCTCTCGACGACGCCGGTCCTTCACCGGCGTGCATCAGGATGGATGGTACGGCACGACCCGCGGTCGCGCCGTACCCGCGCCTCAGGCCGCCGCGCGCGACAGGATGCCCGGGACATCCACGCGGATGCCGGGGCCCATGCTCGTGGCGACCGTCAGGTTGCGGATGTACTGCCCCTTCGCCGCGCTCGGACGAGCGCGGTTGACCGCATCCACGAGGGCGGCGAGGTTCTCGACCAGTTGGTCAGGCGTGAAGCTGGCGCGCCCGAACGGGACATGGATGATGCCGCCCTTGTCCACCTTGAACTCGACACGGCCCGCCTTGACCTCGCGGACGGCCCGCTCGAGGTCGAAGGTGATGGTCCCGGACTTGGGATTGGGCATCAACCCCCGCCGGCCCAGGATGCGACCCAGACGACCCACCTGGCCCATCATGTCGGGTGTCGCGAGCGCCACGTCGAACTCGAGCCAGCCGGCCTCGATGCGCTTCACGAGGTCCTCGCCACCCACCTCGTCCGCGCCGGCGCGAAGCGCCTCCTGTGCCTTGTCGCCCTGCGCGAACACCAGCACCCGGACGGTCTTGCCGACGCCGTGCGGCAGGACGACCGTGCCTCGCACCATCTGATCGGCGTGGCGCGGGTCGACGCCAAGGCGGATGTGCGCCTCGACACTGGGGTCGAAGTTGACCTTCGCGGTATCGCGGAGCAGCTCGGCGGCCGCGTCCGGGGCGTACGCCTGGGTGCGATCGACGAGCTTCGCGAGCTCCTGGTATCGCTTGCCGTGACTGGGCATGGTGGGTCCTCCGTGCGGCCCTTGTTGGGCCTCCCCCTGATTGACGCGGGGTGGTCGTGCCGGCTGGATCGGTTGCCTGCCCGGGTGCCGGCGGACCCGGAGGCTCGAGGGCCTGGGCTAGCCAGTGACCTCGATGCCCATGGAGCGCGCCGTCCCCTCGACGATGCGGGCGGCGGCGTCCAGGTCGTTGGCGTTGAGGTCGGCCATCTTGACCTGGGCGATCTCCCGGACCTGCGCGCGTGTGACTGACCCGACGGTGGTCCGGCTGGTGGTCGCGGAGCCCTTGTCCACCCCGGCAGCCTTGCGCAGCAGGTCCGCCGAGGGCGGGGTCTTGAGGATGAACGTGAAGCTGCGATCCTCGAAGATCGTGATCTGGGCGGGGATCACCTGGCCGGCCTGCGCTGCCGTCCGCTCGTTGTAGGTCTTGGTGAACTCGACGAGGTTGATGCCATGGGGGCCCAGGACGGTGCCGACGGGAGGGGCCGGCGTGGCCTTGCCGGCCGGCAGCTGGAGCGTGATGACGGTGCGGATCTTCTTTGCCATATGTCAGACGTGCCTTTCGATGAACAGCGGCGCTCGGGCGGATGCAGGGCAAGACGGAGCCGAGCACGCGGGGCGAGCGCACTCCTGTGCGAGAGCGAGCGCGCACGGGCGACAGCGCCGCCCCGCGCCGATCCCAGCGCCGCTCACAGCTTCTCGACCTGGAGGAAGTCGAGCTCGACGGGGGTCTCGCGACCGAAGATGCTGACCAGCACCTTGACCTTGTTGCGCTCCGCGTTGACCTCGTCCACGGTGCCGATGAACTCAGCGAACGGCCCGTCGGTGACCCGCACGCTCTGGCCCTTCTGGAACGCCACGCGGTAGCGCGGCGTCTCCACGCCCATCTGACGCAGGATCTGCTTGACCTCGTGCTCCTCGAGCGGGATGGGCTCGTTGCGGGAGCCGGGGATGTTGCCGCCACCGACGAAGCTGGTCACGCCCGGTGTGTTGCGGACCACGAACCACGAGTCTGGGTCGAGGACCATCTCCACGAGCACATACCCCGGATAGACCTTCTTCTGGACCGTCACCCGCTGGCCGCCCCGGATCTCGATCTCGTCCTCTTCGGGCACCAGGACCTGGAAGATCTTGTCGTCCATGCCCATCGACTCGATGCGGTGCTCAAGGTTGGTCTTGACCTTCTTCTCGTAGCCGGAGTAGGTGTGGATGACGTACCACCGCTTCTCGGGCTGCCGCTGGGTCAGGTGATCGAGGAACTCGCTCATGCTCGCCGCTCGCTGAGGCGGCCCACGCTCATCCCGCTCACAGGACGCTCACGGCGAACCGGACGACCTCGGTCCAGAAGAGGTCGACCACCGCGATGAACACACCCACGGCCGCGCTGATGACGAACACCAGCACGGTCAGGTTGCGCACCTGTTCGCGGGTGGGCCACACGACCTTCTTCAGTTCCGAGTGCGACTCGTCGATGTACCGTCGGATCCGCGCGATCACTGTCCCTGTGGGTCCCTCATGATGGGCTGGGAGATGTGGCAGGGGCGATAGGACTCGAACCTACAACCGCCGGTTTTGGAGACCGGTGCTCTGCCAATTGAGCTACACCCCTGTGGCGATGGCCTACTTGGCCTCCCGGTGGATGGTATGACGCCGACACCGGGGGCAGTACTTCTTGAGCTCGATGCGTCCTGGGTCGTTCTTCTTGTTCTTCTCGGTGGTGTAAGTCCGCTCGCGGCACTCAGTGCACGCGAGCTGGATCACCGGCCGATTCTCGACCTTGGCCATGCGTGGTCGCCCCTACTCCAGGATCTCGGTGATGGCCCCGGCGCCCACGGTGTGGCCGCCCTCGCGGATGGCGAAGCGCTGGCCGGTCTCGAGGGCGATGGGGGTGATGAGCTCCACGGTCATCTCGACGTTGTCGCCGGGGATGACCATCTCGGCGCCGCCGTGGAGCGAGATGGCCCCCGTGACGTCGGTGGTGCGCAGGTAGAACTGGGGCCGGTAGCCGTCGTAGAACGGGG
>DAOTUX010000289.1:0-15132 GCA_034436475.1 Chloroflexota bacterium | reverse complement strand
GCCCCGCCCACGCGGGTGTCCGGCCCCTCGACGCGTCGTGGGTGCTGGTGTTCAACACGCGCAAGGGCCGGCCGTACGCCGATGCCCCCACGCGCGCCGCGTTCGCGGCGTGCGTCGATCGCGCGGACCTCACACGGCAGGTGGGCGGCGGCGAGGCGATCGCGGCGGACGGCCCGCTCGCGGCCGGCTCCTGGGCCATGGGGCCCGCGCCGGGGGATGCTCGGGACGTCGCGCGCGCCGATCGGCTGCTGGATCTCGCCGGCTGGGGCATGGGCGCCGACGGAATCCGGGTGCGTGATGGGCAGCGCCTGTCGAGCTCGGTCGCGCTGCGCACCAGCCAGGCGCACCTGATGGCCATGATGCAGGCGGTCGCTGGTCAGTTGCGCGAGTGCGGCATCGAGCTCCTGGTGGAGGACCTCGACGTGACCGGCGACCGGCTGCTGGAGCAGCTCCGCTGGCCCAACGACTTCGACACGCTGCTCGTGCTGCGTCCCTTGGGCACGGACCCCGACGCTGACCTCCAGGCGTTCGAGGGCGCCCACGCCACCACCGCCGATCCCGACCACGCAGTGGACTCCAATCCGGGCGGCTTCCGCTCAGGGGGGGTCGACCGGCGGGTCGCGCGCGCCCGGGCCACGCTCGATCGGGACGAGCGGACGAGGCTGTATGGCGAGGTCCTGGACCTCCTGACCACGGAGGCACCCGCCTGGTGGGTGTGGTACGAGACCGGCTGGTCCGCCATCGCCGATCGCGTCCGGGGCGCGGATGGGGGGCTGGTCGACCCTTCGCGACCCCGCTACGAGCACGACGTCCGCGCTTGGTCGCTGCTGCCCATGCCCACGACCACGCCCGCTGCCCGTCCCGCCACCGACCCATCGGCGCGGACGGCCCCGAGTGCCGCCCTGGCAAGTCCTGGACCTGCTCCGGAAAGCCCGGCGCGGCCCCCCAGTGCCGACCCGCCGGCAGCCGCCTCCGGTGCGCCATCACCGGCGCCATGAGCCACGCATTGACAGCCCGGATCGGGCCGCTGCTATGATGCCGCCACTTTGGCGGCCCCCGAGTGGGAGTCATGTGCGTCGCGACACATGTCTCGGAGGCCGCAGCATTCCTGCTCCATCGTGGGCGCATGCCCATGAGGCAGGGGAAGGAGGAAGGACGTCGGTATGACTCCTGCGATGCGGCGAGGCGTGACAGTGCTCGCCTCGCTCACCCTGGCCACGGCCGCCCTAGCGGGCCCGGTGGCCGCCCAGGATCCCGCGCCGGGTGGCACCATCGTGATGGGCGAGTGGCAGGCTGCGAGCCAGCTCCACCCGCTGTTCACCAACTCGTTCGGTGACACGGAGGCCCTCACGCCGTCATGGCGGGGCCTGTACACCATCAACAATGACGGCGACTGGGTCCCGGACCTCGCCGCCTCGGAGATCCCGTCCTTTGCGAACGGCAACCTGGTCCAGGACGCTGACGGCGATGGCTTCCAGGTCAAGCTGGACATCAAGCCCGGTCTCAAGTGGTCGGACGGCGAGCCCGTCACCCTGAACGACGTCGCCTACATGTGGACGCTCGCCAACCAGGTCGCGAAGGCGGGTGTCGGCTGCACCGTGTGCACCGTGTACGACCCGCTCATCGACACCACGCTCGAGGGTGACGCCCTGCTCGCGGACGACAACCGCGTCATCGAGTCATGGGACGTGGCCGAGGATGGCCTGACCGCCACCGTGACGTTCAAGCAGAACTACGCGGGCTGGATTGGGTCCATCGGGTCCACGTTCCTGCCGGAGCACTTCTTCAAGGACATGAGCCCGGCGGACCAGTCGACGGCCATGGCCGTCGGCACCGACACGCTCCCCACGGTCCCGGCATCGGGCCCCTTCGTGATCACCGCGGCGAGCGCGGACGGCATCGACTACGCCCGCAACGACAACTGGGCCGCCAGCGACAAGCCCCTCCTCGACGAGTTGCGGTTCCGCTTCTACGGCTCCAAGGACGGCATGATCACCGCCTTCCTGAACGGTGAGATCGACCTCGCGCTCGACATGACCCAGGCGGACTACCCCGCCATCTCCGGGGTCGACCCGTCCATCGGCCGCGCGGACCTCGACTCGGTGTGGCAGTACGAGCATCTCGACCTCAACGTCGCGCGCCCCGGCCTTGACGATGTCAACGTCCGTCGGGCGGTCGCCATGGCCATCGACAAGAAGGACCTCATCTCGGTCCTGTTCCCCGGCACCGACCTCGAGCCGGCGTGCTCGCAGGCGCCTCCAGGCACCTGGTGGCGCGCGGAGGTGGAGTGCCCGCCGTTCGACGTCGATGCCGCCAACAAGGCGCTCGACGAGGCCGGCTGGCTCGTCAACGCCGACACGGGGCTGCGCGAGAAGGACGGCGTGGGCCTTCGCTTCCAGATGTGCACCTCGTCGGGCAATCCGACCCGTCTGACCACGCTGGGCAAGGTCAACCAGTACCTCAACGCCATCGGCATCCCTAGCGACATCCAGACCGCGGACGCGACCAGCGTCTACTTCGCGAGCTGGGCTGACACGACACCCGACACCCAGTGCTCCATCTACCGGGGCACCTACGATGTCGCGCTGTTCGCGTGGGTCGTGGGCGGTGACCTCTACAGCAACTACTTCCCGATCTATCACAGCTCGCAGATCCCGCCGACGGGCAACAACACCAGTCGCATCGCAGACCCGGAGTTGGATGCCTCGATCGAGGCGCTGGGCAAGGAGATCGACCAGGCGGCCCAGATGACGGCGGCCACGACCATGCAGGAGGTCCTGGCCTCCGTCGTGTCCGAGATCCCGCTGTACTACCGGGCGGAGACGACCGGTGTGGGCAACCACCTGGGTGGCTACGACCGGTTCAACCCCAGCTCGGCCGGCCCGACCTGGGACGTGGAGAAGTGGCACTTCATCCCCTGACCGCGGCCGACTCCAACGGGGTCTGACCGTATCCCGCGACCACGATGTGTGGGCGCTCCCTCATGGGAGCGCCCACACGCGCATCCCGCACACCCGGTGAGAGGCCGCGCCACCGACCCGTGCCACCAGGCTCCAGTTGCTGCCTGGGGTGCGGCATCGCCTGCGTCCCCGCCCCCTGAGGCCGCCTGACCCCGTGCTCCGGTTCATCACGAGCCGCATCCTCCAGGCCATCCCGGTCCTGTTCCTGATCTCGCTGGTCAGCTACGGGTTGATGGCGCTTGCCCCGGGCGGCCCCCAGGCCCAGTTCAACCAGAACCCGCGCATCAGCCAGGAGCAGATCGACGAGTGGCTCCGCAGCTGGTGCCTGGAACGGGAGCCGGACGCGGTTGGCATCGTGCGCCAGTACCTCGGCTGGCTGGGGGTCTACAACTGCGAGACCCAGTCGCTGCTCTCCGAGCAGGGCCTGCCCAACCTCCTGCCGACGCCGTTGGGTGGCGGCACCAACGGCATCCTCCACGGGGACTTCGGGTACTCCATCCAGTCGGGGCGGCCCGTGCTGGACCTCATCACCGAGCGCATCCCGGCCACCGTGATCCTCATGGTGACCGCGCTCGCGATCTCGGTGACCATCGCCATCACCATCGGCGTGATAGCCGCCGTCAAGCGCTACTCCCTGTTCGACCAGGGGGCTACCCTGTTCAGCTACGTCTTCTACTCGCTGCCGACGTTCTGGCTGGGCCTCATCCTCATCTACATCTTCGCGGTCAACCTGCACTGGTTCCCATCACAGGGCATCGTCAACGCGCGCGAGGCGCCGGGCGCGTTCAACACGCCGGCCTACTGGAAGGGGTTCTGGGCGGAGCCGTTGCCCAACATGCTGGACATCGCGCGGCACTTGGTGCTGCCGGTCGCGACGCTGGTCGCGGTCAGCATCGCGGCGGACAGCCGGTTCGTGCGCACGTCCATGCTGGACACCTTGGGCCAGGACTACGTGCGCACCGCGAAGGCCAAGGGCCTGCCCCGCAAGCGGGTCGTGTTCCGCCATGCGTTCCGCAACGCGCTGCTGCCCATCATCACCGCCGTGAGCCTGGAGATCGCGTTCCTGTTCTCGGGTGCCATCGTGACCGAGACCATCTTCTCCTGGCCGGGCATGGGTCGGCTGTTCTTCGAGGGCATCAGTGACCGTGACTACTTCCTGCTCATGGGCATCGTGCTGATCGGGTCGGTGTTCGTGGTGGTCATGAACCTCGTCGCGGACGTCATCTATGCCGTCGCCGACCCGAGGATCAGGTACTGATGGCCGGCGCCATGGACCCACGGGCTCGGCAGGAGCGCGTCGCGGACCTCATCCAGGATCGCGACGAGGTTCCCCAGGAGCTGGAGACGCTGGAGATGCTCGCACCGGCCGTCCAGGAGACGCCCGGCGAGCACGAGGTCGCGCTGCGGTCGCTCAGTCAGTGGCAGCTCGCCCGACGGCGCTTCCTGCGCCATCGGCTGGCGCTCGTGGGCCTGGTCGTCTTCCTGGCCATGCTGTTCATCGCGGTGTTCGGGCCCATCCTGGCGCCCTTCAACCCGCTGTTCTTCCCGGGGGCCACCAAGCCCGGTGGGGACCCACCGTCGTTGGCCCACATCTTCGGCACCGATCGCGATGGCCGTGACGTGTTCGCGATGGTCATCAACGGCGCGCGCATCTCCATCGTGGTGGGCCTCTTCTCGATGCTCATCGCGGGGTTCGTGGGCGTCGTCGTGGGCGCCGTGGCGGGCTGGATGGGTGGTCGCGTGGACAACGTCCTGATGCGCCTGGTGGATGTCCTGTTCGCCATCCCGTTCCTGTTCGTGATCCTCGTGGCGGCGCGGTTCTTCGGGCGTGGTGACGTGACGTCGCTGGTGCTCATCTTCGGCCTGCTGTCCTGGGCGCTCATCGCGCGCCTGGTGCGCGCTTCGTTCCTGTCGCTGCGCGAGGCCGACTTCGTGGATGCGGCGCGCGCTGTGGGCGTGGGTGGGGGGCGCATCGCCTTCCGGCACATCCTGCCCAACGCCCTGGGCCCGGTCATCGTGTCCATGACGCTGCTCATGGCCTCCAACATCGTGCTCGAGTCGTTCGTGTCCTTCCTCAACTTCGGCATCTCCGAGACCCAGATCAGCTGGGGCAACGCCCTCGCGAACGCCCAGAACGCACTCAGCCTGGGCAACTGGTGGTGGGCGTTCTTCCCCGGCATGGCCATCGCGCTCACGGTCATCGCCATCAACTTCGTGGGCGACGGGCTGCGAGATGCGCTCGACCCCAGGACCCGGGAGTGACCCCATGACCGTCACCTCGACGACCGACAGCCGATCCCTACCCGGCGATGCCGGGCCGGAGGACCGGCCGCTGCTGGACATCCAGGACCTGCGCACGCACTTCCAGGTCATGGACGGCGTGGTCAAGGCCGTGGATGGGGTCTCGTTCCAGCTCGGTCGGGGCCGCACGCTGGGCGTCGTGGGTGAGTCGGGGTGCGGCAAGTCGGTGACCGCGATGACCGTCATGCGCCTCCTGGACACGCCACCCGCGCGCATCGCCTCAGGACGGGTCATGTTCGAGGGTCGGGACCTGCTGACCCTTCCCGAGGACCAGATGCGCAGGCTCCGGGGCAACGAGATCGCGATGATCTTCCAGGAGCCCATGAGCAGCCTCAATCCGGTGTTCAGCATCGGGACGCAGATCAGCGAGGCGGTGCGGCTGCACTTCGGCGTGGGCAAGCGGGAGGCGCTGGACCGGTCCATCGAGGCGCTCCGGATGGTGGGCATCGCGTTCCCCGAGCGACGCGTCAAGCAGTATCCCCACGAGATGTCGGGCGGCATGCGCCAGCGCGTGATGATCGCGATGGCGCTCGCCTGCGAGCCCAAGCTGCTCATCGCCGACGAGCCCACGACCGCGCTCGATGTGACCATCCAGGCCCAGATCCTGGACCTCATCCGGGCGATCCAGGAACGCACCGCGACGGCGGTGCTGCTCATCACGCACGACCTTGGGGTCGTGGCCGAGATGGCCGAGGACGTGGTCGTGATGTACGCCGGACGGGTGGTGGAGCACGGTACCGTGGAGGAGGTGCTGCTGCGACCGCGACACCCGTACACGGAGGGACTGCTCACGTCCATCCCCTCCAAGGGCATGCGGGGCCAGCGCCTCAACGTCATCAAGGGCTCGGTGCCCAACCCGTTCAACATGCCCAAGGGCTGCAACTTCGCGCCCCGATGTCCGTACCGCTTCGAGCCGTGCGGGGAGCTGGATCCGCGGGTCGACGAGGGGGAGGGTCCACCGGTCGCCTGCTGGCTCTGGAAGCAGGCGCCCGGCTACCCGGTGCCGACCCGGCTCCGTGAGGCGCAGGTCGCTGCCGCGACGCGGGCCGCCGAGGCGTCCACAGCCGAGGTCAGCGCTCTCCTGGACCAGGGCACCGGCCGATGACCGACCCGATGGTCCCGGCCACACCGCCTGACGCGTCGCGGGTGCCGCCAGTACCGGACCCCGCGACCCCCGGCCCGCAGGCGGACCCCGCGGTGGCCATGCAGGCGCGATCCCCGCTGGTCTCCATCCGGGACCTCGTCAAGCACTATCCCATCCATGGCGGCGTGCTGCGTCGCCATGTCGGGGACGTGCGCGCCGTCGACGGCGTGAGCGTGGACATCCAGAAGGGCGAGATCCTGGGCCTGGTGGGCGAGTCCGGCTGTGGCAAGTCCACCCTGGGCAAGACGGTGCTGCAGCTGCTGCCGGCGACCAGCGGCCGGGTCCTGCTCGACGGTGAGGATGTGCTCGGCCGGAAGGGCAGACAGCTCAAGCGCCTGCGTCGCCGGATGCAGATCGTGTTCCAGGACCCCGTGAGTTCGCTCAACCCGCGCATGCCCGTGAGCGACATCATCGGCGAGGGTCTCGTGGCACAGGCCGACACGGAGAACCGTTGGGGGGACTCGTCGGTCCGCGAGCGACGGGTGGGTGACTACCTCGAGACGGTCGGTCTGCGACGCGACTATGCGCGGCGCTTCCCGCATGAGTTCAGCGGCGGCCAGCGTCAGCGCATCGGCATCGCGCGCGCCCTGGCGCTCGAGCCCGAGTTCGTGGTGTGCGACGAGCCGGTGTCGGCCCTCGACGTGTCCATCCAGTCCCAGATCCTCAACCTGCTCCAGGACCTGCGCCGGGAGTTCGGCCTGACCTACCTGTTCGTGGCCCACAACCTGTCGGTGGTCCAGTACATCAGCGACCGCGTTGGGGTCATGTACCTCGGCAAGCTGGTGGAGCTGGCGCCGGTCGAGCGTCTGTACGAGGACCCGCGCCATCCCTACACGGTGGCGCTCTTGTCGGCGGTGCCCATCCCGGACCCGCGTCGTCGCACCCGGCGGTTGGTGCTCAAGGGGGACGTGCCGTCCCCGGCGGCGCCGCCCAGTGGGTGTCGCTTCCACCCTCGATGCTGGCTGCGCGAGCAGCTGGGCGACCCCGAGCGGTGCGTGGTCGAGGAACCTCTCATGCGCCCCAGCGGCATCGGCGACCACATGGTGGCCTGCCATTTCGCCGAGCGGATCAGCCAGGGCGTCCTGGCCGAGGCGGTCGCGGAACAGGCGGACGTCCCGGTGTCGGACGCGCTGGACACCCACGCGCTCGACCCCGAGCCGCCCAGACACGTCGTGGACGGCGGACCGGACGACTGACCGACGCGAGGGACCCGCCGCTGGCTCAGCTCAGGTCGTCGACACAGGATCGGGCGTGCCATGGTCCGGCACGAGGTGACGGGTCTCGAACCGGGCATCGGAGTCCGGACCGCCGAACCCCCATGCCGGCCAGAAGGCGGTCTCGCCCCATTGGTGCACCTGACCATCGGTGTTGACGAGCGCGCCGATGGTCTCGCCCACGGCCACCGTCGCGGCGGGGTCGTCGGGCGGCATGGGCCGGCCCGAGAGCGCGGCACCCCAGCAGACCGTCGGTCCATCGACCCTGATCGCGCACCCGGTGTCCCCGCCGATGTCGAGCGTCCGATAGCGCCCATCCGGTGGGCGATCCATGCCGTACAGACGTCGACCCCAGCAGGCCAAACGTCCCTCGAGGTCGATGGCACAGTACATCTGGCGCCCCGCGGCGATGGCGCGATAGCGGCCGGGAGGAGGCGAGGCCTCGCCCCAGGCGTCCGAGCCCCAGCACGCCAGCGTCTCATCCACCCGGATGGCACAGCCGCCATACCAGTCATGGACGACCGCGACGGCCATGAACGACCCGTTGGCGACGTCGGAGGTCGGCGGCGGGCCCTGCGTCTCCCAGGCACCCCAGCAGGCGAGACTCCGGTCGGCACGGATGCCGCACGCCTGCGTGTCGGCGATGTCGAACGCGAGGAAGCGCCCGGCCGGTGCGACGACCTCGCCACCCAGGGCGGCCGCCTTGTCATACCAGCGTCCCCAGCAGGTCAACGTGGCGTCCATGGCCAGGGCGCACACGTCGCGTCGTCCCGCGGCGATCGCGCCGAAGCGCCCGCTGGGCGGGTCCGTCAGACCTACGGCCTCGCGCCCCCAGCAGGACAGCGTCAGGTCGTCACGCACGCCGCACACGAAGTCGGAGCCACCAGCCGCGAGCGTCCGCACCGGGACGGTGAGCGTCGTCCCATTGGGTCGCGGGGAGGGCTTCGCACCGCTCAGGACGAGGACCGCCAGGATGGCCGCCACCCAGGCACGGCACCAGTGGCGCGACGTCCGGAGCTGTCGCTCCCGTGCGCGCCGGCCCGATCGGGCAGGGTCGGCCCAGATCGCCATGACCGCTCCCGCTGCAAGGTACTGGTCGCGCGGTCGGCGCCGATGATACGGCAGGCGCACGGCCGGCGCGCCTCGACCTTGGGGTCGGCAGGGCACGGCGACGATCGATCGCGCCGTTGGTCGCGTCCCTCGACACCGCGGGGGTCCGAGCCGCCCCTCGAGGACCGGTCAGCCCGGAGGGGGATCGCCCTCGTGGGACGCCGTCGGGACTGGAGGCCCGCCCACGGCGGTCTCGGCCTCGGCGATGACCTCCGCGGCCAGTCGCTCCGCGGCCTCGGCGGCCTGGCCCTCGGACAGCTCGCTGGTGCGCTCCGCGAAGTGACAGGCTGCCTCGTGCACGGGGCCCACCGCGCGCAGGGTGGGTCGGTCGGTGGAGCACACGGCGGGGTCGCCGAGTCGTGTCCGCAGCCAGCAGCGCGGATGGAACGAGCAGCCGCTCGGCGGGTCGAGCGGGCTGGGCACGTCACCCGCCAGGATGATGCGCTGCCGGCGCGCGCCGGGAGTGGGCAGCGGGATCGCGGACATGAGCGCCCGCGTGTAGGGATGGGCCGGCGCCCGATACAGGTCCTCCCGCACCGACAGCTCCGCCACGCGACCCAGGTACATCACCGCCACGCGGTCGCTGATGTGCTCCACCACGCCCATGTTGTGGGCGATGAACAGGTAGGTGAGGCCCAGCTCCCGCTGGAGTGACTTGAGCAGGTTGAGCACCTGGGCTTGGATGGACACGTCGAGCGCGGACACGGGCTCGTCACATACGATGAGCTCCGGCTCGAGCACGAGGGCCCGCGCGATGCCGATGCGCTGCCGCTGGCCGCCGCTGAACTCGTGCGGGTAGCGCCGTGCGTGATACGGCTGGAGGCCCACGAGGTCCATCATCCGGGCGACCCTGGCGCGTCGCTCGTCTGGTGTGCCGATGCCATGGATGCGCAGCCCCTCGCCGATGCTGTCGCCGATGGGCGAGCGCGGGTCCAGCGATGCGTACGGGTCCTGGAAGATGATCTGCATGCGCCGCCGATACGGGCGGAGTCCCGCGCCCGCGAGACGAGTGATGTCCTGGCCGTCGAACACGATCTGGCCGCTGGAGGCATCGATGAGCCGGAGCAGGAGCCGGCCCACCGTCGTCTTGCCGCAGCCGGACTCGCCCACGAGGCCCAGCGTCTCGCCCCGCCGGATCGCCAGGTCGACGCCATCGACCGCCTTGACCTCGGCCACGGTGCGCTGGAGCACGCCGCCCTTGACCGGGAAGTGCTTGGTGAGCCCCCGGAGCTCCACCAGCGGGACGGTGTCGGTCGGGACCGAGGTGGTGCCCGGGGCGCTCGTGACCGTCACGGTCATGCCTCGCCACCGTCGACGCCCGCCGAGACGGGCGGCTCGAACGCACCCTCGGTCGCGGCCAACTCAGGGACGCTGTCGGGGATGCCCGGGAGCGCCGCCTCTGGCCAGACGTCCGGGTCCGGTCGCGGGCTGCCATCGATGTGGTGGTACAGCCAGCAGCGCACCTGGTGGTCCTGGGTCACGTCGCGCAGCTCCGGGTGGAGCTCGCTCGCGAGCACGTTGTTGTGCTCGATCCGTGCCGTGCACCGAGGGGCGAACCGGCAGCCCGCCGGCAGTGCGATGAGGTTGGGCACGCTGCCCGGGATGACCGCCAGCTCGTCCTGGATGACACCCGGCACCGGCACCGCGCCGATGAGGCCCTGGGTGTAGGGATGGAGCGGCGAGGCGAACAGCGACCGGACGTCCGTCTGCTCCACGATCTCGCCGGCATACATGACCGCTACCCGGTCGCACATCTCGGCGACCACGCCCAGGTCATGCGTGATGAGGATGATGGCGGTGCCGGTCTCGCGCTGGAGGTTGCGCATCAGGTCCAGGATCTGGGCCTGGATGGTCACGTCGAGGGCGGTCGTGGGCTCGTCCGCGATAAGCAGCTCCGGCTCGCAGGCGAGCGCCATCGCGATCATCACGCGCTGGGCCATGCCGCCCGACATCTCGTGGGGATAGTTCCTGAGGCGTCGCGCAGGGTCGGGGATGCCCACCATGCGCATCAGCTCCAGCGCTCGGTCGCGGGCCGCCCTGCGCTTCATGCCCCGATGGAGCTCCAGCACCTCGCCGATCTGGTTCCCCACGTCCATCACCGGGTTGAGCGAGGACTGGGGCTGCTGGAAGATCATCGCGATGCGGTCGCCACGCACCTTGCGGATGCCCGTGTCGTCCAGCTTGAGCAGGTCCTGGCCGTCGAACACGACCTCGCCCGCGTCGATGGTGCCCGGGCTCGCCACCAGCCGCAGGATGCTCATCGAGGTCACGCTCTTGCCGCAGCCCGACTCGCCCACCAGACCCAGGATCTCGCCCCGGTCCACATGGAAGTCCACACCCGTCACGGCACGCACCACGCCATGGCGGGTGTGGAACGAGGTGCGCAGGCCGCGCACATCGAGGAGGTGCGCGCTGGCCGCACCAGCACCGGTACCGACATCGGCGGCGATCATCGGTGGAGCCGTGGGTCGAGTGCGTCGCGGATGCCATCGCCGAGCAGGTTGTAGGCGAGGACCGTGAGGGTCAGGGCGATGCCTGGGAAGATGAGCAGGTGGGGCGCATTGAACACGCTGTTGCCCTCGCGACCGATCATGCCTCCCCACTCCGGGACCTCCGGGCTGGCACCCAGACCCAGGAACGAGAGCGCGGCGATCTCGAGCACCGCGGTGCCGATGCCGAGCGTGCCGGCGACGAGGATGGGTGTCAGTGAGTTGGGCAGGACGCGTCGGAAGAGCAGGCCCTTCTGGGATTCCCCGAGGGCGCGTGATGCGACCACGAAGTCCTGCTCCCGGGTCGTGAGGATCGAGGCGCGGGTGATCCGCGCGTAGATGGGGATGGCCACGAGACCGACGGCGAGCGCGGCGTTCACCAGGCCCTTCCCGGCGACGGTCACGATGGCGATGGCCAGCAGCAGGGCAGGGAAGACGAGCAGCACGTCCATCAGACGCATGATGAGCGTGTCGACCCGACCGCCGATGAAGCCCGCGATCGCGCCGAAGAACGACCCGATGATGATGGCCACGCCCACGGTCAGGAACCCGATCACGAGCGAGATCCGGGTGCCATGGATCACCCGCGAGTAGACATCGCGCGCATTGCCGTCGAGACCGAACCAGTGCTCCGTCTGCTCCGTTGGACAGCCCAGGAGATGGACGCACGGTCCACCTCGGGTCCTGACGCCCGGCTCGCCGATGAAGTCCTCGAATGGCCCGAACGGGGCGAGCTGATCCGCGAAGATGGCGACGAGCGCGAACGCGAGGAGGATCACCAGTCCGATGACAGCGGAGCGCTGGCCGAGGATGCTACGCGTGGTCTCACGCAGCTTGCCTGGCTGGGATGCCATGGCGACCTGGCTGCCCTCGACCTGCGACTCCGCGAGCACCGCCATCAGCCGAGCCGGACCCGCGGGTCGAGCCACGCGTACGAGATGTCGACCAGGAGGTTCACCGTCAGGAACAGGATGGCGATGACGAGCGTGAACCCTTGGATCACCACGTAGTCCCGGTTGGTGATCGCGTCGGTGATGGCGGTCCCCATGCCAGCCAGGCCGAACACGCTCTCGGTCAACACCGCGCCACTCAACAGGATGCCGATCTGGAGTCCGATGATGGTCACGATGGGCAGGATGGCATTGCGGAACGCGTGCCTGCGGAGCACCGACCAATCCGCGAGGCCCTTGGCTCGGGCGGTCCGGACGTACTCGCGTCCCATGACGTCGAGCAGGCTCGAGCGGGTGATGCGGGCGATGATGGCGAGAGGGATGGTGCCCAAGGCGATGGCTGGCAGAATCAGGTGGCGTATCGCGTCCACGAACGCGTTCCATTGGAACGTGACGAGCGCCGTCAGGGTGTAGATGTTCGACACGAAGTCGAGGAACGTGCGCGGCAATCCGTCGAGGTGCTCCAGGCCCCACACGGCGACGAGCGGCTCGACGCGGACGCCGGGACTCAGGCGCTGTGATGGCGGCAGCGCAAAGGGCGTTCCTTTGAGCAGGATCGAGAAGACGTAGGCCAGCACGAGCCCGAGCACGAAAACGGGGATCGAGACCCCGATGTTCGCGAAGGCCATGGTCCCGGTGTCGGCCGCAGAGTTCCGGCGATACGCCGAGACGATGCCCAACGGCACCCCGACCACGATGGCGAAGGTGAGCGCGAAGAAGCTGAGCTCGATGGTCGTGGGCAGGCGCAGGACAATCAACTCCGCTACGGGCAACCGGTATCGGATGGATGTGCCGAGGTCCCCCGTGAGGATCGCTTCCACGTAGCGGACGAACTGGATGGGGATCGGCTGGTCGAGGCCGTAGCGGGCCGCGAACTCCGCGCATTGCTGGGGGGTGGCCCGCTCCCCGAGGGTCGCGAGACAGGGATCGCCGGGGATCACCCGCGCGATGAGGAACACCACGAAGATGACCGCCACGAGGATCGGGATCGACACCAGCAGGCGTCGAACGATGTACTGCGTCATGCCGTCGGTGTCACACGCTGCTCGGGCAGGATACGGGAACGCCGCCGTTGACCGGCGGCGTTCCCGGATGTGGCTCGACGACGCGCGTCAGGCGCGTCGTCGAGCGCTCAGGACTCGGGGCAGGCCGGCGTGTTGGAGAACTCGCCGCACGCACCCGCAGGATTGAGGAAGCCGCCGCCCAGGAGGGCGGGCCAGTACTCGAAGGCACCGGTCCGACCGACATGGAGCGGGCTGATGGCGTCCCACTGGGCCGCGTATGACAGCACCACGTCGCTCGCGTCGAGGGTCGAGCCGTCATGGAAGGTCACGCCGTCGCGCAGGGTGCAGGTCCAGGTGAGGAGGTCCTCACTGCCGGTGCACTCGGTGGCGAGGGACGGGGCCACGTTCAAGCCACCGACCTCATAGCCGTACAGGGACTCCTTGACCTGCTCGCAGACCCGCAGGGACTCGCCGTCGGTCTCGTCGGCGCAATACAGGCCGCCAGGCTGGCCGCCCTGCATGAACACCAGGATGTCCCGGTCACCCGCCTTCATGACCGAGAAGATCTCGGTCGAGAGCGGTGACGAATGGGCACCCTCGACATCCGCCTTCCAGGCCGTCGCGGAGCCGGCGTGGGACGCGATGACCACGGGCATGTGCTGGACCAGCAGGTCGTTCGCCTCGCTGTAGGCGGCGCTCCGGTCGGCGTCTGAGACGCTCTGATCGCCCTTGGTGATGGCCGCGACCAGGTCCGGATACGGGTCCCCGAACTTGACACCGGTGCCCGATCCGAAGTGATAGGTCATGAAGTTGCTGACGTCGGGGAAGTCCATGCCCCAGCCGAGCAGGAACAGGCCCTCGAGGGTGCCCGCGTTGGACTCGCCCAGGTAGGTCGTGTTCTCGTGCTCGTCGGTGTGCGCCTTGAGGCCCAGGTTCTCCTGGAGCTGTGCGACGACGTCCTGTGCCACACCCGGCGGGTCGTTGACATAGCCGCGCGGGGCGGGGCGGTACTGGACAGGGATGTCCAGCGACGCGATATCGATGCCCTCCTCGGCGAGACCCTCGAGGAGCAGCGCCTTCGCTGCCACCGGGTCGAACGCCGGTGCCTTGGCGCCCTCGCACGCGAACTCCACCGAGCAGGGGGTGAAGTAGTCGGCGACCTCGGTGCCAGGCGGGAAGAAGTTGTCCACCAGCCGCTGGCGGTCGATACCCATGGCGATGGCCCTGCGCACCTTCTCGTTGCCCCACGGGGCGAACTTGTTGTTCATCCCGAAGTACATCGTGTTGGTGCCCTCTCGGGGCTTGAGCTGGAGGTTCGGGTCGGCCTCGATGGCCGGCAGGTCGTCCTTGCCAGGGTTGTCGATGCCATCGACCGCGCCGCTCGAGAGCGCGAGGAACTTGGCCGCGCCGTCGTTGTTCCACTGGAACTCGAGGTTCGGCGTCAGGGCCTTGGTGCCCCAGTACGCGTCATTGGCCGTGAGGTTGATGCGCTGGTCCAGGTCCCAGCTGCTGAACTTGTAGGGCCCGGTGCCGTTGGGCTCGTTGATGAGCTTGCCGTCGGCCGCGTGGTCGATGAGGTACTGGGCGTCATCAATGCCCAGCGACGAGAAGGCTGCCTGTGCGAGGAAGGCGACGTTCGGGTCGCAGAAGGTGAACACGACGGTCGAGGCGTCGGGTGCCTCGATCGACTTGAGGTTGCCGCTGTACGGGCGGCCGTTGAACGTGTTCGCCTCGCAGTCGACGCCGTCCCCGTAGTTCGGGTAGCTCATGACGTCGGCGGCGGGCGCCGGCGGCTGCTCGACAGGATCCGGGTAGTACGGCAGCGCCGAGGCGCCGGGACTCTGGGCGAACGTGCCGCCCAGGGACGCCACCAGCAGGGTGGCCGCGCCCAGGGACGCCACGGCAGCCCGTGTCGTACGTCGGGTCATGCTGGAGAGATCCTCCTCTCATCCGTCCATGC
>DAOTUX010000288.1:0-12884 GCA_034436475.1 Chloroflexota bacterium | reverse complement strand
CATCCGGGCCGCCTCGGGACGCCCCGAGGAGCGCCGACCAGCCGACCTCGTTCATGCGTCGGTCCCAAGGGCCTTCGTCTGGGTACTGGAGGCACGAGACGGAGTCATTCCGATCGTCGAGCATGGGCCCATGCATGGTGACCGCGAGGATGGCCGGCCCGCCCCGGTCGCGCGCCGCGAGGGCGACGCCAGCCGCAAGGCCGGCTCCCGCGCTGTCGCCAGTCACGATGATGCGTCGAGCGTCGATGCCAAGCTCCGTCGCGTGGTCGGCGACCCAGCGCAGCCCCGCAAGGCAGTCCTCGACCTGCGCCGGGTGACGATGCTCAGGTGCCAGCCGGTACTCGACGCTCGTCGCCACCGCGCCGGTCTCGACCGCCAGGTCCACCAAGTCGCCCAGGAAGCTGAAACGGCTGCCCATGATCATGCCGCCGCTGTGGATGTTGTAGATCAGGGGTGCGGGACGCGGGGCGGCATCGGGGCGGAGGATGGCGAGGGCGACCTCCGGAGCGCCAGCGGGCCCCGGGACCAGGTGCTCCTCCACGGTGACCGGCCTGCCCGGGATGACATCCTCCGGACGCGTGCGACCGGGCACGTCCGTCGCCCGCAGCGTCGCGACCGTCACGTCGGCCGCCGGCACCCGGGTGGCCTCGATCCGCGCGTAGGCGGTCGACAGGTCGTGATCGATCGGGACTCGACTCATCATGCGTTCTCCATCTGGGGACCCTTCGCGAGAGCCGCCGTCGCGCACTCCCGTGTCCTGAGGGGCCGCACGACTGCCAGGCGACGGCCTCGGCCCGGTCCTGCCGCAGCCTAGACCATCCGTGCCAATTCTGTCGCTGACAGAAGTATCTCCAGCGGGCGCGTGTGTCCGACGGGCCGGGATCGGACCCGGGCCGGTCGGGTCACCGCGCGAGCCGGCGCCGCAGCCACGAAAGGCAGGCGTCCGATGCGGCCCGCGTGATCGCCGCATGGGGCGCATGGATGTCGAAGAGATGGCAGCCACCAGCCCATGCGTGCAACTCGGCCTGACCGCCCGCGGCCCAGATGCGTGACGCGTAACTGACCCCCTCGTCACGCGCCGGGTCGGCGGAGCCGACCTCGATGAAGGCGGGGGCCAGACCCGACAGGTCCGTGGCCCGCGAGGGCGCGGCATACGCGGGCGCCTCCTCGCTGAAGGCGAGGTCATCGCCCAGCACGCACGACCAGGCGCGCAGGCTCTCCTCCCGCGTCCAGGTCCCGATGCCGTCGTACTGCAGGGTGGAGACGGTCGTGTGCGTGTTGTCGAGCATCGGGCACAGCAGCACCTGGCCCGCGATGCGCGGGCCACCGCGGTCGCGCGCGACGAGGGCCATCGCCGCGCTGAGCCCACCGCCTGCGCCACCACCCATGACCACGATACGCTCGGGGTCCACGCCCAGCTCGGCGGCGCTCCTCGCAAGCCACAGCAAACCCGCGTAGCAGTCCTCGACCCCCGCGGGGTACGGGTGCTCCGGGGCGAGGCGGTACTCGACCGTCACGGCCACGACCCCGAGCGCCACGACGAGGCCGACCATCGGCGCGGCGTCCCATGAGCGGTGGCCCGCGACCATCCCGCCGCCGTGGATGTCATACAGCGCCGGGAGCGCCGCATCGGCCAGGGCACGCGGGCGGAAGATCGTGACCGCGATGTCAGGGGCGCCCTCGGGGCCCGGGATGACGCGGTCCTCCCAGTCGACCTTGTGATCGCCGATGACCGCGTCGATCGGCGGGTGCGATCCGCTCGCGCCCTCGCGGCGCAGGGTCCCACGCGAGGGCACTGGTCCCGAGCCCGTCGCCATGGCGTCGAGCACGACCGCGACCTCATGGTCGAACGGGACCGGGGTGACGGTGGGGTGGCCCGCCGCGGTCGGTCGGGTCAAGCGCGCACCGGCTGGACGGCCGGCGGGCAGGGCGTCCCCGTCCGATGCGGGCGACCCCTCACCGCGTGAAACCGGCGCTGAGGCCGCGGATGAACTGGCGCGAGAACGCCAGGAACAGGAGGATGACGGGCACCGCACCGATGGTGAGCGCGGCGAGCATCGCCGGCCAGTTGGTCTGGTACACGCCCACGAACTGCTGCGTCCCGAGCGTCACGGTCTGGGTGTTGGGGGCCAGGATGAGCGGGAACCACAGGTCGTTCCAGATCGGGAGCATGGTGATCGCGGCCACCGCCGCGATGGCCGGCCGGATGATGGGCAGGGCGATGCGCAGGGTGCGCAACTCGCCGGCGCCGTCGCACCGGGCCGCCTCCTTGAGCTCTCGGGGGACGGTCCGGAAGTACACCAGCATGATGGCCACCGCCACGGGAAGGCTCATGCCCGTGTACACCAGGATCAGCGCCAGATGCGTGTCGTAGATGCCCATGGACACCATCATCCGGAGCAGCGGCACCGTCCCGAGTCGGATCGGGAGCATGAGGCCCAGCAGGAACAGCCCCGCGATGATGGGGGCGAGACGCACGCGGTACTCCGTGATGGCCCAGGCGGCCAGGGCCGAGCAGGTCACCACCAGCAGGACCGACGTGATCGTGACGATCAGGCTGTTCCCGTAGTAGCCCAGGAACCTGGAGTCCGCGAGGGCCGCCCGATAGCCCGCGAGGTTGAGGGTCTCCGCCGTGGGGAGGGTCAGTGGCCCCTGGAAGATGGCGCTCGTGCTCTTGAACGAGTTGGCCACGATCAGGAGCACCGGACCGATGGCAAGGATGACGAAGCCGATGAGGGCGAGGTGGGTCACGATCGCCCCGGCCGAGATGGGGCGCCGGCGCCCGGTGGCCACCGGCTCGGTACGCTGACCGGCCTGCGTGCCGGCGGTCGCCCTCCCCGTGTCAGAGCTCATAGGACCTGGTCCGACGATGCACGAGGAGGAAGTAGGCGGCCGTCACGATCAGGATGATGAAGAAGATGGTGGTGCCCACGGCGGCGCCCAGATTGGGGTCGCCGGTCCTGGCCTCATGACCATAGAAGATCCGGTAGAAGAACGACCCCAGGATGTCCGTGGCGTAGTTGGGGCCGGGCGCGACCCCGCCGAGCGCGTACACCATGTCGAAGCCCACGAACGTGAAGATGTAGGTCAGGATCACGTTGAGGCCGATGATCGGGGCGATCAGCGGGAGCTTGATGCGCCGGAAGGTGCTGAGGGGCCCTGCGCCGTCCAGGCGGGCCGACTCGAGGAACTCGGCCGGTATCGCATTGAGGGACACGTAGAAGAAGATCATCGGGACGCCCACGTACTGCCACACGGACAGGAGCGCGACCGTGGGCAGTGCCGTCTTCTCGTCCCCCAGCAGCGGGAACCCGACCAGGCCCCACAGCGGGTTGAGGATGAGCCGCCACATGAAGGCGGTGATGACGACCGACAGCGTCGCGGGGATGAACAGCAGGGTTCGGTAGATCCCCTGCGAGCGACGGATGGGCCCGGAGGTGAGCAGCGCCGCGATGAGGAGCGCGATGGGCAGCTCGACGAGCAGGTGGATGAGGAAGTACTGGATGTTGTTGCCGAACGCGCGCCAGAAGGCCGGCCCGGTGCCCACGTTGGTGAACAGGAAGACGTAGTTGTCCAGGCCCACGAAGCGCTGGACGCCGGTGCCCAGCTCATCGACGAACAGGCTGAGCTGGAGCGTCGCCAGCAGGGGGTAGACCGCGAACGCGAGGTAGAAGAAGAGGGCCGGGAGCGCGAACAGGAGCAGATACCAGTAGGCCCGACGTGTCCTCATCCGTACCTCAGCGAGGCATGGCCGGGGCGTGAGCCAGTGGATGGCTCACGCCCCAAAGCCTGTCCTTGAGTCAGTGCGCGGGGGTCACTGCGCTGGCGGTGTGTAGCCTGCCTCGAGCACTTGCTGCAGCTTGGTCGCGATGTCCGTGCCGGTCATGCTGGGCGTGTTCCAGAACTCCTGGAGCGCGGCCTGCTTCTCCACCTCCAGCGACGGCGTGCCCGCGCTCAGGCGATCGAGCGCCAGGCGCGGGGTCCATCCCTGCGCCGAGGCCGCGATGTCCATCATGGACTGCGCGAGCGGGTTGGTGATGGGGGGCGCGTCGTTGCGCATGCTGAAGAAGCCGGGCAGGGAGTTGGTGAAGATGTCGATGAACTCGTCGCTGGCCAGCCAGTCGACGAACTCCTTCGCCTCCGCCTGGTGCTCGCCCTTGGCGTTCACGCCCATGGCCAGGTCCGGATGGACCATGACGCACAGGGGGGCGCCAGCGGCGGACAGCGGGGGTGCGAACACGCCGGCATCCACGCCGCCCGACGTCGCCATGTTGATCTCCCACGAGCCGGTGACCCACGTGGCGGCCCGCCCGAGCGCGAAGAGCTGCTGCTGGTCGGGGTACATCAGGCTCTGATAGCCGTTGGGCAGGTAGGGCCGGATGTCACCCCAGGCGTCGAATGCCGCCACGAAGTCGGGGTCCGTGAGCTTCTTGCTGCCATCCAGCAGCCCCTGGCGTCCCGCGTCGCACCCCCAGAAGTTGCCCCCGATGTGGTCGATGCCGGCGCCCGAGAGCGCCCAGCCCTCGCCCGAGCCATTGGCGATGGCCTCGTACTTGCCGCTCTCCTTGACCTTCTTGAGCACCTCCATGTACTCGTCCCAGGTCGTGGGGATGGCGAGCCCGAGCTCCTCGAAGATGCCCTTGTTGTAGAAGATGTTGCCGTGGATGGCGGCCATGGGCATGCAGTAGGTGTGACCGTCGAAGACGGACCACGCCTCGAGGCGGTCCTCCTCGAACTGCTTGAGGCCCTCGAGGTCATCGATGGGGGTGTAGTACCCCTTCTGGATGTTGGCCCGGGTGACCTCGTAGGGCTGACAGGCGATGACATCCGCGGCGGTGCCGCCCTGGAAGGCCGCGTCGACGGCGGCGTTGTAGGTCCGGGTCTCGACCGGCTTGAACTCGACCTTGATGTTGGGGTGGGACGCCTCGAACGCCGGGATGATCTTCTCCTGCCACATGGCAAGGTCATCGGTGCGCCAGCTCGTCACCTCGATGGTGACTGGCTCGTCGGCCCCGGATGCCACGAGGGCGGGGGCGCCCGCCACGGCGCCACACGCCAGCACGACGCTGGCTGATGCGGTCGCCAAGAACCTTCTCATGTCGAAGCCTCCTCCGTTGCATGTGCTCCGCCGCCCGCGGATGGTCATGGGTGCGGCGATGCGCCTCATCATGCTCGCCGCCTGGTCCTTGGGACAGGCCACCGGATGCCGATCACACCCGGCGCCGCGACTCTAGCAGGCTTGTTCTTCCAGAGGAAGTATAAATTGCTGACCGTGGCCACCCGGCCACCCGCAGGCGCGCCCAGCCGTCCAACTGGGGCCGGGACCCTGCGCGCTCAGCCACCCCTCCGCTCCCACGTCCGCCAGGTGAAGGGGACCTCCGTGAGGTCCTGATAGTCGTGGACCTCGCGATGGACGATGCAGCGGTGGGGCGCCGTGGTGACGACCTCGGGGCGGGTGTACGCCTCGTCCGAGATCTGCCGGAACGCCTCCACGAACCGGTCCAGGTCCTCCCTTGACTGGCCCTCGGTGGGCTCGGGCGTGACCGGCTCCGGGACGATGCGCGGGACATGGCTCTCGAAGTAGGGCGCGATCCCGAAGTCGGCGAGGCGGTAGTTCACGTCCGTGGTCGTGACGCCGGTGTCGGCACGGAGCCTCTCGAGCGAGAAGCGGGCCTCCTGGAGCTTGCGACGGTCGGGCCACGAGATGCTCACGCCGGGCACCTCGAGGAGCTTGCGGATGAGGTAGTTGTTGTTGATGACCGCCCACTCCGAGACCTCACGTAGACCCTCGGCCCCAAGGGCGAGGACGTACGCGTACGCCTTCACCACGTTGACCACCATGCCGTGGAACGAGCCCACCTTGCCGATGGTGTGCGGCAGGTCGCGCTCGAGGTGGTAGCGGTCGCCGTCGAAGGTCACGATGGGCACCGGCAGGAAGTCGCGGAACGCCGCCTTCACCGCCACCGCCGACGCCGCGGGCCCGTACCCGCCATGGGGCGTGGAGAAGGTCTTGTGCAGGTTGAAGTGGACCATGTCGGCGCCCAGGTCACCAGCCCGGAAGCGGGTCATGACGCCGTTGAAGTTGGCCTGGTCGAGCGAGACCACGCCACCGGCCTCGTGGACCAGCCGCGCGTACTCGGCGATGTGCGCGTCGAAGACACCCGTGTCGTAGGGCGCGGAGATCATCATGCCCGCCGTGCGCTCCGAGATGGCCGCCCGAACGGCGTCGATGCCCAGGTCGCCCGTCACCGGGTCGGGATACAGGCTGATGACCTTGAAGCCGACCGCCGACGCGGTCGCCGGGTTGCACGGATGGGACACCGCGCAGGTGATGATCTCGTCCCGATGCCCCTCGCCACGCGCCAGGTGGTAGGCCCGGATCATGGACGCGTCCGTGAACGCCCCGTGACCCCCGCCGCGCGCCTGGAACGAGACCTCGTCCATGCCCGCGAGCTCACAGATCCAGTCCCGGAACCGGTACAGGATCGCGAGCAGGCCCTGGATGTCCTCCTCGTCCTGGAGCGGATGGAGGTCCCGGAGCGCCGGCAGGCCGGCGACCACCTCGTTGACCCTCGGGCTGTACTTCATGGAGCAGGTGCCCACGCCCACGTTGATGCCGGAGTCGTACCCGTACGTCATCTGGGAGCAGCGGATGAAGTGACGCAGGATCTCGGGCTCGGACACCTCGGGGAGGCGCGGCGGGGCGTCCCGTCGCGCCGCAGCCGGCAGCCGCGCCGTCACGTCCCCCACGACAGCCTCGATCTCAGGCTCCATGCGCGGCAGGACGTCGTTGTCGATGCCGGGTCGTGACTGCTCGTACAGGGTGGGCTCGCCCCAACGGACCGACCGGTAGCCGGTCTCGATTCGCTCGAAGTCCTCCATGGCGTCACGGGCAGTGTCGCGGGACTCCGGTGCCGCGGTCACCGGACCACCTCGTCGAGCGTCCGCACGAGCCGCTCGATGTCCTCGAGGGTGTGCTGCCCGGTCACGCAGTACAGCGCCGCCTGGCCCAGTTCGGGGAACTCGGACGAGACATCCTTGCCGCCCAGGATGCCGTGCTCGCGGAGGGCGCCATTGACCTGCCCCACGGTCCGTCCGGTGCCATCGAAGCCCACCAGGAACTCGTTGAAGCAGGGTGCCTCGAGGAGCGGGGCCCGGATCCCCGGCAGCGCACCCAGGCGGGACGCGGCATAGGCGGACTTCTGCATGTTCCGGCGGCCGAGGTCGACCATGCCCCGCGGGCCGAGCATCGCGAGGTACACCGCGGCCGCGATGGCCATCAGGAACGACGAGGAGCCGCTGAACGAGCGAGCGGACTCACGCTCACCGTAGAAGATGTGGTCGAACAGCGCGTGCCAGGTGTACGCCCGCTCGCCGGGCACAATGGTGGGCAGGATGCCCACCATGACCATGGGCAGGGTGTGGACGAACCGGGCCTCGTTGGGGCAGGCCAGGATGCCCAGGCGCAGGGCACCGCCCGCGTGCGGCAGGCCCAGGGGCTGGCCATCGCCGCACACGATGTCGGCACCGTACCTGCCGGGCGGGGCGAGCACGCCCAGCGACGCTGGGTTCACGTTGGCGATGAGGAGCGCCCCCGCGGCATGGGCGATCTCCCCGATCTCGTGGCAGTCGGTCAGGACCGTGCCCAGGTACGACGGGTTCTCGATGTACACCGCGGCCGTCCGGTCGGTGACCTTGGCGCGCAGGTCCACCAGGTCCAGTGCCCCGGTGACGGGGTCCGCGTCCACGGCCCGCAGGTCCAGCCATGCGCCCGCGTAGTTGCGCATGACCGCGAGCCGGTCGGGGTCCATGAGGCGCGGCACCAGCAGCTCCCGCCGGCCGGTGATGCGTGACGCCATCTGGGCCGCATCACCCGCCGCGGTCGAGCCGTCGTACACGGCCGCCCCCACGACATCCATCTCGAGCAGGTCGGCCATCATGCTCTGGTACTCGAAGATGGCCATGAACCGGCCATGATCGGTGACCTCGGAGCCGTGATACGAGGTCAGGAACTCCGACCGCCCGATGACCTCCCGGATGATGGCTGGGGAGTAGTGGGCCCAGGACCCGGCACCCAGGAAGCTCAGGTAGTCGCTGGTCGGGCGGTTGCGCTCCAGGAGCGCCGTCACGGTGCTGGCCACGTCGGCCTCGGACAGGCCGTGCGCCGGCAGGTCGAGGGTCCCCGAGAACCGGACGGCCTCGGGGATCTCCTCGTAGATCTCGTCGACCGATGCGACGCCGATCTCCGCGAGCATCGCCTCCCGGACGCCGGGAGCCGAGTTGGGGATGTACCGATGGACGAGGCTGGACGTCACCGCGCGACCCCCCCTGGGGCCCCGGCGGTCACCCGCCTACCCCTCGACGACATCCTGCTTGACGTACTGGCCACCGATCATGGTGGTGAAGTGGAAGATCGGGCTGTCGACCCTCCGGATCACGAGCGGGCAGTGGCGCATGCCCTTGGGCACGAAGATCAGACAGCTCTCGTCCAGGATGAACTGCTCGTCCTCGATCCAGAACTCGATCTCGCCGCCCAGCTTGCCCGGGTTCAGGTGGTCGCTGCCGAAGAAGCCCACGATCTCGTCGCACTCGTGCGTGTGCGCCGGGTAGGACTGGTCGGGCGTCGCCTTCAGGTACCACAGGCAGACCATCTGGCTGGCGCCCTTGACCACGGCGTCATCGAGCCATGTGACGAGCGTCTCGGACTCGTCCAGCTCGGCGGGCCTGGTGCGCTTGATGTCGTCGGGGAGTCGCACCCCGGTCACGATGTACTTCCGGTTGCGCTGCTCGATCATGGTTCCCATCCTTTCGCCTCCTGTTCACCCTTGGTCGCTGGACCCGTCCAGCGCCGCGCATCGTGCGCCGGTTGGTTCTGGTGCGGGCACTGCCGCCTGTGGTCGCTCATGGCCCCCCGGATCAGATCGCCAGCAGGCGACGCAGCCAGGACGAGCGCGCCGCGAGCGCCGCGTTCGCGATGGCCGTCCCCGGTGCGAAGATGTCGAAGCCGTGGAACCCGCCCGCCCACACGTGCAGCTCAGCCTGCCCGCCCGTGGCCCAGATGCGTGACGCGTACTCCACGTCCTCGTCCCGGAACAGCTCCGCGGCACCCACCTCGATGTACGCGGGGGGCAGGCCCGACAGGTCCGTGGCCCGTGCCGGCGCGGCATACGCGGGCGCGTCCTCGCTGAAGGCGAGGTCGTCGCCCAGGACGCACGACCAGGCGAACAGGTTCCGCTCGCGTGACCACGAGCCGATGCCGTCGTACTGGTGACTGGCGACCGTGCTGTTGGTGTTGTCCAGCATGGGGCACAGCAGGAGCTGGCCCGCGAGCCGTGGGCCGCGGCGGTCGCGCGCGAGCAGGGCGACGGCGGCGGAGAACGCGCCGCCCGCGCTGCCACCCATGACCACGATGCGCGCCGGGTCGACGCCCAGGGGCGCGGCGCTCCGCTCCAGCCAGAGCAGGCCCGCGTAGCAGTCCTCGACCCCCGCGGGGTACGGGTGCTCTGGCGCGAGCCGGTACTCCACGGTGACGCCCACCACGCCCAGCTCGTCCACCAGGTCCACCACGCGCCCGGTGTCCCACGAGCGGTGACCCTCGATCATCCCGCCGCCGTGGATGTCATACAACGCCGGGAGGGCCGCATCAGCCAGGCCACGCGGACGGAAGATCGTGACCGCGATGTCAGGGGCGCCCTCGGGGCCCGGGATTACGCGGTCCTCCCAGTCGATGGCGCGGTCACCGATGACCTCGTCGTTGGACGGGCTGCCCGCGGCGACATCCCCACGTTGGAGCGTCTCGCGCGAGACCGCGGGGGTGCCCGTGGCGAGCAGTGCCTCGAGGGCAGGCACGGTCTCGGGGTCGAACGGCACGGGGGTGATGGTCGGGCGACCGGCTGCGGTCGGGATGGTCACGCGTCGCCTCCCGTGGAATCGGGACCGGGATCCCGCATGGGCTACCTCCGATGCCTCCAGGCCGCGCGTCGCACTGCTCCTCGAAGCGCGACCGGGGCGGGACGTCCATAGTTTCGCCATCGACGAAACTCCGAGAAGTGTAGCACCGGGCGACAAGGCCCGGAACCCGGACCTGGACCCTGCGCGGGCCCGACGGCCGTGCCGCGCAGGGCGATCGCGACCCGCGATCGTTCGCGAGTGCCCAACACGCGCTCGACAGGCGCGCTAGCATGAGGTCCGGCGCGCCGCCTTCCCACGCGACAGAAGGCCCACTCGGTCTCCCGGTCCCTCGGACGGACCGCACCGGAGGTCACAGTCGTGCGGCGTATCAGCCGGCGGGAGTTCCTGATCGCTGCCGCGGCTGGCACGGCGGGTGTGTCATCCCTCCTCCTCTCCACTGGTCGCTCACCCATCGCGCTGCTCGAGCCGGTCGCGGTCGCCGACCCGCTCGCGGCCTACCCCGACCGGGGCTGGGAGACCGTGTATCGGGACCAGTACCGCTACGACCGCTCGTTCACCTTCGTGTGCTCCCCCAACGACACGCACTCATGCCGCCTGCGGGCCATCGTCCGCAACGGCGTCGTGATGCGCACCGAGCAGGCCTACGACGTCTCGCGCTATGCCGACCTGTACGGCAACACCGCGACCGCCGCGTGGCACCCCCGTGGCTGCGCCAAGGGCTACCAGGTCCATCGCCGGGTCTATGGCCCGTTCCGCCTGATGTACCCCCTCATCCGCAAGGGCTGGCGGGAGTGGGCCGATGCCGGGTTCCCGCCGCTGACACCGGAGCTGCGCACGCAGTACCGGTTCGACGCCCGTGGCACCGACGAGCTGGTGCGGGCGTCCTGGGAGGACGCCCATCGCTACATGGCCAAGGGGCTCGTCGCCATCGCCAGGACGTACGCCGGCGACGAGGGTCGACGCCGCCTGGAGGCCGATGGCTATCCGCCCGAGATGCTCGACGCGATGGGCGGGGCCGGCACCCGCACGCTCAAGTTCCGGGGCGGCATGGGTCTGCTCGGGGTCATCGGCAAGTACGGCATGTATCGCTTCGCCAACATGATGGCCCTCCTCGACGCGGACATCCGGGGCGTCGACCACGAGGAGGCCAAGGGTGGTCGGCTGTGGTCCAACTACACCTGGCACGGCGACCAGGCACCCGGCATGCCCTTCGTGCACGGTCTCCAGGCCGCCGACGTCGACTTCAACGACCTGCGGTTCAGCAAGCTCACCATCCAGGTGGGCAAGAACCTGGTCGAGAACAAGATGGCGGAGTCCCACTTCTTCATCGAGACCATGGAGCGGGGCGGCACGATCGTCACCATCACACCCGAGTACAGCCCGCCGGCGACCAAGGCGGACTACTGGATCCCCATCCGCCCGGCCACCGATGCCGCGCTGTTCCTGGGCATCACGCGCTCGCTCATGGACAGGAACCTGTACGACGCGGACTTCGTGCGTCGCTTCACCGACCTGCCGCTGCTCATCCGGGCCGACACCGGCACGCGGCTCCGAGCGTCCGAGGTGTTCCCGGGCCACCAGCCCGGCCTCCTGGCGGACGGACCGTCCTTCGCGCTCCAGGGCCTCAAGCCCGAGCAGTACGACCTGCTGGGCGACTTCGTGGTGTGGGACGAGGGAGCGGGCGAGCCACGCGCGCTGACACGCGACATGGTGGGCGCGCGGATGGAGGCGATGGTGCCCGCGCTCGACTGGAGCGGCTCGATCCGTCTGGCCGACGGCTCCAGCGTGGAGGCGATGACCACCTGGTCCGCGTACCGGACCCACCTGGCGGACTACGACCTCGACTCGGTCGCCGAGATGACCGGCTCGCCGCGCGCGCTCATCGAGCGGCTCGCCGACGACATCGCCCGCATCAAGCCCGCCTCCGCGCACATCGGCGAGGGTGTCAACCACTGGTTCCACGCGACGCTCGCCAATCGCGCCATCCACCTGCCGTTCATGCTCACCGGTAACATCGGGCGCCCCGGGGCCGGGGTCTACACCTGGGCGGGGAACTACAAGAGCGCCCTGTTCCAGGGGCATCCCGAGAGCGGGCCCGGGTTCAAGGGTTGGATCGCGGAGGACCCGTTCGCGCCCAACCTCGATGAGCGGGCGTCGGGCTCGGACATCGTGGCCCACCTGTACGGCTACGGCGAGGAGCCCGCCTACTGGAACCACGGGGACCGCCCGCTCATCGTGGACACGCCCCGATACGGCCGCAAGGTGTTCACGGGCACCACCCACATGCCCACGCCCACCAAGGCGCTGTGGTTCACCAACGTGAACCTGCTGAACAACGCCAAGCACCACTACGAGATGATCCGCAACGTCAACCCGCGGATCGACCTGATCGTCACGACCGACATCGAGATGACCTCGTCGGTGGAGTACGCCGACATCGCCTTCCCGGCCACGTCCTGGATGGAGACCCAGACCCACGAGGTCACCGCGTCCTGCTCCAACCCGTTCCTCCAGGTCTGGGGACGCGCCAAGGACGGCATCGACCCCCTGTACGAGGCGAAGGACGACGCGCGCATCCTGGCCGACCAGGCCAAGGCGCTCGGCGACGAACTGGGTGACCCGCGCTTCGCGGACTACTGGCGGTTCATCCTCGAGGGCAAGGAGGACGTCTACATCCAGCGCCTGCTCGACGCCTCGATCACCACCACGGGCTATCGCCTCGACGACATCCTGGCCGGGAAGTACGGCGATCCAGGCGCCGCTGCTGCTCCTGCACGGACTGGAGGACGAGGTGGTCGTGCCGCAGGCCTCGGAGGAACTGGCCGAAGCCCTGCGCCGTCACAACAAGACGTTCGAGTATAAGACCTACGCGGGCGAACCGCACGGTTTCCAGAAACGCGAGACAGTGCTGGACGCGTCCGCGCGGCTGGAACGGTTTTTGGACTGGTATCTGCTGCCGCCGTCGGTGCCGA
>DAOTUX010000287.1:0-1562 GCA_034436475.1 Chloroflexota bacterium | reverse complement strand
GGCTGGCTCTCTGGTCCCCCGCAGCCGATCGAACCGGGCGCCACCGTCGAGCTCAGGTGGGTCGTGCCGCCCACAGATGGCCAGCCCGTCGCGGAGGTGGGCATCGAAGTCACGGGGCGGGGCGGCGGCACGCTGCTCCTGGACCGGCTGACGTGGGACGGGGCACCCACGTGTCGCTTGGGGCGCCCCGCAGAGGGCGGCACCGTCTGGCGGCGCGCCTGGGTTAACGCCTTCGACCATTGGCCCACCTTCTGGCCCGAGGCGTTCAGGCTCGCCCAGGACCGAGGCACGGGGTTGCTGAGCCAGGGGACGCTCGATTGGACCGACTACCGTGTCGAGGCAGACGTCACGCCCCGGATGGCCGTTGCGGTCGGCATCGCCGCCCGAGTGCGGGGGATGCGACGCTACTACGCGCTGCAACTCGCGGCCGGCGGTCGGGCGCTCCTGGTCAGGGCCAACGACGGGGAGACAATCCTGGCGGACGTCGCGCTGCCATGGGAGTCGTTCGACACTCGTCGCCTGGCTCTCGACGTCGTGGGTGCAAGGGTGACGGGGCGCGTTGATGACGCGATCGTCGCGGACGTGGTCGACGACGTGCCCGACGCGCTCGCGAACGGGGGCGTCGGGCTGGTGTGCAGGGAAGGAGCGATGGCGTGCGAGGAACTCCGCGTGACGGCGGCTGGCCCGGCGGGACGCACCGCATGACGAGCGGTGGCGACGACCAACTGCCCCTGACCGCCGCCGTCATCGGCGGGGGCCTCGCGGGCAGACTCAGCCTCGACGCCCTCCAGCGGTCGAGTCATTTCGAGGCCATCGCGGTGGCCGACACCGATGCCCATGCTCGCGAGGACCTGGCCCGGGCGTATCCTGATGTGGCCGTCTACCCGGGCCACGCGGAGTTGTTCGAGGCGCTCAGCCCGGACGTCGTCTGCGTAAGCACCTACCCGGCCAGCCACGAGGAGATCACGGTCGCGGCGCTGCGCATGGGGCCGCGCGGGCTGCTGGTCGAGAAGCCCCTGGCACCGACGACGCGGGCGGGCGCCCGGATCATGGACGCGGTGCGCACGACAGGAATCCCCATGGTCGTGCCCCACGGCCTGCTGGTCCAGGCGACCGCGATGGAGGTCCTTGAGCGCACTCGCAGGGGCGACATCGGCGACGTGGAGCTCATCGAGATCCGTGCGACCGGCTGGGACATCATCAACGCGGGCATCCATTGGCTCAACCTCTGCGTCCGGCTCCTGGCGCCCGACAGGGTCACCCAGGTGCTCGCGGCCTGCGAGTCGAGCACCCGGACCTATCGCGACGGCACGCAGGTCGAGACGACGGCCGTCAGTTACCTCGAGACCGAGCGCAGCGCCCGCATCGTGATGTTCTCGGGCGATCGCATTTCGATGCCCGACGGTGGGGTCGTGGCACACCTCAAGGTGATCGGCTCAGCAGGGCGCATCGACTTCTCCGGGTTCGAGGAGGGCTACACCATCCAGGCAGGCATGTCACCTAGCCAGCGGGTCCAACCCTCCCCATTGCCAGGCAGCGCGCACCAGCGACACCTTGAGGCG
>DAOTUX010000286.1:0-4781 GCA_034436475.1 Chloroflexota bacterium | reverse complement strand
CATACGCAGGACCGCCCGTCAGGGGGTCGGTCTTGCCGGCGAGGAACTTGGACTGCTCGTTGACCTGCTCCCAGGTCGTGGGCGCTGCCCACTCGCCAGTGTGGCCCTCCGCTGCCCAGGCGTCCTTGAGCGCCTGGTCGGTGTAGTAGTCCGTGCGATAGGCAAGCGTGTGGGTATCGCCGTCGATGGAGATGCGGTACGTCTTGCCATCCCAGGTGCCGATGGGCGCCTTCAGATACCCCACGTAGTCATCCATGTCGATCTGGGTGGCGACCCAGTCGGGCATCGGGTCCAGCAGGCCACGTCCTGCCGTGTCGCCCTCGAAGGGGGCACCCATCTCCATCACGTCCCAGTCCACGGTCCCCGTGGCGATGGCCTGCTGGAGTCGGCCGTTGTAGTCGGCCTGCGCGAGGTCGATCCAGTCGATGGTCGCGCCGCTGTACGCCTCCCACGGCCGCAGGAAGCCGCGGAACAGGTTGTTGTGGAGGTTCTGGTTGTTGAGGCCCATGAACGACAGCTGGACCCCGGCGCACTCGCCCTCCTTGAGGTTCGCCTTGGTGGGGCCGAGCGTCAGTTCGCCCACCTTCTGCCAGTCCGCGTCCGTGGGGCTGCCGGCCCCCACGCCCGGGATCTTGAGCAGCTCGGCGCGGAGCGCCGCCTCGTCGTCCTGCGCGACCGCGGGCAGGCTGCCCACCACGAGCGCTGCCGCGGCCCCGAGGGCCGCCATCCCGTACACCACCCGGTGACGACCGCCCCTCGCAGTTGCCACCGATCCGCCGAGATTGAGCTTCATATCCCCCTCCTGTGGGATCCGAGGCCCCGGTCGACACCGACCCGACCGGGTTCCGGTTGCGGCGCAGCATCCGCGCAACCGATCGCCCCTGTCAAGCGATCACGCCAACGATCGGGGCAGCCGCCGCAGTCTGTCGTGTGCGGGACGGCGGGCCCGTGGCATCCTGTGACCGATTTCCGGTGCGGGGCTGGCGCCCGGGCGAACCTGGGTCGGGCGTGCCGGGGCGCCGCTGGACGGGCGCCTGCGTCGGGTGGTTGAGGAGGAGAGGGATGCTCAAGGGGATCGACCACCGGCTCAACGCGGAGGTCCTGGCCTGCCTCCGCGCCATGGGTCATGGCGACGTGCTCATCGTGGCCGACACCAACTTCCCGTCCGATTCGGTCGCTCGGGCCACCGTGACCGGCCAGCTGCTCCGGATGGAGAACCTGACCGCGGCGCAGGCAGTCGGGGCCATCCTGTCGGTGCTGCCGCTGGACACGTTCGTGGACGACTTCGCGGGACGCATGGAGGTGACCGGGGACCCCACGGGGATCCCGCCCGTCCAGGCCGAGGTGCAGGCCGAGATCGACCGTGCGGAGGGACGGCCGCGGCCCATGGTGGGCATCGAGCGGTTCGCCTTCTACGACATGGCGCGACGCTCCTACGCGGTCATCCAGACAGGGGAGCGGCGCTTCTATGGCTGCTTCATGCTCCGCAAGGGGGTCATCCCGCCCGACGCCTGAACCGGCCCTGTGCCTGGTGGCGCGGGTGGCGCGCGGAGGGCGGGCCGTGCCTCGCGTGCCTTGACGCGTGCCTTGAGGGCCTGCCACGGCGTGTCTGTGAGTCACGAGATTCGCGCTGGGACATGTCTCGCCGGGCTGCCCGCCGCGCTCGGCCGCCCGCTCCTGCCCTCGGCCGCCCCCGGTGTGTCTGTGAGTCACGAGATTCGCGCCGCCCCCCGCCGTTCGGCCTTCTGGCAGGCCCCCCGGCCCCTGCAGCGCCTTACCCAGGGTGTGGTCGCGGGCCGAGCACCGAACTCGGGCTCCCCGCTCTGATCGAGTGCCTCGGGTCAGGCGGCGATGGACCCGATGGCCCGCCAATCTCGTGACTGTCAGTCACGCCTGGTTCCGTAGCGCCCTTCCCGGCCCGGCCCGATGCTTGCCTGATACGCCGAGGCTGCTCGGACAATGGAACCCTTCCGAATCTCGTGCCTACCAGACACGCGCGGCGCGTGACCACCAGGTACGCCCAGACCCGAGGCCACCAGGCACGCCGGGCCACGAGCCAAGCTGGTCGATCGCGGCCGCTCGGGAGCGCATCAGCAGCCCGATGCGCTGAGTGGCGTCATGCGCTGGGTGGCGTCGCCCCAGCCCGCCTCCGCGGCGCGGCGCCCCTCGCGCGCCCTCAGGCCACCCCGCCGCCGAGCACCTCGCGCGCGGCCCTGACCACCTCTCCGTGGATGGCCGCGGGTGCGGCGACGATCCCCCGGTTGCGCTCGAGTCGCCGACCACACCCCCAGTCGAGGCGCGCGCCCGTGATGTCGGTCACCACGCCGCCTGCCTCCTCGACCACGATGGAGCCTGCCGCGTGATCCCAGACGCGCTCCACGTACCCGCCGCGAGGGATGCGCAGGTACACCGAGGCGTCACCGCGCGCCACGAGCCCGTACTTGGCCTGGCTGTCGAGCCGCAACGGTGGCGTCGTGATGCCCAGCAGCTCGCCGATGCGCGCCGCATCGTCCTGGGCGGAGTGCGAGGCCTCCAGCGACTCGGCGTAGCGGGCCTCGCTGGCTGTGGCGCAGGGCGCGACCCGCAGGCGCACCGGCACGACCGCCGCCCCGGCCTCCCGCGCTGCCCGGACCTCCCCGGCCGTGTGCACGTCTCCCGCGGGCCCGACAAGGCCCTGGGCCGCCCCCGCCGCGCTCCCGTCATCGTCGAGCGGCAGCTCCCAGGCCCCGCCGCCTCGCTCGGCCACGAACAGACTGCCGACCGAGCCATCGGACCGATCGAGCGCCGGGCACCCAAGGACACCCAGTCGGACCACCCCATCGACCACCAGCGCCAGGGCGATGGCGTACTGACCACCCCGCAGGAAGCCCAGCGTGCCGTCGACCGGGTCGAGCGTCCACCATCGACCCGTCGGGCCACCGGCGAAGCCACCTCGATCGAGCACCTCCGCGATGACGGCAGCATCGACGCCAGGCCTGGCCTCGGCCATGAGCGCCTCCAAGGCCTCACGAATGGGCTCGGCAGCCAGCTGCGAGGAGTCCTCCTCGCCTACCAGGGGATCGGACGGGAACGACTCAGCCAATGCGAGACTGACCAGGACCTGGGCACCCAGGTCCGCGACCGTGACCGGCGACCGGTCCGGCTTCTCGGTCGCGAGGTCCGGGCTGAGCGTCGCTCGCACGGCGCGTGTCAAGCGTGCCGCGGCCCGGACCGCTTCGACCGCGACCTGGCGCTCGTGTGAGCCTGGCACGCTCACTCGGACTCTGGCCCGTGCCCGCGAGGGCCTGGCACCTTCACGCGGACCTTGGCCCGTGCTCGCTGGAGCCTGGCACGCTCACGCGGACTCTGGCCCGTGCCCGCGAGGGCCTGGCACCTTCACGCGGACCTTGGCTCGTGCTCGCTGGAGCCCGGCGCCGCCGCACCGACCAACCAGAGGTTCACGCCGCCAGCGCCCACCTGCTGGCTTGTGCCGGCGACGGTCACCCAGCCTCAGGCCTCGGCTGTCTCGGCCACCTGCGCGGCGGGGACCGAGTCGCGTGCCGCGTCGAGCGTGCTCCGGAACAGGTCCCGCGGCGCCTCTTGGCCCGTCCAGAGGTGGAACGCGACCGCGCTCTCCTCGAGGAACATGACGTCACCGTTCTGGACCGTCGCGCCGGCCGCCGCCGCCTCGCGCATGAGACGCGTCTCCTTGGGTGTGTACAGCAGGTCCAGGACCATCAGGTCCGGTGGCAGCAGCTCCGCGGGGATGGGCGTCTCGTCCGGCACTCGACCAACCGAGCTGGCGTTGACGAGCAGCTTGGTCCGGGCGAGCTCCGCCTCGAGCACCGACTCGTGCCACGGCTTCGCGCGCAGTTCCATGTGCGAGGCGCTCCGGCCGAAGTGGCGGACCATTGCCTCCGCGCGATGGAGGTGGCGGTTGAACACGATGACGTGCTGGAAGCCGCTCGTGATGAGGGCGAAGACCACCGCCCGGGCACCCCCGCCCGCGCCCAGCACGACCGCGGCCTTGGGCATCTTCTGCTTGCCCACCAGCTCGTCGAGGGCCTTGCGGAACCCCGCCACGTCCGCGTTGTGCCCGATGAGCCGACTGCCCTCGCGCGTGACGGTGTCCACCGCGCCGGTCGCCTGCGCCTCCTCGGTGAGGCGGTCCAGCATAGGGACCACCCGTTCCTTGTAGGGGACCGTGATGTTGGCGCCCAGGGTGTCGGCGTCGCGCAGGCCCGCGATGGTGTCGGCGAGCTCGATGAGCGGCCTGTCCACCAACTCGTAGCGGGCATCGATGCCCAGGGCATCGAAGGCAGCCTGATGCAACACCCCGGACAACGAGTGGGTGACCGGGTGCCCGATCAGGGCGACACGCTTGCTCATACGGCTCTCCAGCACGAGCGGCCGTCGGTGGACCGCCATGGACTCGGTTGGACCCGCGCGACCGCATCGTCTGACGACTCCCCCAGGGCCCGCGCGGTAGCCCCGATGATACCCCGGGTGTGCGCCCGAGGGTCGGGTGCCAAGGGCTCGGCCATGGGCTGTGCCGAGTCCGCGGCCCCATGTCAGGGGTTCGTGGGATTCGCAGCGGTGGGATGGGCGAGCATGCTCGGCCGATGTGGCAGCGCGGGTGGTCGGCGTGGGGAGTGTGGGCCTGCACGCCTGGATCGTGCTGCTCCTGGGTCGGGACGAGGACGACCCGTTGTTCCTCCAGGTCAAGGAGGCGCAGGCGTCCGTGCTCGAGGCGCACCTTTGAGCCCAGCGCGTACCCCAGTCACGGGCAACGGGTCGTGGTC
>DAOTUX010000285.1:0-27496 GCA_034436475.1 Chloroflexota bacterium | reverse complement strand
GATCGCGTGGTCCAGGTCGGCGAGCGACGGCTCGAGGTGCGCATCCCGCCCGGTGTCACGGACGGCCAGCGCATCCGCCTGCCCCGGACGGGCACCGAGCACACGTCGGACGCGACGCTCATCGTGCGCGTCCGACCCGACCCCGTGTTCAGCCGCGACGGCGCGGACCTGACGCGCGACGTCGTCCTCACACTGCGCCAGGCACTCCTGGGGGACGAGGTCCCCATCGAGACCATCGCCGGCAAGCGCCTGCTCCTGCGCGTGCCCGAGGGGACGCAGCCCGGCAGAACCTTCCGACTCACCGGTCAGGGGCTGCCGCGGTTCCGCGGCGAGGGCAGCGGGGACCTGCTGGTGCGTGCCCGGGTCGCCCTGCCGACGCGCCTCGACGCGCATGGGCGCGAGCTCGCGACCGCCTTCCTCGACCACATCGACCCACCGACCGCGGTCAGCCACGACGGTGCCTCACCGGGTGCCGCCGCGGGCGCCGCCACCTGAGACATTGATGGGCCCGGCGCTCGCCCATGGCCCGGAGGAACGATCATGAAGCTCGACCGGTTCACCGAGAAGGCGCAGGAGGCCGTCCTGGTCGCCCAGCGCCTCGCCACCGACGCGCAGAGCCCGGTGCTCGACGCAGAGCACCTGCTCGCCGCGCTGCTCCAGGACACCGAGGGGATCCCGGTCGTGACCTTGCGCGCGCTGGGCGCAGACCCATCCGCCGTGGCCCTCGAGCTCGCAACGGCGCTCTCCAGGCGGGCGCGCATCGCGGGAGGCCAGCTCTCGCTCGACCCCCGTGCACGCCAAGTCATCGAGCGGGCAGAGGAGGAGGCACGACGTCTCAACGACGACTATGTGTCCACCGAGCACCTCCTGCTGGCGGCGGCCGAGGCTGGCGGGGAGGCGGGCCGCATCCTGGCGAGCGCCGGTGCGGACCGGGAGCGGATCCTGTCGGCGCTCCAGAAGGTGCGCGGCGGACAACGGGTGACCTCCCAGAACCCGGAGTCGACCTATCAGGCGCTCGACCGCTACGGCCGCGACCTGACCGCCGACGCACGTGCCGGCAAGCTTGACCCGGTCATCGGCCGCGACGAGGAGATCCGGCGCGTCATCCAGGTCCTCAGCCGGCGCACCAAGAACAACCCCGTGCTCATCGGGGAGCCGGGCGTGGGCAAGACCGCCATCGCCGAGGGGCTCGCCCAGCGCATCGTCCGGGGCGACGTGCCCGAGGGCCTCAAGGACCGCAAGGTCGTCGCGCTCGACCTGGGTGCGCTCGTGGCGGGCGCCAAGTACCGCGGCGAGTTCGAGGAGCGGCTCAAGGCGGTGCTCAAGGAGATCAAGGACTCCGAGGGCCAGATCGTCCTGTTCATCGACGAGCTGCACACGGTCGTGGGGGCGGGCGCGGCCGAGGGCGCCATGGACGCCTCCAACCTGTTGAAGCCCATGCTCGCGCGGGGCGAGCTGCACACCATCGGTGCCACCACGCTCGACGAGTACCGCAAGCACATCGAGAAGGACGCCGCGCTCGAACGGCGCTTCCAACCGGTGTACGTGGACCAGCCCAACGTGGAGGAGACCATCTCCATCCTGCGCGGTCTGCGCGAGCGGTACGAGGTGCACCACGGCGTGCGCATCACCGACTCAGCGCTGGTCGCCGCGGCGGTGCTCTCCAACCGCTACATCGCCGACCGCTTCCTGCCGGACAAGGCCATCGACCTGGTCGACGAGGCGGCCAGCCGGATGCGCATGGAGATGGACTCGATGCCCGTGGAGCTCGATGAGCTGGAGCGACGCCGCATCCAGCTGGAGATCGAGCGCGAGGCCCTGCGCAAGGAGAAGGACGAGGCGTCCCGTGCGCGACTCGAGGCCCTCGAGCGGGAGCTCGCGGACGTGGCAGAGCGCGCGACCGCGCTCAAGAGCCGCTGGGAGCAGGAGAAGGGGGCCATCGGCGGGCTTCGGGAGTCCAAGGCGGAGCTGGAGGCGCTCCAGGTGGAGATCGAGACCGCGGAGCGGGCGGCTGACTACGCGCGTGTCGCGGAGCTGCGATACGGGCGGCAGCGCGAGCTCCAGGAGCGTCTCAGGGAGCAGGAGGATGCCCTCGCCCACAAGGCCGATGGTGACGCCGAGCGACTGCTCAAGGAGGAGGTGGACGCGGACGACATCGCCCGCATCGTCGCGTCGTGGACCGGCATCCCGGTGACCCGGCTCATGGAGGGCGAGCAGCAGAAGCTGGTCCGCATGGAGGAGCGGCTGCACGAGCGCGTGGTGGGTCAGGACGAGGCCATCGAGGCGGTCTCGGACGCCGTGCGTCGGGCACGTGCCGGACTCCGGGACCCGCGCCGCCCGATTGGCTCGTTCATCTTCCTGGGGCCCACGGGTGTGGGCAAGACCGAGCTGGCCCGCGCCCTGGCATGGTTCCTGTTCGATGACGACCAGGCGATGACGCGCATCGACATGAGCGAGTACATGGAGAAGTACGCGGTGTCCCGGCTCATCGGCGCGCCTCCGGGCTACGTGGGCTACGAGGAGGGCGGTCAGCTGACCGAGGCCGTCCGACGACGCCCCTACCAGGTGGTGCTGCTGGACGAGATCGAGAAGGCGCACCCGGACGTGTTCAACGTCCTGCTCCAGGTCCTCGACGACGGCCGACTGACCGACGGCCAGGGACGCACCGTCTCGTTCAAGGACACGGTCATCATCATGACCAGCAACGTGGGCAGCCAGTTCATCGCGGCCGTCGCGGGCACGTCCCGGGACGATGCGGGCTACGAACGGATGAAGGCGCAGGTCACCGAGTCGCTGCGGACCGCGTTCCGGCCCGAGTTCCTCAACCGGATCGACGAGATCATCGTGTTCCACTCGCTGACGGACACAGACCTCGAGCGCATCGTGGAGCTGCTCGTGGCCGACCTCCAGCGACGCCTGGCCGATCGGGACCTGACCCTGGAGCTCACCCCGGCGGCCCGGGCCGTCATCGCCGCCGATGGGCACGACCCCCAGTTCGGGGCGCGACCCCTCAAGCGCGCGCTCCAGCGCCTCGTCGAGAACCCGCTGGCCAAGGCCCTTCTGGAGGGCGACTTCGGGCCCGGTGCCACGATCGTGCTCGACGCCGACCCCGTCAGGGGGACGCTCGTCTTCCGGGACGAGGGCGGGCGGGCGGTCGTCGCCGACGCCGGTCGTCGGGACGCGCGGGCGGGCGGGCGGGTGCCGATGGCCGTGGGGGGTCGCGGCTCGGTCTTCGACCTGCCGCGGCCATCCGAGGGAGACGGCCCCGACCGCCTGAACTAGGCACCCTGGCGTGACCATCGCCGACACGACCGACCCGGTGGGCACCGACGCAGCCGATGCTGGTCCCCCCGGGTCGGAGCCGCGCCTGGTGGCGCTCCTCCGGGCGGCGATCGAGGCGAGCGCGGACCGGCGCATCACGTTCGCTGCGTTCATGGAACGAGCGCTCACCGAGCCTGGGCTCGGCTACTACGCGACCTCCGATCTGCGTCCCACGAGGGTCGGGGACTTCCTGACCGCACCGGAGCTGCACCCGTTCTTCGGCCGATGCGTGGGTCGGGCGCTGGCTGCTCGCTGGCAGGGGCTGGGATCGCCGGAGCCATTCCCCGTGCTGGAGTTCGGGGCAGGGCGGGGGACCCTGGCGCGATCGGTCCGCGATGGGCTCGCCGCGGATGGCCTGACGCTCGCGCGAGCGCTCGACTGGCGACCCACGGACCTGCCGGGCCGGCACCCATCACCGGAACCGCTCGGCGGGACGGGGGCCGTGGTGGCCAACGAGTACCTTGACGCGCTGCCGGTCCATCGGCTGGTGGTCCGGGATGGCGAGCCCCGCGAGGCGTGGGTCACGTGGCGTGACGACGGCTTTGCGTGGGTGGAGGGGAAGCTCTCGACACCCTCGCTCATGGAGCCCATCGAGGCCGCAGGCATACGGCTCCGGGAGGGCCAAGTGGTCGAGGTCAGGCCTGGCGTCGCCGCGTGGGTCGCGGACGTGGCGCGCATCCTGACGCGAGGTCTCCTGGTGGTCATCGACTATGGGCACGAGACCGAGGAGTTGTATGGGCCGCGGCGCCTGGCTGGCTCGCTGGTGACCTACCAGGGCCACGTCGCGACTGATGACCCGTTCGTGGCCGTGGGTCGCCAGGACATCACCGCACACGTGGACCTCGGCGAGCTCCGTCGCGTAGCGCTCGCCCGCGGCCTCGCGGTCGTCATCGACACCGCTCTGGCGCGGTTCGTTGCGGACCAGGGGCTGGGCGACCTCCTGAGCGACCTCGGACGTGACCCCACGACCGATCCCCAGGCGTATGCCGACGCACGCTCCGCGGTGGTCCGCCTGCTCGATCCACGGCATCTGGGCGGCCATCACGTCCTGATGTTCGAACGACGGTGAGCCTTCTGTGCTGCTGAGCGACGCGGCCCGTCGGCTCGACCCCATGCCCGCCGTGCTGCCCCCACCCAGCGCCGCGATCGAGCCGCGCGTGCTGCTGCGACGTGGTGGCACCGCGCTGCCCGACTGGGCCCTCCCCGGTCGCAGGGGCACCGATCGCGACGCGGCTGCCCTGGTGCTGCTGTTCGCGGACGATGCCGGCGAGGCACGCGTCCTGCTGACGGAGCGCCCGAGTCAGCTTCGCCACGGTGGTCAGGTCAGCCTGCCCGGGGGGCGAAGGGAGGTCGACGATGCCTTCCCGACCGGCACGGCGCTCCGTGAGGCCAACGAGGAAGTGGGTCTCGACCCGGTGGCCGCGGACATCCGCGTGATGGGCACGCTCGACGTGGTGGACGTGCGCGTGTCGAGGTTCCGCGTCACACCCGTGGTCGCCATCGCCGGGCAGCCACCGCTCCTCGAGCCACACCCCGGTGAGGTCGCCGCGATCCTGACCCCCCCGGTGGATATCTTCCTGCCCGGGTCGCCGCTGATCATGACCGAGGCGGACCGCGATGGCGTGCGCATCCGCTATGGCGGCTACCCGTGGGAGGGCAGGCACGTCTGGGGGGCCACGGCACGTGTGCTGGCTCAGCTGGGTGCGGTCCTTGCCGGCGCGACCCCGCGGGCGGCGGGGCCCGACCGACCGTGAGCCACCAGCGACGCGCGTTCATCCGCCACTGGACCCGCCTGACGGCACCGCCACTGGTGCCCGAGGTGCGGCTTCGGCTCGCCGACCGGGTCATGCCCTTGTGGGAGACCCTCGCGCGCGAGGCTTCGGCTCCGGAGCTCGCCCCGCCCTACTGGGCGTTCGCCTGGCCCGGCGGACAGGCCATCGCGCGGTACGTGCTCGATCATCGCCCGGTCGTGGATGGCCTGCGAGTGGTCGACCTCGCGACCGGATCGGGTCTGTGCGCCATCGCGGCCCTCCTTGCGGGGGCTCGCGAGGTGCTCGCCATCGACGTGGATCCGTGGGCACGGGACGCGGTCGCGCTGAATGCCTCCGCGAACGGCGTGCACGTCCCCTTCAGCGAGGCGGACCCGCTCGATGGGGACGTGCCGGACGCGGAGGTGATCCTGGCAGGCGACATCGGGTACGAATGGGCGCTCGCCGAGCGCGGCAGCGCGTGGCTGCGACGAGCGGCCATGGCGGGCCTGGGGGTGTATGTGGGAGATCCGGAACGTCATCACCTGCCCCACGTCGGCCTTGTGCCGGTGACGGCGTACGAGGTGCCCACGGCGCTTGACCTTGAGCAGGCGACGCACAAGCGGACGACGGTCTACCGCATCGAGCGAATCACCTGACGCAGCCGTCCCTCGTGTCCGTGGAGGGGCTCGAGAGGGGCGCGGTGGGCGTGGCGCCGAGGTCAACTGGCGATGGGCCGAGGGTCCCCTGGCTCACGCGGGCGCTCGGTGCCGGGGACGGCGCGCCCATCCTGACGCCACACGTCAGCCGCCCCTGGAGGGACAGGGCCACCGCCTGTGCCCACGTCACCGTCATGTGTTGGGTGTCCACCAGGACCAGCGACCGTCCCTCGACTGCCCGACAGGGGTCACGCATGCACACCAGGTCCGCGGTCGGCACGTAGGTCACCCCGGCCCTGGCCGCGGCGGCTCGCTCGGTTGCCTCGGTCCGCGCGGAGATAGCCACATCCCTCGGCGTGTCACAGCGTCCGATGTCGTCGGCGTGCGCCCGCAGGCACTCGATGGGGTCACGCTGCCACATGGGCGTGTCGCCGAGGAGGACCACCCGACCCGCATGCGCGCGGAGGGTCGTGAGCGAGTCCACCCAGGCGTCCTCCCATCGACCCGCACGGCGCTCTGGGGTGCCGCCCCGCCGCAGCCTGTAGATGCGACCGAGTGACGCCGCGACGACCAGGTCGGGATGGAGCTCGCCGATACGCTCGAACGCGGACGCGCGCCACGCGTCACAGTCCCGCATCCGCCTGCCGTGCACGATGACCGTGGTGGCGGGGACGGGACATGCCGACTTGGTCAGCGAGTAGAGCCTCCAACCCTCCCGACGTGCGATGGCCTCCATGGCCGGGAGCCATTGCAGCGCGTGCGAGTCGCCGATGAGCACCACCGAGAAGGTCGCGTCCTGGGGCCCCAGTGCGCACGGGCGTGCCCTCCGATCACCGGCCCTGGCGTGGCAGCCGTCCGCGTACGCACCCGGCCGGAAGTCACGCGCGATGGCCAATGGCGGGTTCAGGTCCGTGGGTAGCGCGCGTGGACCGTCGTCGGGGGAGGCACGGGTCTCGCCGCCAGCGGTCGAGGTCGCGGGCGGGGTGGCGGCCACGACGGACATGGCACCCGCGAGGATCGCGAGCGCGGCGAGCGACATCCCGACGGGGCGCCACGGCCGCCGTGTCAGGTCGCGAAGGCCGGGAGCACGGCCTGGCCTCACCGACCCCTGAGACGCGGTATCAGCCGATCGATCGCGCGCCAGATCTCCCGGGAGTAGGTGGCTGACAGGTGACCGCCATCACGCGTGACCAAGATCCGATCCACGATCAGGGCACACGGGTCGTAGGGGCATACGGCATGGCGGGTCGACCGGAAGATGGCGCCCGCCGACCGCGCTGCGGCCGCCCCCACCTGATCGCGGCGCCGCACCCACGAGGCCGTGGACGACGAGCGCGTCTTCTGGCACACCGAGAAGTCACGGGTATGCCCGCGCAGGCAAGCGAGCACGGCACCCTGGGCGCCCCACGGATAGACATCGCCCAGCATCAGGACCTTCGTCGGCCCCCGGCCCAGGTTGCGCAGGCTCCTCACGAGGCCGGCCTTCCAGGCGCTGTCGCTCTTGCTGCGGGCATTGCTGCCGTTCCGGAAGGCATACGAGTCGAGGGACGAGGCGATGACCAGGTCGGGCTTGAGCGACTGGATCCTCGCCCACGCGTTGCGTCGCCAGGTCGAGCACGCGACGGCCTTCGCGTCCCCCGGGGCCACGAGCACGTCCGCGACCGGGCAAGAGGACTTGGTGATGGTCATCAGCTTCCAGCCCCGGTGCTCGGCCACCTTGAGCAGCGCGGGTACCCAGTGGGCGGCGTGCGAGTCGCCCGTCAGGACGACGAGCCGGCGGCCCTTCCTCGGCCCGAAGGTCCAGGAGCACGCCCGTGGCGTGGTGCTCGTGCCACGCGAGTGACAGCTTCGTTCATGGATGGGGGGGACGTCATCGGTGGCCCGGCTCAGGCGGGGTCTGAGCGAACCTGGGATCCGCCCTGCGTCCTGCTCGCGCCCGTTGGGGACGCCATCGTGGTCGGCGTCCTCGTGCCAGTCATCGCGGCGGTCGCCATCGCTGTTCCGCCTGTTGGGATTGGACCCGAAGCGCTGCTCGCCGCGGTTGGCGAGCAGGTCCCTGTCGGGATCCTCGAGACCGTCATGAACCCCATCTCGGTCGGTGTCCTCGTGGCGCGGGTCGGTCCGCGTGCGATTGACCTCGAACCGGTTGGTCAGCCCATCCCGGTCCGGATCCTCCTTGCCGTCAGGGACACCATCCCGGTCGGTGTCCCGCCGGGACGGGTCGGTCCGGCTCCGGCGGACCTCCAGGAGGTTGGACATGCCGTCCCGGTCGGTGTCCTCGTCGCCGTCCTCGATGCCGTCGTCATCGGTGTCGGGGTCCTGGGGGTCCAGCCCGAGGTCCGCCTCGATGGCGTTCGGCAGTCCGTCATCATCGGGGTCCTGGTCCTCCTGGGCGAGGGTGCCACGGGTCGCAGCCGACGCCAGCGGGTCGGTGGCAGCGATCGCGCCGAACGCGGGCTCCCCGGAACGCACGGCCATCGCCGCACCGGACACGGTCGACGGGCGCAGGGCCGCGACGGCGCCCGCCGTAGGCACCGCGAGCGCGAGGGCGAGGAGCGCGTGCAGGGACGCGCGCTGGCGGGGACGCATGGACTTGCCTTCCTCGATCGAAGGGACCGGGCCGATGCTACGACAAGCGGGCGCCCACCGCCCCGACTCGTCCATCAGGCATGAGGGGCCTCGGGGTGCGAAGGTCTCATCCGGATCGTCACCAGTCGTGGCCCTACCAGGGCTCTCCCTGTGTCTCATCGTGAGTGGTTGGGTCGGGCACGCGATCCGCGACGCTCCCGCGGGCAGGCTGCCCCGCGCCCTCGACCCGTCCCGCCTGGCCCTCGAGAACGCGGGTCGACGCCTCGGGTAGCTCGATCACGATGGCGCGCATCTCGCTGCCGTCGGTCCAGGCGCCATGGGCCACTCCGGCGGGCAGGACCACCGCGTCGCCATGCGAGACCCGGCTGCGCTCGTCCCCCACCTGCACCCAGCCGCCCCCGCTGACCACCACGAACAGGGTGGTGCCAAGGTTGGCGTGCGGTGCCACGACACCCTGACGCGAGAAGGCGAGCTCCGACACGTGCCCACGCTGGTCGCTCCAGATGACCTGCCCGCTGAGGCCGCTGGTGCCGGGCGGGCCCTCGGGCCGTCGATGCCCTGGCCCGAACCTGCGCACGTCCACGTGTGTCGGGGAGGGTGGTCAGCGCCTGCGGCGACGCTGACGGCGGGTGCGGATGGTGGAGGAAGCGTCCTGATAGCGGGAGGCCGCGCGTTCCTGGGCTAGGTACCGGGCGCGTCGGACCTGACGGTCATACGCCTCGATGATGGGTGGGAAGTGGACGAACCGGATCCACACGAAGACGCCCAAGCCGATGACGAGCGTCGCGACCACCGTCACGAACCAGAAGTGGAAGATGGCCTCCACGAGCACCAGGCCATACACGATCACCGCCGTCCAGAGCAGCCACTCCCACATCGCGACCAGGGGCGGGTGGCGGCGGAGCTGACGCGTCCTCAGGTTGTAGAGGATCACCGTGACGATGAGGAGGATGCCGGCCGCGGCGGTGATGGGATAGAAGATGTCCTGGAACGTGCTCGCGGCGAACTGGTTCTGCTCGGTGGGCAGGAGTGCCCGCAGCCATCGCTCGATCACGGTGCGCAGGATAGCAGGGCGGCCGGTCACCACCGATGCGCCGGGTATACTCGAGCGGGTCGCATGATCCCGGCCCGACCCATTGCCCTGTGACGCTGGAACCGAGGAGGCCCACGGCATTGCGTGCCCTGCTCTCGGTCGCGGATGCCGATCAGGACGGCCTCGCCCAGCTCGTCGAGCGCTTGGTGTCGCTCGACGTCCGGCTGCTCGCCACCCACAGCACCCGGGATGCGTTCGTCCGGCGCGGCCTCGCGGTCGACACCATCACCGTGGTGCCCGGTGACGAGCCGGTCATCGTCGGCGAGGCACGCAGCTTCCACCCAGAGGTGTACGCCGGCATACTCGCCCGGCGGGATTCGGACGCGGAACTGGAGCCGCTGAGGGTCCGGGGCATCGGCCTGGTGGACCTCGTGGTGGTCGGCGTGTCGCGGTTCGAGCCCCACGTGGGGGGACGCCTGGTGCCCATCGATGAGGCGTTGCCCATGATCGACGTCGCGGGCATCGGGCTCCTGGCGGCCGCTGCGCGCAACTACGCGTCCGTTGCGGTGGCCAGCCACCCGTCACAGTACCCCGTGGTCATCGCGGAGTTGGAGCGGCACGGCCTCGTGTCACCTGAGACTCGGCTGCGACTCGCGGCGCGGGCGTTCTCCACGGTGGCGGCGTACCACGCCGATGTCTCGGCGTACCTCCATCACATCGGGGGGCTTCATCTGCCTGATGACCTCACGCTCGTCCTGCGCAAGGCGCGCGACCTCCGCTATGGCGCGAACCCCCAACAGCGGGCAGCCCTGTACCGAGAGGCCAGTGGCCGACCGGGCTCGCTCGCGGAGGCGCGCCAGACCCAGGGCCCCGACGCGACCTACAACGACCTCCTGGACCTGGATGCGGCATGGCGGACCGTGTCGGACTTCGGCGCACCCAGTTGCTGCATCGCGAAACAGCTCAACCCGGTGGGTCTCGCGTCAGCGGACGCGCTCCTTGACGCCTACCGACACGCCCTGGAGGCCGATCCGGTGGCTGCCTACGGGGCGGTGCTGGCAGTCAACCGGGTGGTGGACGCGGCCACCGCGGAGGAGCTCGCGCTGAGCACGTACGAGGCGATCGCGGCACCCGCGTACTCCGATGAGGCGCTGCGTGTCCTTTCCGGCAGACCGGCCCTCACGCTGCTGGAGGTGGGCGCACGGATCGGCGACCCACCCGATGACCTCGACCTGCGACGCATCGATGGCGGGGTGCTGGTGCAGACCACCGATTCGGGGAGCCTGTCCAGGAACGAGCTCAACGTGGTCACCCGACGCCGACCCACGCTCGATGAGCTCACTGACCTGTTGTTCGCGTGGCGCGCGGTCCGACATGTGACCAGCAATGCCGTGGTGCTGGCACGCCATGGTGCGCTGGTGGGCGTGGGCGCGGGCCAGGCCAGTCGGCTCACGGCCGTCGAGATCGCGCTCCATCGGGCGGCCGACCGAGCCATCGGCGCTGTGCTGGCATCGGACGCCTACTTCCCGTTCGCGGATGCCATCGCGCTCGCCGCCGAGCGGGGAGTGACGGCCATCATCCAGCCCGGTGGCTCGGCCCGCGACGAGGTGGCCATCGAGATCGCCGACCGTCATCACATGGCCATGGTGTTCACTGGAAGGCGGCAGTTTCGTCACTGACCCGGTGGCCGCCGGGTCCGAAAGCAGGGGGTCGGATCCATGGAGAAGCTGCTCGCGCTGGACATGGTGCGCGTGACGGAGGCGGCCGCGCTCGCCTCCGCTCGACACATGGGCAGGGGTCAGCGGCACGAGGCGGACCAAGCCGCGACCGAGGCCATGCGCCAGACCATGGACGAGGTCGAGATGCGGGGCACCATCGTCATCGGCGAGGGGGAGCGCGACGAGGCGCCGATGCTCTGGATCGGCGAGCCGGTCGGGACTGGTGGTGCCGACGACGTGGTCATCGACATCGCGGTCGACCCGCTCGAGGGCACCAACCTGGTCGCTCATGGCCAGGCGAACGCGATCACGGTGCTCGCGGCCTCGGAGCACGGCGGCCTGCTCCACGCCCCTGACACCTATCTCGACAAGCTCTGCGTCGGCCCGACGGTGGCGGGGCACGTGGACATCCGCCAGACACCCACGGACAACGTGCGAGCCATCGCGAGCGCCCTGCGGCGTGATGTGCGCGACATCACCATCGTCATCCTCGAGCGACCTCGTCACGACGCGCTCATCGCCGAGGTCCGCGCGGCCGGCGCCCGCATCAAGCTCATCACCGACGGCGACCTCTCGGCCGCCATCAGCTGCGCCGTCTCAGGCACCGGCGTCCACGGTGTCATGGGCATCGGCGGCGCGCCCGAGGGTGTCATCACGGCCGCGGCGCTCAAGTGCCTAGGGGGCGAGATCCAGGCGCGCTTCCGGTTCCGCGACGACACGGAGCGCGAGCGCGCGGCGCGCATGGGCGTGACCACCGACGAGGACCACGTCTTCTCGACCGACGATCTCGCCCCCGGCGAGGATCTGGTCTTCGCGGCGACCGGGGTCACCCGCGGTGACCTCCTCGAGGGCGTGCGCTTCTTCGGTGGCGGCGCGCGCACCCACTCGCTCGTGATGGCCTACCGCTCGAAGGAAGTCAGGTTCCTCGACACGGTCCACATGTTCGACCGGACTCGGCCTCCGGCCGTCCGGCTGTAGGGCCCCAGGCCGCCGCCTCCTCGTCCCAGGCCCCGACCACCCGCACCGCGTCGGGCCCCTCGACCGCGAGACGCCGCCGCAGGGCGGTCGCGACGGTCTCGTGCCAGCCCGGGGGGACGAGGCGCGGCGCGAGGTCCGCGAGCGGCGCCAGCACGAACGCGCGCGCAGCCAGCGCGGCGTGGGGAACGTCGAGCCACTGGGGCCCGTGTCGTGCAGGGTCCGCGCTGCGGACCGACTCGTGCCTCGGGACGTGGATCTCGTGCCGCCCGAACACGAGCAGGTCCAGGTCCAGCCCCCGGGGCCCCCAGCGTCGACGCTCCCTCCGTCCGGCCGCCCGCTCGAGGTCCTTCAGTCGCTCGAGGACACGCAGCGCGGCAGGCGCGGCGTCATCATCGGCCCGGATGTCCATCGCCACCACGGCGTTGCGGAACTCCGGCTGGTCCAGGGCCCCCACCGGCCGGGTGGCGTACAGCCGTGACACGCCTCGTCGTCGCACGTCGGGTTCCTCGCCGAGCCGGCTGACCGCCCATGCGAGAGTCGCCGGAGCGTCGCCCAGGTTGGCACCGAGCCCGAGGTAGACCCGGACGAGCGCCACCACACCACCTCCGCTCCTTGGCCCGGAAGGAACCGGACGCGCGGATCGTCGCACGACGCGTCGGACGACGTAGGACGGCCATGACGCATGGCCGACGACCGGCCGTGCCAACGCGTGAGAGCATCGCAGCAACCCATCCGCAGTCCCGAGGCCCAGGATGCGAGGAGTCGCCGGATCGCACCCACATCGCGCAGCAGCACTGCCGTCCATCCTCGTCGCAGCCGCGGCGCTCCTAGCTACCGGCGCGGTGGCGCTTGCTGCCACCCCATCGTCACCAGGCCCCGCCGGCGCGTCGGCCGAGCCACCGCCCAGCCAGCTCCCCGTCCCCACTGGCCCCCTCTTCGCGGTCAGGTCCCTCGACCCGCTCGACACGCCATCCGGTCAGGGCGTCGGCGTCGATCCACCATCCGAGCTGGTAGGCGCGTGGTACACCGGGGACGTGTCGTCGGTCGGGTACCTGGACCCGAACCAGGGATCCTACGCGTCCGGCGGGAGCCAGGGCCTGATGTACGCGTTCGCATCCGACGGCGCCTGGCAGTCCGGCTGGCTCCTCACCTCCCAGCTGTACGCGTGTCGCATGCAGGTGCTGGTGTACCGGCAGGGGCTCATCACCGCGAGCGACCCCACGCTGGGGATGCTCCGCCTCGCGACGCTGACGGCGCAGATCCGCAGCGTCGATGACTGCTCGGCCGACGGCAACTACCAGCGGGAGCTGCCCCACGACAGCGAGGACCTGTACTGGTCCCGCACCACAGATGCGTATGGGGACGTGCTCCTGCTGCGTGGCCCCGACACGACCTGGAGTCAGTTCCGACCCATGGACGCCGGCTGACCGTCGCCGCTGGGCTGGGGCCCAGCGGCGACTGGGTCCTGGTGGCTCGAACTGATCGCCCATGGGCGCGCGGGCCGCCGCCGACCCGGCCTCTCGCGAGCCGGTCGCAGATCGACGCCGCTGGCCGAGCCTGTGCCGGCGAGGACGGCTGGTCGCTAGACTCGCCCGCCATGACACGACCACTCGTCGTCGTCCTCCATCGGCCCGCCGGGCCGGACGCGGCACCGCTGACCCGCCTCCTGGCGACCGCCCGGGAGTCGCTCGTCGAACATCAGCGACGGTTGTTCCTGCGTGCGCGCGCAGAGCGAGTGCTGGTCGTCTCCGACCGCGCCGCCTCCTTCGGGGAGCGACTCGCGGAGGTGGTGCGTCACATGCCGCGGCGCCAGGGGATCGTGATCCTTGGCTCGGGAGCGGTGCCACTCCTGCGTGAGACTGACGCCGAGGCGTTGGTCGCTGTCGCCGGGAGGTCGCGCCACCGCGTGCTCACCAACAATCGCTACTCCTCGGATGTGTGCGCCGTCAGCGACGCCGGGGTCCTGCGGGCCGTCCCGCCGCTGCCGACGGATAACGCCCTCCCGCGCTGGCTCGATGAGCGACGGGGGTATCGGGTCCGGGAACTGGCGCACCGACGGCGCCTGGGGATCGACCTCGACACGCCCCTCGACCTCGCGCTGCTTCGACACGCGCGTCAGGCGCCAGGACCGATTCGCGCGCTCGCCGAGGTGGCCGGCATCGAGATCCCCCGGGTCGAGGACCTTGGGCGCGTGCTCCGTGATCGACGCGCGGAACTGCTGCTCGCCGGCCGCACGAGCGCGACGACGCTGCTGTGGTTGGAGCGCCACGCTCGATGTCGCGTCAGGTCGCTCGTCGAGGAGCGTGGCATGCGCGCCGCGAGTGAGCTGGCAATCGGTGTCGCCGCGACCGACGACGGCCCGCGCATCACCCGCCCACCCGCATCGCTCCTGGGCCGCACGCTCAGCGCCACAGGGCCCGGCGGCCTCGGCGCGCTCGTCGCGACGTTCGCGGACGGGGCGATCATCGACAGCCGTGTCCTGCTCGCCGATCGACTGGGCGCCGACGAGCGGGCCTGGCCGTCCGACGAGGATCGCCACGCGTCGGACCTCCTGCGCCCCGACCTCGTCCGTGACGCATGGCTGGGAGCGCTGACGCACGCGGCCGTGGATTCACCGGCACCGATCCTGCTCGGCGGCCACACGCTCGTGGGTCCAGGCCTCCCGCTGCTCATGAGGGCCATGCGCGGCACGACGGGCTGAGGCCTCGGGGTAGAATGGCCGCGGCGGGGCCCGTCCGCGGTCCCCGCACATCGCGTGTCGCCCTTCCTAGGTCTCGAGGTCCATCCAGCTTGACCAGCCCGCTCTGGTATGTGCTCGGCTTCGCCTTCGCAGGTATCACGTTCGTGTTCCTCACGATCGGGATGTCCTGGCTCATCAGCCACCGGCACAGGGGTGACCGGCACAAGGGGATGCCGTACGAGTCGGGCATCGACACGATGGGCGACACGTGGGGGCGCTTCGGTCTCTCGTTCTACATCTACGCCCTGTTGTTCGTCGCCTTCGACATCGAGGTCATCTTCATCACCCTGTGGGCGCTCGTGTTCCATGACTTGTTGCTGGGCGGCTTCCTGTCCATGCTGCTGTTCGTGGGAATCCTGCTCCTGGGGCTGGGGTACGCATGGCGCAAGGGGGTGCTCACGTGGAAGTGACGCCCGGCCCCACCGATCGCCCGACCGAAGCGGCGACGAGGCGACGCCGTGCCCGCACGGAGTCGCCTACCCCGACGGGTGAGGCGACAGTCGTGGCGGCTCCCGCGGCACCTGCCGCTTCGCCGATCGTGGTCCCCAACACCCTGTGGCAGGCAGCGGACCCCACCGCATACGGCGGTGGCCAGCCACCGACCATCACCCATCTCGCGGAGCTGGAGTTCGAGGAGAAGGGGGACAACGCCCGGTGGGGCGCCCTGGACGTCATCCCCACCACCGCGGACTACCTGCTCGACTACCTCCGCATGAACAGCCTGTGGCCGCTCCTGTCAGGCCTCGCCTGCTGCGCCATGGAGATGATGTCCGCGGCGACGAGCGTCAACGACATGGACCGCTTCAACATGTTCCCGTTCCGGGCCAGCCCGCGCCAGGCGGATGTGCTCATCGTCGCGGGGACCCTCACCACCAAGATGGCCGGCCCGCTCATCCGGCTGTGGGAGCAGATGCCCGAGCCCAAGTGGTGCGTGGCCATGGGGGACTGCACCTGCTCCGGAGGCCGCTACAAGCGCTCCTATGCCACGGTCCAAGGAATCGACCGGCTGATGCCCGTGGATGTCTACGTGCCTGGCTGCCCGCCGCGCCCGGAGGGCCTCATCTACGGGATGCTCAAGCTCCAGCAGCTCATCCTGGAGCGCCGCGGCACGTGGGCCGAGCGCCGCGTCGGCCCCAGCGTGCCGGCGGGCGTCTGACGGCCCGGGAGCGCGAGCGAACACCATGACGGACACTGCCCTCGCCGCGCGGCTCACGGAGCGACTGGGCGACCTGACGCTGGCTCCCGTCACCGCCCGGGGTGACACGACGGAGCTCATCGTGGGGCCCGGCCACCTGACACAGGTCATGACGGCCGTTCATGACGACCCGGACCTGCGCTTCGAGTTGCTCGCGGACCTCGCGGGCGTGGACACCGGGACGGTGCTCCAGGTCGTGTACCACCTATGGTCCGCGCTGTCGCCCGACTGGCTGCGGGTGATCTGTGACGGGCTACCGCGGGAGGACCCGCGACTGCCGTCGGTGACCCACCTGTGGAACGGCGCCGAGTGGGCGGAGCGCGAGGCGTACGACATGTTCGGCATCATCTTCGAGGGAAACCGCGACCTGCGGCGCATCTACATGCCCCCCGACTATCAGTCGTTCCCGCTGCGCAAGGACTTCCTGATGCCCGATGACGCGTCGCGATCGCCTGGCTTGGGCGTGCGTCACGTCGAGCGGGCGTTCGGGACCGGGGAGAGCCGCCGGGTCCCGGTCCTCCGGAGCAGCCCCGGGACGGGCAGCCTCGTCACCGGGCCTGCCGCCACCGCGACAGGGGTCCAGACGGGGCTCCCGACACTCCCCGCGAGCAGCGATCGATGACCGCTGAGACGCGCGTGCGGTCGCTCGACGACCCGGAGGTCCTGGTCCACTCGCCCGCGACCATCATCGATTCGGTGCCGCCGTACCCGCCGCGGACCGAGCGAGAGGCCGAGTTCTACGCGCTGCGCGATGGCGAGATGTTCATCAATCTGGGGCCCCAGCATCCCTCCACCCATGGCGTGCTGCGCGTGGTCCTGAAGCTCGATGGCGAGCGGGTGGTCGACCTCGATCCCGTGCTCGGATACCTCCACCGGGGGGTCGAGAAGATCTGCGAGAACGGGGATTGGCATCACGCCATCAGCAACTGCGACCCGCTGGAGTACATCGCCTCGATGTTCAGCGAGGCGATGCCCGTCCTCGTGGCAGAGAAGCTGCTCGACCTCCGAGTGCCTCGACGCGCGGACTACATCCGGGTGCTGGCCTGGGAACTCAACCGGATCTCCAGCCACGCCTTGTTCATCGGCTGGCTGGCGCTCGACCTGGGCGGTCTCACACCCATCCTGTACGGCTTCATCGAGCGCGACGAGATCGTGGAGATGCTCGCGGCACTGACCGGCCAGAAGCTGCTCTTCAACTACCTGCGCATCGGTGGCGTCAATGGTGACCTCAACCACGAGTTCCTGAGCCGCCTGGGCGATTGGATGAGCCGCGCGGGGCGCCGCATCGAGGACCAGGCGAAGCTCCTCAACGAGAACGAGATCTTCGTGGGTCGCACGCGCGGCCTGGGGGTGCTCACCCGCGAGACCGCGCTACGGACGTGCGTCACGGGCCCGCCCCTGCGGGCCACGGGCGTGCCCTATGACGTGCGCCGGGCACATCCCTACAGCGTCTACCCGGAGCTCGAGTTCGACATCCCCACGCGCACCGAGGGCGATTCGTACGCGCGGTACCTGTTGCACCTCGAGGAGATCCGCCAAAGCATCCGGATCATCGACCAAGTGCTCCACCAGATCCCGGATGGGCCGGTGATGGCGCGGCTGCCGCGGCTGTTGCGGGTCCCGCCCGGGCGCGCGTGGGTCGCCTTCGAGAGCCCTCGCGGCCAGTACGGCGCGTATGGCATCAGCGATGGCACCGACCAGCCGTTCCGGTTCCGCATCCATGACCCGTCGTACTTCACGCTCCAGGCGATCAATCACCTGGTTCCCGGCAACCTGGTCGCGGACACGATGGCCATCATGGCCAGCCTCGACCCGATCATGGGCGGCATCGACAAGTGACACCGCTCAGGCGTCGCGCGGGCCATCGGGTCAGGAGGGTCAGCGCGTGAGCGTGGTCTCCCGGCCCTGGAACCGTCTGTCACTCGCGGGCAAGCTGGTGCTGCCGCTGGTCCTCGTCCTGGTCGCGGTCAGCGTTGCGATGGTCGTGTTGTGGATGAGCGGTCTCCTGCCGTTCCTCATCCAATGGCTGCTGGATGCGCTCGGTGCCAACGTGGGCATCGTCCGGTTCCTCATCGCGGCCACCATCATCCTGGTGGTCACGGTGCCAGTGGCCTTCATGAACATCTTCTTCGAGATGAAGGTCATCGCCTTCGTCAACCTGCGGATCGGGCCCAATCGCATCGGGCCGTGGGGCACGCTGGCCTCGGTCATCCATGGGCTCAAGGTCCTTGCCAAGGAGGACTTCACCCCGACCGGCGCCGATGTGCCGGTGTTCACGCTCGCACCCGCCGTGGTCTATCTGGCAGCGGTCATGACGCTGCTCGTGGTGCCCTTCGCGCCCGGACTCTACGGCTACGACATGGAGATCGGGCTGCTGTACTTCTTCGCGGTCGGTGGCCTGGGAGTCGTGGGCCTGATCATGGCCGGCTGGGCCAGCTTCAACAAGTACTCCTTGCTGGGTGGCCTGCGCGCTGCGGCCGCCCTCATCAGCTATGAGCTCCCGCTCATCCTCGCGGTCATGGGCATCGTGCTCCTGTCGGGGTCGCTCAACCTCAATCAGATCGTGCGCGACCAGGAAGGCAGCTTCCTCGACTGGTACATCGTTCGCCAGCCCTTGGGTGCGCTCATCTTCTTCATCGCCGCCACCGCGGAAGGCGCTCGCTCGCCGTTCGACCTGACCGAGGCGGACAGCGAGATCGTGGCCGGCTTCGCGACCGAGTACAGCGGCATGCGCTTCGGCTTCTTCTTCTTCGCCGAGTACGTCAACATGTTCATCCTCTCGGCGATGACCGCGGTGCTGTTCCTGGGTGGCTGGAACGCGCCCATCGACATCGACCCGATCCTGACCGCGTTCGGGGTCGCCACCCCGGTGAACATCGCGCTCGACCCCGGCTCATTGGGTCCGGGTCTCCTGTGGCTGGTGCTCATCGTCCCGCCCCTCCTGATCGGGCTGCTCACCGGCATCGTGTGGATGCTGCGATCCAGCTGGGGCATCGTCACCTGCCTCATCGTCGGCTTCGTGCTGTTCAACCTGATTGCCGTGGGGGCGCTCCTGACCTTCCTGGCGGTCGACCTCGACTGGGTGACGGGTCTGGCCTGGTTCCTGGCCAAGACGATCGGCCTCATCCTCTTCTTCGTGATCCTGCGGGCGGCCCTGCCACGGGTCCGTATCGACCAGCTCATGGGCCTTGCCTGGAAGTGGCTGGTGCCCGCGGCGTTGGTCAACATCTTCGTGACGGCGGCCGCCATCGTCGTCCTCGAGCAGTTGGGGAGGCCGGTGTGAGGACCGACCGCGTTCCCGGGCTGGGCATCGCCAAGGGGCTCGCATTCGCGATCGCCCAGGCGCTCCGGCCCAAGGCGACCATCCAGTACCCGGAGGTGCGCAACGAGATCTCACCCCGTCATCGGGGTCGCCTGATCCTGTTGTACGACGAAGCCGGCACGCTCAAATGCGAGACATGCTTCCAGTGCGCGGCGGCCTGTCCCATCGAGTGCATCGACATGGGGGGCGTGGACACGCGCCAGCGCTACCACATCCACTGGGGCCCGTCCGAGCAGTACGCCGAGCGGCGCGAGGAGTCGGCGCTCCGACGCTCCGGCCGCCCGGTCCCCGACGCCACGTTCGAGCCGTTCGCGCGCATCGACCTGGCGCCCCTCGATGCCATCCTCGCGCAGTTTGCGTTCCGACCACGGAGCGCGGTCCGGATCCTCGAGGCGACGCAGGGTGCGTACGGGCATCTGCCGGTCGCGGCGCTCCAGCACATCGCGTTCCGCACGGGCATCTGGTACGCCGAGCTGTACGGCATCGCCACCAGTTACCCGCACCTGCATCTCGAGACCCCATCCGCGCACCTGGTCCAGGTGTGCCGATGCACGCAGTGCACGGTTCTGGGCGGTGGCGCGGTGCTCGCGGCGTTCCAGGAGCACCTGGGCACGAGGGTGGGGGGCATCTCGCCCGACGGCGCCGTGCGCCTGGAGACCACCGACTGCCGCGGCGAGTCCCGCACGACCCCCCGCGTCATCATCGACGGCAGTGTCCTGCCCACGGTGACGGCGAGCGATGCCCTGACCATCGCGGCAGCCCTGCGCGGCAACGTGCCCCAGGGTCGGAGCGCCTGATGGCCATCGTCACCGGGGACGGGTCCTGGCCGTCCATCCTGCTGGCCCGGGCGGGCGACCCGAACGTCGCGACGGACATCGCGGCCGCCGAGGCGGCTGGGGCGTGGACAGCCTGGCGTCAGGTGGCAGCCACGCTGACACCGGAGCAGGTCATCAAGCTCGTCACCAACGCCGGGCTGCGCGGGAGGGGCGGCGCGGGATTCCCCACGGGCGAGAAGTGGGCCGCGTGCGCGGCCGAGCGCGGACGGACGCGCCATGTCGTGGCGAACGGCGTCGAGGCCGATCCTGGGGCCCAGACCGACCGGACGCTCATGGAGACCGACCCCCACGCCGTGGTGGAGGGCGTGGCCCTGGCCGCCTGGGCGGTCCGTGCGCAGGACGCCATCATCGCGGTCGATGCACGCTCCACGGTCGTGGTGGGGCGCCTCCGTGATGCCGTAGCGGCGGCCACGGACAGGGGGTACCTGGGCGATCGCGCGATGGGGACCGGGAGTCCCGTGCGCATCGAGGTCCGGCCTGTCACGGGCTCCTTCGTCCTGGGCGAGGAGACGGTGCTGCTGCGAGCGCTCGAGGACCGGCGGGCCCAGCCCGACCAGCGCCCGCCACACCCCACGTCCAAGGGGCTGTGGGGGGACCCCACAGTGGTCAACAACGTCGAGACGCTGGCGGCCGTGCCCTGGGTCGTCGCGAACGGGGCCGGGGCCTATGCGGCGATCGGGTCGCCCCATGAGCCCGGTACCACGCTCGTCCAGTTGAGTGGTGCCGTGCGACATCCGGGCGTCGTGGAGGTGCCCATGGGCACGTCGCTGCGGGACGTCATCACCAAGGCCGGTGGCGGTGCGACGGGCACGCTCAAGGCCGTGCTGATGGGTGGCCCGTCTGGCGGCTTCCTGCCGCCGGAGGCCCTGGACACGCCCTTGGAGCACGAGGCGCTCGATGCCGCGGGCGCCATCCTGGGCTCGGGCTCGATCCTGGTCGTCGACGACACGACGTGTCTGGTGGACCTCGCTTCCCTGCTCACACGGTTCTGCAGCGACGAGGCGTGCGGCAAGACAATCCCCTGTCGCATCGGGACACGTCGGCTCGCAGAGCTGGGTGCCGGCTTCTGTGGCGGCCGGTCCCGACCGTCGGACCAGGCGCTGGTGACGAGTCTCTCGGACGACATCCAGGCCGGGGCGCTGTGTGGCCTGGAGCGCACGGCGGTCAACCCGCTGCGGTCCGGGATGCGATACTTCGCCCAGGAATTCGAGGAGCACATCGTGCGGGGCACCTGTCCCGCAGGTGTCTGCCAGCCCATCCGGGTCGCTGCGGTGGCGCACCCATGACCCACGTCCCATCCGAACCCCACGTGGCCTCCCAGGGATCCCTCCACTGATGACCGACACGCTCCCCGCCCTCCGGGACGACGCCATCGACGCCGTCGCCGAGCGGCTGCTGACCACGCAGAGCCCACAGCGGCCTCAGGTGACGCCCGCGTTCGCCATCGAGATCGACGGCCGCACGCTCACGGGACGCGAGGGCCAGACCATCCTGGAGGTCTGCCGCGACAACGGCATCGAGGTCCCCACCCTGTGCTACGAGCCCAAGCTGCCCGGCTTCGGGGCGTGCCGGATGTGCGTCGTCGAGGTGGAGGGTGAGGAGACGCCGCCCATCAGTTGCTCCAGAGCGGCCGAGCCGGCCATGGTCGTGCGCACCCAGACGCCCCGCCTGCGGCAGATCCGCAAGACCAACCTGGAGCTGATCTTCAGCGACCACAACGCCTACTGCCTGCCGCCCTGCCAGAACAAGTGCCCCAGCCACATCGACATCCCTGGCTTCCTGAAGGCCAACACGGAAGGCTCGTTCATCGAGTCGGCACGCATCTTCAAGCGCACCATCCCCTTCCCGAGCGTGCTCGGGCGGGTCTGCCCGGCACCGTGCGAGGAGCACTGCCGGCGGGACGAGGTCGAGGAGGCGATCGCCATTCGCGACAGCCACCGCTACGCGGGCGACCAGGTGCTCAAGGCGCAGGCCCTGGGCGAGAGGGCGCCCGTGCCCTTCGACATGCAGGCGGCGTCCGGCAAGCGGGTGGCGGTCGTGGGCTCGGGGCCCGCGGGCATGTCCTCGGCCTACTACCTGGCCATCGCCGGTCACGAGGTGACCGTGTTCGAGCGTGACCCCGCACCTGGTGGGATGCTCCGGTATGGCATCCCCCAGTATCGGCTGCCCAAGGTCGAGATCCTCGAGGGCGAGTACCAGGGCGTCTGGGACCTGGGTGTCAAGCTGGTCCCGAACGCGGAACTGGGTCGGGACTTCACCGTGAGCGACCTGCAGAACCAGGGCTTCGACGCGGTGGTGGTGGCCATCGGCTGCTACGACACCAACAAGCTGGGCATTCCCGGCGAGGACGCGGACGGGGTGCTGGACGGCCTCGAGTACCTGCGCATCGCCACGCTCGGCCTGCCCTACCCCGGCCACGAGGGAACACGAGTGGTGGTCGTGGGCGGTGGCTTCACCTCCATGGACTGCGCCCGGACCTCGGTGCGCCAGGGCGCCAAGGAGGTCACGCTCGTCTATCGCCGCGACATGAAGGACATGCCGGCGGCGAACGAGGTCCACGAGATGCTCGAGGAGGGCGCCCGCGCCATCTTCCAGGCGGCCCCCACGCGCGTCGTCACCGACGAGCGCGGCAAGGTGACCGGCATGGAGTTCCAGCGCATGGCGCTGGGCGCTCCGGATGCGTCCGGGCGCCGCCGTCCGGAGCCCGTCGCGGGCACCGAGTTCGTCATCGCGTGCGACCGCGTGCTGCTCGCCATCGGTCAGGGGCCCGACCTGTCATGGACGGGGACCGGGGCCGATGGTGTCGTCGCCAGCAAGCAGCGCCGTCTCGCAGCGGACGCCGTCACCTTCGCCACAGGTCGCCCGGGCGTGTTCGGCACAGGGGACGTGCGCACGGGTGCCGCGACCGTGGTCCAGGCGACCGCAGAGGGTCGACGCGCGGCGTACGCGGTCGATGCGTACCTCAAGGGCCTGGACCTCGACGCCATCCGGACGCGCCAGACCCTGGCCGAGCCGCAGCCCGAGTTCCTGTCCATCGTCCCGTTCACGGGCGAGGTCAAGGAGCCGCGCCTGCGCCTGAGGGCGATGCCCGCCGAGGTGCGCAACAAGAGCTACGTCGAGTACGAGATCCCGTACACCCAGACGGAGGCCATGAGCGAGGCCGCCCGCTGTCTCCAGTGCACCTGCGAGGCGATTGGGTACTGCGACCTCCGACGCCAAGGCATCGAGTACGGGACGACACTCCGGACGCTCGAGCCGGCGCGCAACGGGACCAGCTACCGGAGCGTGGCCGAGAACCGGTTCACGGGCTACAACCACGACTATCTCCGAGACGACAGCCACGCATTCATCCTGCGCGAGCCCTCCCGGTGCATCGACTGCGGTCGCTGCGCCAACGTGTGCAAGGAGATCGTGGGCGCGGCGTGCTACGACTTCATGCGCACCGGCTTCGACACGCTCGTCACCACCCCGCTCGACATGAGCCTCAACACGACCCCCTGCGTGTCGTGCGGCCGCTGTGCCGAGACGTGCCCCACGGGGGCACTGATGCCCAAGCCGCGGGTGCTGGAGCGGTACGAGGTCGACGAGAGTCGCTGCATCCTGTGTGGCATCTGTGTGGACGCGTGCCCGTACGATGCGCTGCGATGCGGCCCTGACTACGAACTCGCCCATGAGAGCCGCCAGGAGCCGACCATCGACCTGATGGCCATCGGCTCCCTGGACCGGGACACCGAGATCAGCTACGTGCGTCGCGAGCGCGACTGGCTGGCGCGCGCGCAGGCGGACGGGCGGTCGATCCCGGCCGGCCGGCTCCTGCCCATGCTCCCGCCCGGTGCCATCGGCGGCAACGGAGGGACCCCGGTCGCGAGCGGTGGTCACGCGAGCCACCCACAGGCCCGGTAGCCTCGCACCCCATGGCACTCCCGCAGACGATCCCCTTCCTCGGCTGGTCCTGGGACGACCTCGTGTTCCTGGTGCTCGCCGGGGGGATGCTCGGCAGCGCCCTGCTCGTGGTCATCGGCCGTGACATCATCCGCTCGGGTCTGTTCATGGTGGGCGCCTTCGCAGCGCTCGCGGGTCTGTACGCGCTCATGGGCGCGACTCTGGTGGCCGCCGCCCAGGTGCTGGTCTACCTGGGCGCGATCAGCGTGCTCATCCTGTTCGCCATCATGCTCACCCAGTCCAAGACCGGCCCCATCCGCCTGGTGTTCCATCATCAGGCTTGGGCCGGCGCGCTCGCTGCGATCGGGCTCGGGCTGCTGCTCATCGTGAGCGTCCTGTTCACCACGTGGCCCCTGGCGGTCGCAGAGCCCATCGTCCAGGGGGCACGTGATGTCGCCGAGGCCTTGTTCTCCGACTATGTGCTCGCGTTCGAGGTCATCAGCGTGCTCCTGCTGGCGGCTGTCATCGGCGGCATCTTCGTCGCCCGCCGGGACGAGACGCGGGCGCCGGGAGCATCGCCCGCGCCCGACGTGAGCGGCACGTCCCGCACCCAGCTCGCCGGGCCCGCGAGGGCGGAGGAGCCGTGAGCCACTCCCTCGACGCGTACCTGCTACTGGCCTCGGCGATGTTCGCCATCGGCACGTTCGGGTTCCTCGCCAAGCGGAACGCCATCGCGATGCTCATGAGCGTCGAGATCATGCTCAACGCCGTCAACCTCGCCATCGTCGCCTTCGGCATGTTCACGCCCGCGCTCGCGGGCGCCGGTCAGGTGATCGCCCTGTTCGTGATGGCCGTGGCGGCGGCCGAGGCGACCGTCGGCCTCGCGATTGTCATCGCGATCTACCGGAACCGCCGCACGCCGCTCGTCGACGAGTACTCGTCGATGCGGGAGTGACGGTGCAGGGCATCTTCCAGGCCGAGGAGGCACACGGCGCGGTCGAGGCGGTGACGCAGGCGGGCTCCACGGAGCAGCTGCTCATCACGCTCCTGCTGCTGCTGCCCATCGTGGGCTTCGTGCTCACCGCCGTCATCGGCAGACGACTCGCCCGCCCGTGGGTCGTCGCGGTGCCCCTCATCGTGGTGGTCTGGGCCGTCGCGACCTGGCTGGCGTACCAGGCGCTCATCGTGGGCGCCTATGGCGATGCCGGCATCTCCTTCGAGCTGTATCGGTGGATCCCCGCCGGTGCGTTCCAGATCGGCTTCGGGCTGCTGCTCGACAACCTGACAGCGGTGATGCTGCTCGTGGTCACGACGGTCGGGATGCTGGTCCACGTGTACTCCATCGGGTACATGGCCCACGACCCCAACCGCTATCGCTTCTTCGCGTACCTCAACCTGTTCATGTTCAGCATGCTGCTGCTGGTGCTGGCATCCAACTACCTGCTCGTGTTCGCGGCGTGGGAGCTGGTCGGCCTGTCGAGCTATCTGCTCATCGGCTTCTGGTATCAGAAGCGCTCGGCCGCGCTCGCGAGCAAGAAGGCGTTCCTGGTCAACCGCGTAGGCGACGTGGGGTTCGCGCTGGGCATCATGGCCATCTGGACCACCGTCGGGACGCTCACCTTCGACGAGGTGTTCACGCTGCTGCCGGAACAGCTCGCGACCGGCGGCATCACGCAATGGATGATGGTCGGCATCTGCCTGCTGCTGTTCTGCGGCGCGATGGGCAAGAGCGCCCAGTTCCCGCTCCATGTATGGCTGCCGGACGCCATGGAGGGCCCCACGCCCGTGAGCGCCCTCATCCACGCGGCGACCATGGTCAACGCCGGCGTCTACCTGGTCGCCCGCAGCTCCCCGCTGTTCGCGCACGCGCCCGAGGCACTCATCCTCGTGGCCGCCGTGGGTATCTTCACCGCCATCTTCGCCGCGTCCATCGCGTTCACCCAGAAGGACATCAAGCGGGTCCTCGCGTACTCCACGTTGTCGCAGCTGGGCTACATGTTCGCGGCGCTCGGCGTGGGCGCCTGGACCGCGGCCATCTTCCACCTCGTCACCCACGGTGTGTTCAAGGGTCTGCTGTTCCTGGGCTCTGGTTCGGTGATCCACGGCGTCCACGACGAGCAGGACATGGACCGGATGGGCGCGCTGCGCAGGAAGATGCCCATCACCCACTGGACGATGCTCATCGGGGCGCTCGCCATCTCGGGCATCCCGCCGCTCGCCGGGTTCTTCTCCAAGGACGAGATCCTGGGCGAGGCATTCAAGCTGGGCTTCCAGTGGGTCTGGCTCATCGGCGTCGTGGTGGCGCTCATGACCGCCTTCTACATGTTCCGCCTGATGGGCAAGACGTTCTACGGCGACAGCCATGTCGACCCGAGCGTGGAGCCGCATGTGCATGAGTCGCCGCGCGCCATGACCGTCCCCCTCATCGTCCTCGCCATCCTGTCGCTGGTGGTGGGCGCGTACCTCGGCCTGCCGCTGGGTGACTCGACCATCCACCACTGGCTCGAGCCTGTGTTCCATCCGGCGCTCGCGACCATGGGCGTGGAGGCGGAGCCCTACCAGCTGTTCGGCATCGATGGCGGCCTCATCATCCTGAGCGTGGCTGTGGCCGTCATCGGCATGGTGGCGGCCTGGCGCCTGTTCGGCTTCTTCGGGATCGGCGCCCGGCTCGACCGGGTGCGGGAGCTCACCACGCGCGCACCTCGCCTCTACCAGGGATCGTTCCACAAGTGGTGGTTCGACGAGCTCAATGACCTGCTCTTCGTGCGCATCGGCGGGAGGGTCGCGGACGGGGTGGCCTGGTTCGATGTCCGGGTCATCGATGGCGTGGTCAACGGCGTGGCATCGCTCACCCGTCGGACCGGCGACGAGTTGCGCCACGCGCAGACGGGGCGCGTCCAGAACTACGCGCTGGGCATCGCCGCGGGGCTCATCGCGATCGCGGCAAGCCTCATCCTGGTGACCACCCGATGACCGTCGGCGACCTGCCCATCCTCTCGGCCATCATCTTCACGCCCCTCGTGGGCTCCCTGCTCCTGGCGTTCGTGCCGGGTGACAACGTCCGGCTGGTCAAGCAAGTGGCGCTCGCCACGTCCCTCGTGGCCCTCGTCCTCTCGCTGGTGGCCGCCGCGGCCTTCGGCAGCGTCCCACCCGAGCAGGTCCGTGACGGCTTCGCCTACTTCGAGTCGGTCCCATGGATCCCGTTCTTCGGCATCCGGTACGAGGTGGGCATGGACGGCATCAGCCTGCTGCTGGTGGTCCTGACGACGCTGCTCACGACCGTCTCGATCATCGCCAGCTTCGGGCCCATCAAACAGCGCGTGAAGGAGTACATGATCTCCTTCCTCGCGCTCGAGATGGGCATGCTGGGCGTGTTCCTCGCCCTGGACCTGTTCCTGTTCTACATCTTCTGGGAGATCGTGCTGGTGCCGATGTACCTCATCATCGGCATCTGGGGCGGGCCCAATCGCATCTA
>DAOTUX010000284.1:0-9619 GCA_034436475.1 Chloroflexota bacterium | reverse complement strand
AGGTCCGTCAGCGCGCCCGCGGCTACCTGCCACCTTTGGGCGTCGCTGAACAGCGGCTGCCCATCGGCGTCCTTGGCCATGGACACCTCGACCCCCTGTCGGTAGGCCTCGCGGGCCTCGTCGATGCGGCCCGCCACAAGGAGCGCAGCCCCGTGGTTGTAGCGCACCACCGGTAGCTCGGGCGCGAGGTCGCGCGCCCTCGCGGTCAGCTCGACCGCCTTGGCCGCGTGGCCCCCGGCCGGCGCGTCGAGCGCCAGCAGCGTCTCGTAGAACCCACCGTCTCCCAGGGTGCTGAGGTTCTCCCAGCCGAGGGCGCGAGCGGTCTCGAGGGCCAGCGCCGCCTCACGCACCGCGTCGATGCTGCTGACGCTCGTGAAGCCGCTCCCAATCTGGGGCGACCCCGCCATGAAGACGACGCCCGCCAGCCCGGCCCAGGCCCTCGAGAGGGTCGGGTGCAGCGCCAGTGCCGCCCGATAGCCCGCCTCGGCGGCCTTCCACTGCGCCGACGTGCGAGCCGTCGTCGCGGTCACGCTGCCGCGCGCGTAGGCGGCCGCGATCGCCTCCCGCTCCTGCGTGTCCGGGCGTGCGGGCGCACCCAGTTCGTTGCGCACCGCCCAGATGCCTGACACCAGGAGCAGCCCGGCCCCCACGACCCCGAACAGGCGCTGCGACCGACGGTCGTCGAGCACCAACGAGAGGCCCAGGAGGTACGCGGCGATGGCGATGGTGGCGAGCACCGCGACGTGGCCCGCGGAGACGGCCCCGTAGTGGGCGTTCGCCTCGTTGGCGATGTCCTGGAGCGCGATGCGGCGGGCGGTCTGCTCGCGCTGCGCGGCGAAGAAGCGGAGCGGGAAGTCCGGGTCGGCCTGCGGGCCGTCGGGATGGTCCGCGGTGAGCTCGGTGAGCATCGCGGCGCGCTCCGCGACCGCGGAGCGCTGGTCAGCCTCGGCCGTCGCGAGGGCGCTGCGCGCAGGGTCTCCGTGGGCGGCCCAATACGCGGCGGCCTGGCGGGCTGCCACGGCACGAGCGCGCTCCTCGAGGACCTCCGTCCATTGCTCCACCTGTGAGGTCGCCCACTGGTTCGACCGTTGGTGCTCCGTGAGCGCCAGCAGAGCCTGGTCGCGAGCGTCCCGCGCTGCGGTCTCTCCCGCGTCGGAGGCCGCGCCCTGGAAGTAGCCAACGACGGCGCCCAGGAGCGTCGCGCCCGCGAGCAGCACGCCGATGACCCCGGCGAACAGGCTCGACGAGGTGACCCCAGCCCCCGCTCCCTCGGCCGGGAGCGTGTCGCGCGTCCCGGCCCGGGCCGTCTCAGGCGGGGGCGTCCCGGGTGGGGGCATCTCGTCCGCCGGCGTCTCGGGCAGGTCGATGACCGCAGACGCCTCCGTCATGTCCACGACGGCGCCGGGTGCGCCACTCGCACCACGCATGCGTGCACGCCGGGCCAGCCGCAACCTGCGCACCAGCGGCGGCCCGCCCAGGAGGACCGCGATGATCGGGAGCGCGAGCAGGACACTGCCCACCACGAACATGCCCGAACCCAGGTCGGCCACCACTGTCAGAACGACTGCGGCGCTCGCCAACACCATCCCGGCGACGAGCGCAACGAGTCGTCGACGCCCTGAGGTCACCTCGGCCACGGTCAGCGCGAACAACGAGGCCACGAAGACCGCCGCGACCGCCACCAGGCCGGTGGTTCGCCCACGCGCCTCGGCCGCGCGCGCCGCCGCATCCGACCGGTCCAACTCCGCGAGTCGAGCATCGCCGGCGCGCAGTGCCGTCCTGGCGCCTTCGGCGTCAAAGATGAGTCCGCCCTCGGCATCGAACGTGGGCCACGCGACCCGGAAGAACTGCCACAGCGCGACATCCACGCCGAACTCCCCCTGGGCCGCCAGGTCGAGCCCTGCGGCCGTGGTCGGGTCGTCGGCCCGGACCGCCGCCGCCTGGTCCTGGAGCTGGGACGAGCGCTTCCATGCCGCATCGTATCGACCGACGAGGCGGGCATCGGAATCCACTGAGGCGCTCAGGTCGTCCTCGAGCTGTTGGGCCTCCAGCACCTCCTGGACAGCCTGGGCATCCAGGTCGCCCGCCGTCGACGACCAGATGGCCGCACGATTGGCGACGATGGCGCTCACGATGGACACCGCGGCCATCAGCAATGGGATGCCGATGGCGAACCGCCTCGCCGTCCTCGCGCCTGTGGCCTGGGTCATGGGCGCGCCGGCCTCGCCCGAGCGGGACGCCCGGGAGCGCGCTGGCGGGTCATGGCGGTCGTGCGCACGCGCATCATCGGTGGCGGGGATATGCGGATCGGCCCCAGACTCCAACGGCGGCGGGCTCGGCACGCCGCGTGCTGGTCCCCGGCGGCTGAGCCCCGCTGACCAAGCCGACGAGCCTGCGCCCCATTGCCGAGTCCCGGCGGCTGACCATGCCAACGAGCCAGCTCCGTGGCCGCCCTCGCCGACCGAGCAAGCCGCCCGGCGCGCCAACCGGCCGATCGCCGGCCGCCCGAACCGCCGCGCGCATGACATGGCCGGCGGGACGGGCCGTGGCCGTCGAGGACGGCCCGATCATCCGCTGGGCGTGTCGCGTCCGCGGCGCTCAGGCTGGAGGCTCCCCCCGGAGAGAGGTGTGGGGCCGGGCGAGGCCTCCGTGCCCCAGCCGCGGGCGGCTGAGCCACGCAGCGGTGCCGTAGGCCCTCGCGCTCGCGACCGTGCCGCCCCTATACTGGCGCACCACCCCGTCGCGACACTCAGGGTCGGTGAGTCGCCAGGGAGGAGCGGCGGTTGCCTGATATCGACGTCCGCCTCGTGGATGTCACCAAGGCGTTCGGGCCTGAGGCGGTGGCCGTGGACCACATCAGCCTCGAGGTCCACGCGGGGGAGTTCTTCTCGCTGCTCGGCCCCTCCGGCTGCGGCAAGACCACCACCCTGCGCATGATCGGCGGCTTCGAGGAGCCCACAAGCGGCCTCATCGAGCTCCAGGGCCAGGACGTGACGTGGCTGCCGCCCTTCAAGCGCAACGTCAACACGGTGTTCCAGAACTACGCCCTGTTCCCGCACCTGACGATCTACGAGAACGTCGCCTTCGGGCTGCGGCGCCGCAAGGTGGACGACGCGGAGGTCAAGCGCCGCGTGCCGGAGATGCTGGAGCTGGTGGAGCTGCGCGGCTTCGACCGACGCAAGCCGGGCCAGATCTCGGGCGGCCAGGCGCAGCGCGTGGCCCTGGCACGGGCGCTCATCAACCGTCCCGCGGTGCTGCTCCTCGACGAGCCCCTGGGCGCACTCGACCTGAAGCTGCGCAAGCAGATGCAGATCGAGCTGAAGCGCATCCAGCAGGAGGTGGGCATCACGTTCATCTACGTGACCCACGACCAGGAGGAGGCGATGACCATGTCCGACCGGGTCGCGGTCATGAACCGCGGCCGGTACGAGCAGCTCGCGGCGCCCCAGGAGCTGTACGAGCGCCCCGCCACGCGCTTCGTGGCCGGCTTCCTGGGTGCGAGCAACCTGCTCCGGGGGCGTGTCACCGGCACCGACGGCGACAACAGCCTCGTCCTGCTGCAGGGCGGCGACACGGTCCGTGTCCCTCTCACCCGCCTCGCGGGTCGCAGTGTCGTCGATGTCGGAGTGCGACCCGAGAAGATCCGGCTCCTGGAGACCACCGACCCCTTGCCCGCCGGCGCCAACGTCCTGGCGGGTCGCGTCCGGAGCGCCTTGTACACGGGCGTGAGCACCCAGTACCAGGTCGAGCTGGGCTCGGGTCCGCCCCTGGTGGCCTACGAGCAGAACTTCGAGCGCGCCCGGACATCCACCCAATGGCAACCTGGCGAGGAGGTCCGCATGACCTGGTCGCCTGGCGACACGTTCGCGGTGGACCCGCCGAAGGGCTCGGCGGTCGCCACCGATGAGACATCGGGCGCAGACCCGGCCGACACGGCCGCCTGAGCCCACGCATCACAGGAGGAGACGAGCCACATGACGCTGACCGATCGCCCCACGGGACCCGCGACCGTCCTTGCGACGCCCATCTCACGCCGACGCGCGCTCCAGTTGGGCGCCGCCGCCGGTGCCGCGGCCTTCCTGGGTGCCTCGACGGCGTCTCGCACGCGCGCTCAGGAGCCGGTCACCGGTGGCTTCAAGATGGCCACGTGGCTCGGCTACATCGACATCGGCGAGGACGGGGTGTCCCACCCCTCGCTCGAGCGCTTCACCGCCGAGACGGGTGTGGCGATCGACTACCAGGAAGCGGTGGACGACAACGAGACGTTCTACGCGTCGCAGCTCCAGGGGCCGCTCCAGGCGGGACTGGCGACCGGCTGGGACCTCGTCGTGCTGACCGACTGGATGATCCAGCGGCTCATCAGCTACGGCTGGCTCGACACGCTCGATCTCGCGGCCATGCCCAACTACACAGCGAACCTGCTCGACCTCTACCGGGCGCGGGACTGGGACCCCGGCAACACGCTCGCCGCCCCGTGGCAGTCGGGCATGGGCGGGATGGCCTTCGACCAGGCGGTCACGGGACCGCTCACCAGCAGCGACATCCTGTTCGCCCCCGACTACGCGGGGCGGGTCACCTATCTGCTGGAGATGCGCGACACCATCGGCGTGTCGGCGTGCCGGCTCGGCTTCGACCCGTCCATCCTGACCCAGGAGCAGTTCGACGCCGCCCTCGCGGAGGTGAGGACCGCGGTGGACGCCGGGGTCGTCCGACGCTTCACCGGCAACGACTATGTCAACGACATGTCCACGGGAGACGTGGTGCTGGCGGTCGCCTGGTCCGGTGACATCCCCGGGCTCCTGGTGCCCAACCAGGGCGAGGGCCAGGATTTCCAGTGGGTGCTCCCCGACCAGGGCGGCACCCTCTGGACCGACAACATGGCGATCCCCAAGGGAGCTGCCAACAAGGCCCAGGCCCAGGTGTTCATCGACTGGTACTACCTGCCGGCGAACGCCGCGGAGATCTCCGCCTACGTCCAGTACGTGAGCCCGGTCAAGGGTGCCGCGGAGGCGATCGTCGCGTTCGACCCGGCGCTCGCGACGAGCACCTTCATCTTCCCCGACGAGGCGATGGTCTCCCGTCTGTGCCAGTTCAAGGGCCTGGACCCGGACACATCCGCCGCGTGGCAGGCGGCGTTCAACGAGGTGGCCGGTCTCTGATGGCCCGCGCCGCCCGAGCCGCCCCCCGTCGGCGTTGATGACCGGGTTCTTCCGGCGTCATCCGGGCGCCGTGGCCTGGTTGCTCCTCGCGCCGGGGCTGCTGTACCTGGGCGTGTTCTACGTGGTGCCCACGATCCAGATGTTCCTGGTCTCGATGCAGACCGGGACGCCGGGCACCGGCTACACCCAGACCTTCGACCTGTCCATCTATCCCAAGCTCATCGGGGAGTACTGGGACGAGATGGTCCGCTCGGTCGTGTTCGGCGGCCTGGCGACCGTGATGTGCTTTGTCATCGGCTTCCCGCTCGCGTACTTCATCGCGTTCCGGGGCGGCCGGTTCAAGAGCCTGCTGCTGTTCCTCATCATCGCGCCGTTCTTCACCAGCTTCCTGCTCCGGACCATCAGCTGGAAGATCATCTTCGCGGACAACGGCATGATCCTGGGCCCGCTCAAGGACATCGGCCTGCTCCCCGAGTCGTTCCGCCTGCTCGCGACACCCATCGCCGTCATCGCCGGCATCACCTACAACTTCCTGCCCTTCATGACCCTGCCGCTGTACGTGGCCCTGGAGAAGATCCCGCCCTCGTTGCTGGAGGCCTCCCAGGACCTGTACGCGGGCGGTTGGGCACGCTTCCGCAAGGTGACCCTCCCGCTCGCGCTGCCGGGGGTGGTGGCAGGCTCGCTGCTCACCTTCATCCCGGCCGTGGGTGACTTCGTCAACGCGGAGCTGCTGGGCAACCCGCGCTCCCAGATGATCGGCAACATCATCCAGGCCAAGTTCCTCAAGACCGCGGAGTACCCGGCGGGTGCCGCGCTGTCGTTCGTGCTCATGGCCGCGATCCTCACGGCGGTCCTGGTCTACGCGCGCATCGCGGGGACCGAGCAGCTGTACGGGGCGCGCGCCTGATGGCCTCGCCCGCGACTCGGGTGCGACCCGTGGACTCGCCGTGGCGTCGGCTGCGACGCGCCGTCGGCCACTGGGTGCTGCCGCTCTACGCGCTGTTCGCCGTCCTCTATCTCGCGCTGCCGGTCATCGTGATGATCGTGTTCAGCTTCAACGACCCGACCGGGCGAGCCAACCTCACCTGGAAGGGCTTCTCCATCGACGCCTGGCTCGACCCCCTGGGGCGTCCCGGCCTGGCGAACGCGGTGTTCGCGAGCCTCGTCATCGCCTTCCTGTCGACCCTCATCGCGACCACCATCGGGGTGCTCATGGCCCTCGCGCTGGTGCGTCACTCGTTCCGCGGGCGAGGGGTCACCAACCTGCTGGTGTTCCTGCCCATGTCCACGCCCGAGATCGTGCTGGGCACGTCCCTGCTGACGCTGTTCATCGCATCGGTGCAGTGGGCGTTCGTGCCCGAGGGCGTGGTCTACCCCCTGGGCATGACCAGCATCCTCATCGCCCACGTGATGTTCAACATCAGCTTCGTGGTCGTGACCGTGCGGGCCCGCCTCCTGGGGTTCCCGGGCCATCTCGAGGAGGCCGCCCGCGACCTCTACGCGGACGACTGGACCACGTTCTGGCGCGTCACCTTCCCGCTCATCCTGCCGGGCGTCGTGGCCGCAGGCCTGCTCGCCTTCAGCCTGTCCATCGATGACTACGTCATCACCGCCTTCACCTCCGGCCAGACGGTGACCTTCCCCATCTACATCTACGGGTCACAGCAGCGGGGCATCCCGGTGCAGGTCAACGTCATCGGGACCATCATCTTCCTGACCGCGGTCGGGTTCGTGCTGCTCACCACCGTGCTGTCCCGGCGTCAGCGTCCGGACCCCGTGGAGGCAGCCGCGCTCGAGGAGTAGAGGATGTCCGATACCGCGGCCGCCCAGCCCGCCCAGGCGACCATGCCGGACCGGTCAGTGGTGCCCGGTGTGTGGGCTCGCTACACGGACCTGGTCATCGACCATGGTGAGGGGTCCTGGCTGGTCACGACCGACGGCGAGCGCTACCTCGACTACACCTCGGGCATCGGGGTCACCGGCACGGGCCACGCGCATCCCCGCGTGAGCGCCGCTGTGGCCGAGCAGGCGGCCAAGCTGCTGCACGGACAGCAGAACATCGTGTACCACGAGCCGGGGCTCCGGCTGCACGCGGAGCTCGCCCGCAGGGCACCCGGCAAGGACTGGGGTGCATTCCTGTGCAACAGCGGCGCAGAGGCGGTGGAGGCTGCCGTCAAGCTGGCCCGCGTGGCCACGGGTCGTCCGGTCGTCGTGGCGTTCCGGGGCGGGTTCCATGGGCGCACGGCGCAGGCCATGGCGCTCACCAGCTCCCGGGTGACCATCCGAGGGGACTTCGAGCCCCTGCCCGGCTCCGTGTACCACGCCCCGTATCCGGATCCCTATCGCGGTAACGGAGACGGAGCGGCGCTCCGGTCGGCGTGGGAGCGGGAGATGGACGCGCTGTTCGCCCAGCTCGTCGACCCCCGGCATGTGGCCGCGCTCATCATCGAGCCGGTCATCGGCGAAGGCGGCTACATCGTGCCCCCGGACTGGCTCCTGCCCCGCCTCCGCGAGATCGCGGACGCCCATGGCATCCTGCTCGTGGCCGATGAGGTCCAGACCGGCTTCGGTCGCACCGGGCGCTTCTGGGCGGTCGAGCATTGGGGGGTGATGCCGGACATCCTGGTCATGGCCAAGGGCATCGCCTCGGGACTGCCACTGGCGGGCATCCTCGCCCCGCGGGCGACCCTCGCGCGCTGGGCCCCCGGCGCCCACGGGGGCACCTACGGGGGCAACGCAATCGCATGCGCCGCGGCGCTCGCGACACTCGAGGTCATCGATGACGAGGGCCTGCTGGCCAACGCCCGGGCACGGGGCGAGCAACTGCTCGACGGCCTCCGACGCGCGGCCTCCGAGCACACCGGCGTGGGTGATGTGCGCGGCCTGGGCCTGATGGCGGCGCTCGAGTTCGTCTCACCAGACGCTGCCGATCCCCGGGCCCCCAACCCGGCGCTCGCCAAGCGGGTGCTCAGCGAGGCGCTGACCCGGAAGCTCATCCTGCTGTCCGCTGGCTCGTTCGGCCAGGTCGTCAGGTTCATCCCACCGCTGGTGACGACCGCCGCCGAGGTGGACCAGGCCGTGGCGGTGGTCGCCGACTCGCTGGCCGCCGCGGACGCCTGACCTCGACCGTCATCCGGCGTCGGCGCCTCGGCGCTGGCGCCACCAGCCATGGGTGCCTGAGAGGCCCAGCCGAAGCGCGGCCTCGGCCGTTGACTCCGGCCGTTGACTCCCGGACACCCACGAACTGCCCGCCTTCGGGGCGTTGGGCGGCGCCACGCTGGCCGACGCCCTGCCTGAGTGCCTTGGCGCCGCGCCCTGCTGAGTGCCTTGGCGCCGCGCGGTGCCCTGCCTGAGGGCCTACGACGCCGCTGCCCGGCACCCGACATGGATCCGCCCGAGATGCGCCCGTGCCCCCATGCGCACAGCGGCTGACCGGGCCGATCGCGCCTCGCGCGGAGCCCACGGACGGCTACCCCATGCGCGGGGCGGCTCGGGAGGCCGTCGATCGGCCGGGGCATGCGCTGGGCGGCTCGGGAGGCCGTCGCGGCGCGCGCAGGGGGACCCCGACGGCCCGATCATGCGCCCGCCGACTCGCGACCCGCCAGCCACAGGTCCGCGGCCCCGGCCCAAGGCGCGGCCCCGGCCCGAGGCGCGGCCCCGGCCCGAGGCGCGGCCCCGGCCCGAGGCGCGGCCCCGGCCCGAGGCGCGACCCGCCAGCCACAGGTCCGCGGCCGACGGGGCGAGCTATCCGGCGTCTCGCAGGACCACGAACCCGTCGATGTCCGTGATCTCGGGCCCGCCATCACGGAGCGTGACCACCACCGTGCGCGTCCGAGCCGTGCCCCAGCGCGTGCTCGCCGCGACCCAACGAAGCGTCTTCGGTCGCGCGCCCATGTCCGCGGTCACGCTCGTCGCGGCGTCGTCCCAGCGGATCGCGACCCTGCCCCGCGTGGAGGCGCGCGTCATGACCACCGCCAGCGCCAGCGCATCGGCGACCTCCAACCGGACCGAGCTGCCCGCGGCGGTGCTTCGGCGCACCCGGTCACCCAGCGACCCACCGGAGCTCACGGTCGACCAGGCGCCCTCCCAGGCGCCCGCCTCCAGGGCATCCTCGTCCACGACCTCCGGGCGCACCGTCAGACCGACCGCCCACGCGCTCCGGCGACCCTCGTCGTTGATGGCCCTGACCCGGTAGCGCACCACGCGCCCGGGCTGGACGCGATCGTCGACGCCGAACGTCAAGGGCTCCCTGAGCGCGACCTTCGTCCATGCGCGACCCTCGTCCCCCTCCGAGCGCTGCAGCTCGTAGCGCACCACCCTCCCCTTGTCCTCCGTCGCGGCGGGCCAGGTGATGGAGAGGCGCACCGAGTCGCCCGACACCTGGGCCCCGCTCCGGATGGCCATGCGGGGCGCGGCAGCCACCGGCGCGGTCGAGTCGGGGTCCAGTTGATCGACCAGGC
>DAOTUX010000283.1:0-3734 GCA_034436475.1 Chloroflexota bacterium | reverse complement strand
CTCTCGTTCGCATGGGTCCTGCTCTACCTGTGGCTCGGGCGCGCCGCCGCCGCGCTGATCCCCATGACCTACCAGGTCGTCTCGATCGTGGGGCTCGCATGGTTCAGGCGCAGCCACGACCTGCGCCGGTTCGGCGCGTCCCAGGTCCTGCTCATGCTCGTCCTCCCGTTCCTGCTCCAATGGACGCTGGGAGGGTTCGAGAACGCCTCGGCCGTGATGATCTGGGCGTTCGTTGCCCCCATGGCCGCCATGGTCATCCTCGACGTCCGCGCGGCGGCGGTCACGTTCGCGGCGTTCGCGGTCCTGACCGTGGTCTCCGGTCTCATCGACCCCGCTCTCGCGGCGGCTGCGACCCCGATCCCCGACGCGGTCAGGCGGACCCTGTTCGTGCTCGACATCCTGGGCGTCTCCTTCGTGACGTTCGTGGTGCTGACCTCGTTCGTGCGGTCCCTCGACCGCGAGCGGGAACGGGCGGACGGGCTGCTCCGCAACGTGTTCCCGGGCGCGATCGCGGAGCGGCTCAAGCAGGGCGAGCGGACGATCGCCGATCGGCTCGCGGGGGTGACCATCGTGTTCGCGGATATCGTGGGCTTCTCGCCCCTCGCTGCCCGCCTGCCCCCGGACCAGCTCATCGAGTTCCTGGGTCGGGTCTTCCGCACGTGCGACGCACTGGCCGACCGACATGGCCTCGAGACCATCAAGACGGTCGGCGACTGCTACATGGCCGTGGCCGGCGCTCCCGTGGCGGTGGCCGACCATGCGCGACGCGCGGCGGACATGGCGCTGGAGATGGTGCCCGCCATCGCGGCCGCGACGGCCGCCATCGACTGCGCGGTCAAGGTGCGCGTGGGCATCCATTCGGGGGAGGTGGTCGCCGGGGTCATCGGCGAGCGGCGGTTCGCGTACGACCTCTGGGGGCCCGCCGTCAACCTCGCCAGCCGCCTGGAGTCACACGGCGTCGCCGGTGGCATCCAGGTGAGCGCCGCCACCCGGGCGCTCTTGGGCGCCGGCTACGACCTGGAGTCGCGAGGCACGATCGACCTCAAGGGCATCGGACCCACCGAGGCGTGGCTGCTGATCGGCCGCAGCTGACGCCGGGTACAGGTGGCACGCGACCTCGCGCCTCGAGGCGACCTGGATGAGCGGGGGCTCGGCCACGTCGCACACGCCCGCCATGAACGCGGGGCACCGCGGGTGGAACGGGCACCCAGGAGGCGGTGCCATCACGGACGGCGGCTCACCCGCCACCACGGGGCGCAATCGATGGCGGTTGGCCGGGTCGGGCTCCGGGACCGCCGCGAGGAGCGCCCGGGTGTACGGGTGGAGCGGCTGCTCGATGACCTCGCGGGCCTCACCCAGCTCCACGACCCGCCCGAGGTACATGACCGCGATGCGCGCTGCCATGTACCGGGCGCTCGCGAGGTCGTGGGTGATGTACAGGTACGCCACACCACGTGACTCCTGGAACGAGCGCAGCAGTCCCAGGATCTCCGCTCGACTCGAGGCGTCCACCATCGACACCGGCTCGTCGGCGACCACGTAGTCCGGTTCGAGCACCATCGCTCGCGCGATGCTCACGCGCTGGCGCTGGCCGCCCGACAGCGTGTGCGGATAACGGTCGAGCCAGTCGCTTGCCGGTCGCATGCGCACCTGCTCCAGGGCTCGGACGACCCGATCGCGTCGCTCGCCCGCTGACCCCACGCGCTGGACGACAAGCGGCTCGGCGACCAGGTCGCGGACCCGCATGTAGGGGCTCAGGCTGCCGTACGGATCCTGGAACACCGCCTGCGCCCGTCGGCGGAACGTCCGGAGCTGGCCCTCGGGCAGACGGGTGACGTCCCGGCCATCGAACCGAATCGTCCCGGCGCTGATGGGTGCCAGGCGAAGGGTCGCCCGACCGAGCGTGGTCTTGCCGCTGCCGCTCTCTCCCACCACCGCAACCGTCTCGCCTCGCGCGATCGACAACGTGATGCCATGCAGGATGGTCACAGGCACCGAGCCCATGAGCCCTCGTCGCGCCTGGACGGTGACCTCCACGCCGTCGAGCCCGAGGACGCAGTCGGCCCTCACGTCGGCGGCCGTCACGTCGGCGCCTCGCGCCAGCAGCGCGCCCAGTGCCCCGGCGCCACCTCCACCAACGGCGGCGGCTCGGAGCAACGCTCGAACACCACAGGGCACCGCTCGGCGAAGCGGCATCCGGCCGGTGGCTCCACCGGGTCAGGCGGAGACCCAGTCAGCGCTGCCGGGAGGGCATCACCGTGGAGCGGCGGCAGGCTCGCCAGCAGACCCTTGGTGTACGGGTCGCGCGGCGCGGTCAGCACGGCGTCCGTGGGGCCGTCCTCCCGCACCTGCCCTGCGTACACCACCACGATGCGGTCGCACAGGTCGCTCGCGAGCGCCAGGTCATGGGTGATGAACAGCATCGAGATGCCGCGCTCCCACTTGAGCTCCTTGAGCAGGTTCATGATCTGCGCTTGGACGCTGACGTCGAGCGCGGACGTGGGCTCATCCAGGATGACCAACGGCGGCTCATGGGTGAGCGACATCGCGATCATGACCCGCTGTCGCATGCCGCCCGAGAGCTCGTGGGGATAGCGTCGCGATGTCCCGGCCGGAAGACCCACCCGGCCCAGCAGCTCGTCCACCCGGGCCCGGGCATCACCGAGGCCCATGCCATCGGAACGCAGCCGCTCGGCGACCTGGTCGCCCACCGTGATGACCGGGTTGAGCGCGTGCTGGGCGCCCTGGGTGACCATGGAGATGCCGCTCCAACGGACCTGGCGGCGGAACTCCTCGTCGTCGAGTGCCGTGACCTCCGCGTCGCGGAACATCACCCGGCCCGCCGACAGCGTCGCGTTGCGAGGGAGCGTGCGCATGAGCGCGAGCGCCAGGCTGCTCTTGCCGCTCCCCGACTCACCGATGATGCCCACCGCCTCGCCCGGCCCGTTGACCACGAGCGAGATGTCGTCCACGGCGCGCACGGTGCCGCGCGGGCTGGCGTACCCCACCGAGAGGCCCTCGACCGACAGGAGCGTCATCCGCCGCGCCTCAGCCGGGGCTGGACGATGGGCTCCAGCGCCATCGCTAGGAGCATGAAGGTGACCGCGGTGAGGATGATGAGCAGGCCCGGGGGGACGACCCACCACCAGTAGCCGAGATACACCGCGCCGGTCCGATACCCCTGCTCCAGCACTTGGCCCCACGTCGGCAGGGACGGGTCACCGAGGCCGATGAACGACAGCCCGGCCTCGGCCAGGATCGCCGCGGGCACGCTGAAGATGAGCGTCGTGACCACGAACGGCAGCGTGTGGGGCAGCACGTGTCGGAACACGACATGACGGGTGGAGGCGCCCAGCGCCCGCGCCGCCTCCACCTCCTGGCTGCCGCCCTGGCCCAGGACCATGGAGCGGATGGTGATGGCCAGACTCGGCCAGCTGAACGCCACGAGCACCAGCATGATGAGCCACAGCTGACTGCCCAGGACGAAGACCATGAAGATGAGCAGCGGCAGCAGCGGCACGTTGTTGACGATGTCCGCAGCCCGCTGGATGACCAGGTCCGTGCGCCCACCCTTGTACCCCGAAAGGAGCCCGAGACCGGTGCCGAGGGCGGTGCTCACGAGCGCGGCGGCGATGCCGATGACGAGGGCGATCGGGAGCCCGAACAGGAGACCCTCAGCGAGGTCCCTGCCGCCTGTGTCCGTGCCCAACAGGCCATACACCGAGCCGCCGACG
>DAOTUX010000282.1:0-3474 GCA_034436475.1 Chloroflexota bacterium | reverse complement strand
CGTGGAGGCCGGTCGTGCCCTGCGCCAGGAGGGCCTCGATGAGCGCCATCGGCACCCCGCAGAGCCCGAAGCCACCCACCGCGATGCTCGCGCCGTCGGGGATGTCCGCGACCGCCTCGGCCGCCGATGCGACCACCTTGTCCAGGCCCCTGGTCATCGGGGCCGTCCCTGCGCGCGGCTCACCGGGCACTCCAGCCGCCGTCCATCGTGACCGACGTCCCGGTCACCATCGACGCGTCCGGTCCCGTCAGCCAGCCCACCAGCGACGCGACCTCCTCGGGCTCGATGAGCCGCTTGACCGCCGCCTGCGCGAGCAGGACCTGCTCGATGACCTCGGACTCGGCGATGCCATGGGAGGCGGCCTGGTCGGCGACCTGGCGCTCCACGAGGGGCGTCCGGACGTATCCGGGGCTGATGCACACGCTGGTCACGCCCTTCGGCCCTCCCTCGAGCGCGGTGACCTTGGACAGCCCTTCGAGTCCGTGCTTGGCGGCGACGTACGCGGACTTGAAGGGTGACGCCACGAGGCCATGCACCGAGCTGATGTTGATGATCCGCCCCCAGCCGCGCTCGTACATCCGGGGCAGCGCCGCGCGGATGAGCAGGAACGGTGCCACGAGCATGATCGCATGGATGCGTCGGAACGCGTCGGGCTCGAACGATTCGATGGGCGCGACCCGCTGGATCCCAGCGCCGTTGACCAAGACGTCCACGTCGAGGCGCAGGTCGTCGAGGCCCTGGGTGTCCGAGAGGTCCACCACCCACGCCCGACCGCCCAGCTCCTTGGCCATCCGGTTCGTGCCGTCGGTATCCAGGTCCGCGACCGTGACATGGGCGCCGCGACCCGCGAGCTCCCGGCTGATCGCCGCGCCGATGCCGCTCGCCCCACCCGTCACGAGCGCCCGGCGACCCTCGAGGGTGCGCTCGGTCATCGATCCGGGTCCTCCTCGGGGCGGCGCGTGTCGTTCAGGTCGGTCCCCCCGTCGGTTCGTCTTGGATGCGCACAGGGTAGCGCGCGGCCGCAGGTTCGCTCGCCTCCGCTCCCACGAACATGTCGAGGCAGACCTCGAGCCCCTCGATCGTGGCGGGGTGGAGGTCGGGCCGCCAGTCCTCACGCCGCAGGAGGTACCGTCGCTGCTCCGCTGGCTCGCCGCGGGGTGCGACCACGTCGAGGCCGTTGGGCCGATAGCCGAGCCTCTCCGACACGCGAGCCGACGCCACGTTCCCGGCGACCGCCGCGGACTCGGCGGCGACCGCGCCGAGCCCCGCGAACGCGAGGTGCAACACAGCGGCGCGCATCTCCGTCCCAAGGCCACGTCCCTGGTGCTCCCGACCCAGCCAGGAACCGGTCGCGACCACTCGGCGGACGCGGAACGCCTTGGCCGCGATGCCCTGGACACCCACCGGATCGCCGTGGTGCAGGACGACGAGCGGGAGGTGCCAGTCGTCGGGGGACCACGAGGCTCGTGTGCCCCAGTGGAACCGCAGGAAGGAACGCTCGAATTCGGGCGGCGGCAGGTCGGTCCACGGCACGAGGAAGGGCATCTCGGCAGGGTCGTGCACCCCGCGGCCCGCGAGCGCCACGAGGCGCATCAGGTCATCATCCGTCGGCGCGCGCAGCTCCAGACGAGCCGTCCTGATGTGCAGGTCGAACAGCGGCCATGCGGTGGTCACAAGTCGGAGTCTGACAGGCTGCCGCGATCCTTCGGAGCCCCAATCCCGGTCCTCAAGGACGACAACCGTGGAGGCTCTGGAGCTTGCGGGCCTGCTCACGACACGGACCGCGGGCAATGAACGACGCGTGTTCCTGGCGTCGGAGGGGCCGATCTTGCCCGGCCTCCGGCCTCCCGTGCCGCAACCGGACTGGGTCACCCGGTTTCGCGTTTCGCTCGAGGCGCTTCGATTCACCCGGCGGGACGGGATGTCGAACACGGTCAGAGCAATCGAGGCGCGCACGTTGGTCGAACCGCTCCTGGACTCGATCGCCTCGGAGGGGATGCCCAAGCTCAACCTGAGCGCGCTCGGGGAGGAGTTCGCTCCGGCATTCGACCGCTGGGCATCCGAGCTCGGCCACTGGCTGAGGCTGCCGGCTCGCGGGTAGCGACCGGGCTCGCGGATAGCTGCCGCTACGCGGCGACCTCGTGCGGGCGACGCTGGTGTGGTCGTCGCCGCGGCCATGAGGCTCGACGAGGGAGCCTCTACGGATTCGCTACCTCGACATCCAGACCAAGTTCGACGCCATGCCGCAGCGCTGGCCGCAGGTGGCCGGCTCGTGGACGACTCCTATGGCCCGATGTGGTTGACGATCACGTCCCTCGACAACCACGGCATCGACATCGCCGCTTGGGTTGACTCGCACGACCAACCGGCCGGGAGAGGGCCCAGCGTCCGGCACCGTCAGCCAGCGCCGGGCTCGTCCGGTATGACGATGTCCTCGGCGGCAATCCACGTGATGCGGCCGTCGACCATCGTGACGACGGGATCGCCTGTGCGCTTGTGGTCGATGAGGGCCTCGCGGACAGCGAGGCGCATGGCGGCCAAGGCTCGTGCCGAATCGAGCACGAGCTCAGACGGAGGACGTGCCTCCGGAGCTTCGCCTACTTCTCGCGGTCGTATCGCTGCCATCGCTCTGCATCGAGGATAACAGGCGGTCCGTCGAGCGCTTGCTCTGCGACCAAGACCGGCTCCGCGAGTACTTCGTTGTCGAACAACTGCCAGCTGGTGGCCACGGGCCGATAGAGTTGGTGGAAGCTGCGGAGGCCGGCCTCGTACCGGCGGCGCACGATCGCGTCCGGAACGTGGTGACCACCACGCCGGATTCGATCCGCGATTCGCTGGATGGCGAGGTCCGCGCTCGGGAGCGCGATGAACGCGAGATGCACGCGATATCCAGTCGGCCGCAGTTCCCGAAGCCACGGCGCGAACGAGCGGGAGGCGAGCGTCGTCTCGAACGCGAAGTCGAGGCGCGCATCGGCGAGCTCACGGAGCCGGTTGAGCATGATCCTGCCCGCGGCGATGGCGGCATCCTCGGGACGGAACCCGGACAGACCGACCGCGATTGCGTCCGCGTTCACGAACTCGTGGACCGCGTACGCGCCCTGGAGGAGACGCCGCGCGGAGGTCGATTTCCCGGCACCGTTCGGACCGGCCAGGACCACGATCTGTGGGTGACGCTGGCTCACGTGCGTTCCCGCGCGACGCTGAAGACGCGGTGCAGGTAGTACTCGCGCACCGCGGCCTGGAAGGCAGGGTCATCGAGGATCTGGCCAAAGATCTCGGCGTTGTCGTCCATCCGGCCCACGATGGACGAGATGAACCGGTCCGCGAACACCAGCCGGAAGTTCTCGATGGGGTTCGCTCGAGCCTGGGCGAGCAGGTGCTCGTCGTCGAGCCACGTCTGCTCAAGCTGGTCGAAGAACAACTGGTCCGCCGTCCCCAGCAACGTGCCGAACCGCTCGTTGAGCACCTCGATGA
>DAOTUX010000281.1:0-3672 GCA_034436475.1 Chloroflexota bacterium | reverse complement strand
CATGCGCCTGCCTGCCGACGATCCGTTCGAGACGAGCACCCTGGTCCAGCCGCGCTGCGAGCCGGAGATCGCGTTCCAGCTCGATCGGGACCTCGCGGGCGCGGGCACCACGGCCGAGGACGTGATGGCGGCGACCGGTGCCCTCATGACCGCCATCGAGGTGCTCGACTCGCGCTATCGCGACTATCGGTTCACGCTCCCGGATGTCATCGCGGATGACGCGTCGGCGGCGCGGTTCGCGCTGGGCGCGCCGGTGGAGCCGGGATCGGTGGATCGGGTGGGTTGCGGCGTGCGCTTCCTGCTCGATGACGCGATGGCCGCCACCGCCACGGGTGCCGCGGTCATGGGTGACCCCGCGGAGGCGGTCGCGTGGTGGGTGCGGCATCTGGCGGGGAGCAGTCGGGGGCTGAGCGCCGGTATGGTGGTGCTCTCGGGCGCCCTGACGGGCGCCTTCCGTGTCGGGCCCGGCACGCGCGTGCGTGCCGAGATCGACGGTCTGGGCGCGCTGGAGCTCGTGTGTCGGTGACCGCATGCCCATCCGATCCCGCGAGTCGACAGCCGTGAGCGCACCCGGGGAGGTGCGCGTCGGTGTCATCGGCCTTGGCTTCGTGGGTTCCGAGATCGCCCGTCGCCTTGCGGGCGGCTGCGTGCCAGGTCTGGGGCTGGCCTTCGCGTGGCATCGTGGCGAGGGCGATCGCGCCAACCCGGAGGGAGTGCCCCCGGGAGCCCTGCTCCATGACCTGGACGCCGTCGAGGCGACGCATCCGGACCTCATCATCGAGGCCGCCCATCCGGACGTGACCCGGGCGCACGGCGAGCGGCTCGTGACGCTCGCGGACTACGTGCCACTGTCGGTGACGGCCCTCGCGGACGATGCGCTCCGGGAGCGGCTGGCAGCGGTTGCGAGCGCGCACGGCACACGGGTGCTGCTCCCTCATGGGGCGCTCGTGGGCGCCGGCTCGCTCGCCGAATGGCGCGACCACTGGCGCTCGGTGACATTCCGGATGGAGAAGCCCCCCACCAGCCTGGGCATGGGCGTGGCGGGCATGGACATCGCCCACGGCCGCCGGACCGTCGTCCATGACGGCTCCGTACGGAGCATCGCGGCGCGCTTCCCACGAAACGTCAACGCGATGGTCGTCGGGGCGCTCGTCACCATCGGCCTCGATCGGGCGCGCGGCGTGATGGTCGTCGACCCGCGCCTGGCTGAGCTACGGTTCACGATCGAGGCTCGGGGTTCGGACGGGTCGCGGCTCCGCATCCGCCGGCGCCAGCCGGCGGTCGGCGTCTCGGGCACCGAGATGGCCGAGGCCGCGTGGGCGTCGGTTGTCGCGGCCGCGGGTCGTCAACCCGCATGGTCGGTCGTATGAGCCGACCGGCAGGCAGGAGGTAGGGATGGGCTGGCTGTTCCCGTGGCTGCTGTTCGCGCACGTCCTCGGGTCGTTCCTCGCCTTTGGCCCAACGTTCGCCTACGGGACCTATGCCAAGCTCGCGGCGCAACAGGGCGGGCCCGCCCGCTCCTTCAACGACGCGGCGCGCTCGCTGGTCAACCGCCAGATGGTGCTGCCCGGCACGTTCGTGGTGCTCATCACCGGCATCCTGCTCATCTGGGTCGTGAGCTACCCGTGGACACATCCATCAGCGCGCTGGCTGCAGCTTGCCATCGTGCTGTACCTGGGCATGATCGCCTGGAACATGGCGGTCTCGCGACGGCGACAGGAGCGCATCGTGACGCTCATGGCCGAGGCCCGGGCCACTGCGCTAGCGGAGGGCCCGCCTCCCCCGCCCTCGCCGGAGGTCCTGGACCTCATCGCCAAGGTGCGCCGCGATGGCAAGGCCATGGGGTGGGTGGTCCTAGCGATCCTGTTCCTGATGGTCGTGAAGCCGCAGCTCGGGGTGTGACCGACATGGCCGGCGGACATGCCTCGGAACCCGTCAGCAGGACGACCCGCGGGCGGCTCCGGTATCCTTTGTCCACATGATCGCGCAGATCGTATCCGTCTTGGACGCGTCCGCGTCCATCCCATTGGAGGCGCACCATGGCTGGCTCCCCATACGTCCCTGACGCCAAGAAGTACCACCCGGGCGACCTGCCACGGGTCCCCGGCGAGCCAGCGGATCCCGAGCCGGGCACATGGGGGATGCAGCCCGACGGCACGTTCCTGCCGCCGGCGCACACGCCGTCGGTGCCCCGGGACATCTTCGTGGACTGGGAGGGCCAGCTCCCCGAGTACGACCGCAACATGTACCAGGTCAACACCGAGCAGGTCGGCTTCTGGCCCTACGTGACCAACACCAGCCACAGCTGGCAGCACATCTACGAGATGGACGGCGTGCGCTACATGCTCCATTACGGGGGCGGCAACCGCTGGAACGTCTATGACATCACCGACCCGCGGGACCTGCGGCTCGTGGACGAGGAGACGCTCCCCTGGAGCGGCCCCGGCTTCGGTGCCGTGACCATCGCCTGGAACGAGCGGCTGGGCAAGCGCATCGCGATCCAGGCGAGCGAGACGCCGCGCTACTTCCTCAAGGGTCGCGTGGCCAACAAGCACATCGACCCCACCGTGGAGCCCCAGCTCCTGGAGTGGGAGGGCCTGCGCGGCTTCGCGGTGTACGAGGTCAAGGGCCCCACCCCTCGCCAGTGGGAGCTGCTCACCGAGGTCTCCACCGACCCGAACCATCGGCCCGGCGAGATCCAGGAGGGCAACGGCGTCCTGGACCTGCCCGTGTACTACGGGGGTGACTACCTGTTCGTGGCGTCGGCGCCGGACAACACGTTCACCAACCAGCCCTACAAGACCACGCTCTGGGCCGCGGGCCACATCGCCTATGACGTGTCGGACCCCGCCAACCCCAAGCGGCTGTCCACGTGGTGGGTGAACGGGTCACGGAAGGGCGAGGAGGCCACCTCGCCATACCTGAGGGACAACCCGCGCTGGGACAACAAGACCTCGTGGTTCGGCTCGCGGATGGGCCTGTTCATGCCCCGCTCGGTGGAGAGCGGCTGGAAGTACGGCTACGCCGCACAGGGCGGCCAGGGCTTCTTCGTGCTCGACGTGTCCGACCCCTCGAACATGCGCGAGTTGGGCTGGTGCCCGCTGCCCGAGAGTGTCGCGGGGACCGAGGGTGACAACGTGGACACGACCCAGGTGGAGGCGACCGGGTACGTCTACGTGTCGGGCTATCCCATGAACACCGACTGCTACGAGCCCGCCAAGGAAATCTACCAGATCGACGTGTCGGACCCCACGGCACCCCGGCTGACACGCACCCTGCCCCGCCCGATGCCACCGGCGGGGGCGCCCATCACCGACTACGCGCAGCGACGCGGGTCGTTCGGCCCGAAGCGCTCGGGGTACTTCATCAACACCGGCACCCCGCACGGCGGGATCATCCCGTACGCGTTCTACGCCGGCGGGCTCCAGATCTTCGACGTGCGTGACCCGGAGCACCCCAAGGTGGGGGCGCAGTTCGTGCCGCCCATGGGCCTCAAGATCGACGACGACATGGCGGCGCCCGTCCATGGCATCTACGTGGAGTGGGACCGCAACATCATCTGGCTGTTCGCCAACCACGGCATCTACGCCGTGTCCACGCCCCTGCTGGGCGAGCCCAAGTCGGGCCTGACCGGCCTGCGATAGGCGCGCCACCCTTGGGTGGCCGCGCCAT
>DAOTUX010000280.1:0-1756 GCA_034436475.1 Chloroflexota bacterium | reverse complement strand
GACCCCGATGAGCGGGCCGGATCCGTGCAGGTGGCCCTCCCCCGGCCACGGCTGCCAGGCGATCCGCTCACGTCCTGGAGCCTGACCAAGCTGCGCACCCACCTGGTCCGGGAGCGGGTGGTGCCGACCACCAGCCGACCACCAGCCGACCATCAGCCGACGCCAGCCATGGCACATCCTGCGCGCGACGCCGGCATCCGCGTCCTGCGCCACAGGACGTGGAGGCTCGCCCGACCCGGAGTTCGAGGCGAAGACGAAACGGGACGCTCGACCTCTACGCCCACCCACCCGCGGGCTTGCGGGCGTGTGCCCCTACGAGCCCAGGCCCCCTCAAGTCTCCAGCCACGGCTCGGCCGGGGCTGACAGCCGAGCCGTCACCCGGTCCGCCTCCGGGCGACCCACAGGCGCACGGCGGTGGTGCGCCACCTGCTCGCCGAGTCCGACCCGGCGACCGGCCGGATGTACGGCCGAATCCGACCGACCAGGACCTGGCGGGGCGTGCGGGAGCTCCTGCGCTCCCTGCGCTCCCGCCTCACCGCGCACCAGGTCGTGACTCGACAATCTCAGCCCGCACCACACCAAGGAACTCGTGGGGGGGTCGCCAAGCACGACATCGAGCCCGTCCTCCCACCCGCCTGCGCGAGCTGGCTCAACCGCATCGAGTGCCAGTTCACGGCGCTCCGTCGCCTGGCCCTCGATGGCACGGGCCACGCCAGCCACGCCGAGCAGGACCCGGCGATCCACGCCCACCTGCGCTGGCACAACCGCAACGCCCGCCCGCCCGGCCATGGCGCATCAATGCCGAGGTGCATCGTTGGCTCCCGAGCGTTGCGGCATGAGGCACTGAGGCACTTAGGAACCGTTACGCAATAACTGCGTCGTCCAGGAGGCGCGGGCGCGGGATGACGGTGTAGTTCCATTCCCCGTGGAAGGCGTCACGCTCGATGTGCAGGGTCGCCATCTGGTCATCGGGCACGGTCACGCCCGCCGGGTAGGCGCTGGTGTCCAGGCCGCTGCGGACCCGCAGGCCGGTCCTGGTCGTGGTCGCGGCGATCAGGTTGACCACCGTCTCGTGGCTCACGAGCGGCCTGCCCCGCCAGTTCGCGGTGATGGCGCCGAGCAGGCGGTGCTCGACCTTGTTCCACTTGCTGGTGCCGGGCGGGAAGTGGTGGACCGCGATCTCAAGGCCGGTCTCGTCGGCGAGCCGCTGGAGCTCCAGCTTCCAGAGCCTCGTGCGATAGCCGTTGCTGCCGCCGCAGTCGGCCGTGACCAGGAGCCGGCTGGCCGTCGGGTACAGCGGCCGGCCCATGGTGCGCCACCAGCGGCGGATGCTCTCGACCGCGAAGGCCGCCGTGTCGTGGTCGGTGCCCACGCTCACCCAGGCCTCGTCCTGGCCGATGTCGTAGACCCCGTACGGGCTGACGCGGCCGTGCTCGGGGTCGTCGATCACGAAGTCGTGCATCAGGACCCGCTCGGGGTCCCCGCCCGGGCGCCACTCCCTGCCGCTGTTCCTGAAGGGACCCACCAGCTCCTTCTTCTTGGTGTCGACGCTGATGACCGGCTCGCCGAGGGCGAGCTGGAGCTGGACCGCCGCGTCGATGTGCCGGAACTGGGCGTCGCGGTCGGGGTGGCTGGTGCCCTCCAGCGTCTTGCGGTTGGCCTGGAGGCTGTAGCCCATCTCGTGCAGCAGCTCGCCCACGACCCGGTGGCTGATGGCGTGGCCCTGTCGGTGCAGCTCCGCTGCGAGGGTGCGCAG
>DAOTUX010000279.1:0-4623 GCA_034436475.1 Chloroflexota bacterium | reverse complement strand
GGCGTGGACCGGGTCGCCCTCGACGCCGTCCTGGACACGTTCCCGGGACAAGTGTGGACCCGCGCGCACCTCGGTCCGACGGAGGCGCTCGTCAGCGTCCGGGGTGAGGGCGGCCGTCGGACGTGGTTGTGGTCTGCCCAGCTGCCCGGCGGCGACGCGGTGCTGTACCAGGTCGAAGCCACCAGCGCATCCCTAGCGAGGGCCACGATCCGCGCGATCGGCGAGGACTGATCACATCCGGAGGTGGCCCGCCCAGGTCGGGAGTCCACCGTGCTGCTGGGGCCGCGCGCCGGGCACCGAGGGGCGCGGGGGCCACCGTGCTGCTGGGGCCGCGCGCGTCGACCTACTGAAGCGCCGGAGGCCCTCCAGGTGGTATCGCCCACCAGACCAGCACGAGCATCAGCAGGACGAGCACGCCCACGAGAGCGAGGGCGCTCAGAATCTCGGCTCGGGTAGGTCCCATCAGGTGTCAGCATACCGAAGCCGGACCGTCCCCGGTGGCGTCACCCCATGGTGGGCGCGTGCCGGTACCGGCCCGCGGCGGGTTGGGGCGGGGGCGTGTCCACCAGTCACGAGATTCCACCGGGCGTGCCCATTGAGGGCAAGGCGCCTCGCCCCGGCCGCGCCGCTGGCGGGGGGCGTGTCCACCAGTCACGAGACTCCACCGGGCGCTTCCCCATGGGCCTGGGCGCCTCGCCCCGGCCGCGCCGCTGGCGGGGGGCGTGACCACCAGTCACGAGATTCCACTGGGCGTGCCCATTGAGGGCAAACCGGGGCCGTTGCGGGCGGTGTTCCAGGCCGGGGGAGGCCCCCGTCGGCTCCCGAGGTGGTTCCGCCTGTCAGTCGAGCTCGCAGGCGCGGTGCGCATGGGCGCGTGGCCGGTCGGGACGAACCTCTGCCGGCATGGGCTCGCGGGATTTCGTGACCACCAGGCACGCGGACCGGTCGAGAGCCGCTCCTGGCGCGTCACGCCCGGCGCGCGGCCGAGATCTCGTGACTGCCAGTCACGCCCCGAGCGCCCCGAGCGCCCCGCACGGCCCGGGCCCGCCGAGCGCACATCCGGTCTACTTGCCGAACAGCGTCCCGAAGACCGTGCGGACCAGGTCGGTCGTGGGGTCCGTGGTGGTCGAGCGTCGGCCTGAGACCCCGCGAGTCGCCGCGCGTTGGGCGCGCGCGCGGGCCGCCTGCTCCTCGCGTGCCATGCGCTGCTGCTCGCGCAGGAGCTCGCGCTGTGCCTGCTCCAACGCCCGCTGCCGCTCCCGCTCCAGGCGCTCGGCCGCCTTGGCCGCCTCGCGCTGCGCCCGCTCGGCTGCCTTGGCCGCCTCGCGTTCCGCGCGCTGCTGCTCCCGCAGGGCCTCGCGCTCCGCGCGTGCCTGGGCCGCCGCACGTGCCTTCTGGGCGGTCTTGAGCTCGGCGGCGGTCATGGTCGCGGCCATGGCGGGATCGACCCCGGCGGCGAGCGCAGCCGCGGTCCGGGCCGCCTCCAACTGACGCCCGATGATCTCGTGGGCGCTCTCTCGGTCGATGCGCGTGCCGTACTTGGCGCCTAGCATCCCCGACTGGACACGTGCCGCGAACTGGTCTGCGGGCAGCGCCGCCATGAGGGAATCCGGCGGCAGGATGCGGGTGGCGGCGAGCGGGGTGGGCACGCCCTTGGGCGACAGCACCGTCACGAGCGCCTCACCGATGCCCAGCGACGTGATGGTCCGCTCGACGTCGTAGTGATCGGTCATGGGGAAGGTGCGCGCGGTCTTGCGCAGTGCGTCCGCGTCCTCGGGCGTGAAGGCGCGCAGGGCGTGCTGTACCCGGTTGCCCAGCTGGGCCAGCACCGACGAGGGGACGTCGGTGGGGGTCTGGGTCACGAAGTAGACGCCCACCCCCTTGGAGCGGATGAGCCGGACGGTCAGCTCCACCTGGTCCAGCAGCGCCTTGGAGGCGTCATCGAACAGCAGGTGCGCCTCATCGAAGAAGAAGGCGAGCTTGGGCCTGGGCAGGTCGCCCGCCTCCGGCAGCGTCTGGTAGAGCTGCGCGAGGAGCCACAGCATGAACGTGCTGAACAGTCGTGGCTTGGCCATCACATCGGGCAGCTCGAGCACGCTGATGATGCCCTTGCCGTCCGGGGTCACGCGCATCAGGTCCGCGACGTCGAAGGAGGGCTCGCCGAAGAACACGTCGGCGCCCTCCTGCTCCAGCACCACCAGGGCACGGAGCAGCACGCCGACGGAAGCCTGGGACATCCCGCCGTACTCGGCGAGGATCGGCTTGCCCTCGTCCGAGGCGAGGAACCGGAGCGTGGTGGACAGGTCCGGCAGGTCCAGGAGGGGGAGCGCCTTGTCGTCGCAGTACTTGAACACCATGCTCAGGATCGAGGTCTGGGTCTCGTTGAGGTCGAGCACCTTGCCCAGGAGCAGGGGCCCGAACGAGTGGACGCTGGCGCGCATCTGGGCGCCCAGCTTGCCCGAGAGCGACAGGAACTCCACCGGGTGGCCCTTGGGCTCGAACGTCCAGGCCAGTGAGGCGGCACGCTCGATGAGCCGCGGGTCGGTCCCGTCGCCCGGCGCCGCGAGACCGGTCAGGTCGCCCTTGATGTCCGCCGCGAACACGGGCACCCCAGCCTTGGACAGTTCGCCGGCGAGCAACTGGAGCGTCTTGGTCTTGCCCGTGCCGGTGGCCCCCGCGACCAGGCCATGGCGGTTGGTCATGGCGGTTGCGACCTGCACGCGCACCTCTGGCAGCAGCTCGCCATCGAGCATCGGGCTGCCGATGGGGACCCCGGGTTGCTCGAGCGCGTAGCCCTTGGTCATCTCTGCCCGGAACCGCTCGTCCAATCCGCTCCTCCTGCGCCTCGTCTGGGCCGATATGAGAACACGGATGGCGGCGTGGGCGCCAGCGATCCGGTTCGGTGGCAGGGCACCAAGGGTGGTGTCGGGGGCTCCTCGGGCATACTCCCCCGGGTGACGGTCTCGCGACTCGGGCACGTCGCCGGGGTGGACGGTCGCCTGGTGCGCATGGCTGCCGTCCCGTTCGTCGTGACGCGGCTCCCCCTGCTGCTCGCCGGCGTGCTGTCGGTGGCGCTGCTCCCGGTGTCGCGCTTCGTCCCCGACTACTGGCTCATCAAGGGTCTCGATCGCGCCTTCGACGCCTTCAGCCGCTGGGATGCCTGGCAGTACTCTCGGATCGCGGAGACGGGGTATCCGTCGGGTGACCTGTCGCGGGCCGCGTTCTTCCCGCTGTTCCCCACCCTCACCCGCGTCCTCGCCGAGCTGGTGGGTCGGAGCGACCGCGCGGGCCTGTTCGCGGCGGGCGTGGTGGTCGCCAACGTGTGCCTGCTGCTGGCCACGATGGCGCTCATCGCGCTCGCTCGGCTCGACCTCGACGAGACTGACGCGGGGCGGACCGCCTGGTACCTGCTGGCCTTCCCGACCAGCCTGTTCCTATCGGCGGGCTACTCGGAGTCGCTGTTCCTGGCCCTGACGCTGGGCTCGGTGCTCGCGTGTCGCCACGGGAGCTGGCTGGTCGCCGGGACGCTGGGCGGGCTCGCCGCGCTCGCGCGACCCGTGGGCGTCCTGGTCGTCCTGGTCCTCGCCGTCGAGGCATTCCAGGCATGGCGTGCGCGACGCTTGGGTCCTGTGCCCTCGCTGTGGCGGCCCATGCTTGGGGTCGCGCTGCCGGGTCTGGCGCTGCTCGGCTGGATGGGCTATCTGGGGATGCGCCTTGGCGACCCGCTCGCGTTCCTGCACGCCCAGGACGGGTGGCATCGTGACCTGGACGTGCCCTGGGACACGTTCACCCGGTTCTTCGACGGGAAGATCGCCTTGGCCACGGGGTTCCATTCGCTCACCGACCTCGCCTTCACGATCGTGGGCATCGTGGGCCTCGTCCTCGCCGTGCGCTGGCTGCGAGCGTCGTACGCGCTGTGGCTCGGCGCGATGCTGCTCGTGCCGCTCATGACCGGGTCGCTCGTGTCCATGCCCCGGTTCGTGCTCGTGATGTTCCCGCTGTACCTGGTGCTGGCCATCCTCGCGCGCCGTCCCGGGGTCCACGAGACGCTGCTGGTGGTGGGCATGGGACTCGGTGGCGTGTACATGGCGCTGTATGCGCAGTGGTACTGGGTCGCGTGACCCGCCGAGGCCCCGATGGCCCCGATGGCCCCGACGCTCCGGGTGGCCCCGACGCTCCGGGTGGCCCGACGGCGAGCCGGCCGAGCCGGTACGATCGCGCGCGATGTCCTCCCTTGATCTGATCGAGTCCCGCACATTCGCACGCGTGCCGCCCCTCGTGTCGGTCTCGCGCATGGCCGCCGACCGGATGGTGGGGCTGGTGCTCCTGGCGGCACGGCCCGGATCGATGGCCCGCAGGGCGCTCGACCACCTGCTGGGGCTCCCCGTGGCGTCCGTCGTGGCGTGGGTGGCCTTCTCGGTGATGATGCTCGGGACCGTCGACGTCCTGGCCCACCGCTCGCCGCTCTACCTGCTTGCGCTGCTGGCGATCCCCGCGGGATGGTTCCTACTGCGCAGTCCCGTGGCCCTCGGCCTCGCCTTCGCAGCGGCGAGCGTCTGGGTCAGGCTGCTGTACCTGGGCGCACCCGAGACCTGCGACCAGATGATGGTGAGTCGCGCCGCC
>DAOTUX010000278.1:0-7025 GCA_034436475.1 Chloroflexota bacterium | reverse complement strand
GGGTGGTCCCGCGCGATGCGACGCAGCTCGCCACGCACCTCAGCTGGCGTGTGGTATGCCTCGGACACGCGCGGGTGGGCGCCGCCCGATGCGGCAGTCCCGATGGTCGCCGTGATGAGGGCCATCACGACGATGACCGCCTGCGTCGTTGTCCGCACGTTCCCTCCGATTCTCCGGACGACCCCATGGTGCCCCAGGGGCCGTCACATCGCCACCGGTCCGGTGGTACCAGGGCGGCCGCCCGGGCTCCCGGAAGGGAGATGGCAGATGGCGTATGGCGAGCGGAGGTATCGTGGGCGGCCGTGGAGAAGACCACGCTGTACCTCGCCACCGACATCCAGCGTGGCCTCCGGGGGCTCAGTCGGCGCACCAGGCGGCCCCAGGCCGAGCTCATCCGCGAGGTGCTGGAGCGATTCCTCCCGGGCCTGGGCAGCGGTGCCTCCACGCTCGACCGCGGCGATGGTGATGCGGCTCGCGTGCGGGACCTGGTGGTGCGGTTCGCGGACCTGCCAATGGGCCTGGTCGGCGCGCGGTGGTCGCATGTGCCGAGCAGAGCGGCGGTGGAGTGCTCACGCTCGACCAACGGGACTTCGGCATCGTCTCCCGGTCGGTCACCCTCACGCTCGTGCCGACGATGGTCTGAGGCGACGCCCGAGGTCACGTGGGAGGGCCTCGTGTCGCGAGCGCCACGCGGCGCACACCGGGCGTCACCCGCCGTACCCTAGGGGACGATGACGACGCGTCCCGGAGGAGCCCTCGCCGACGACCTGCGCGGCGCGGTCCGTGGTGACGTCTGGTTCGACAGGGCGACCCGGGCCATCTACGCCACGGATGCGTCCAACTACCGCCAGGTGCCGCTTGGCGTGGTGTGCCCCCGGGACGCGCAGGACGTCGCCGACACGCTGGCCATCGCGGCAGCACATGACGTGCCCGTCACGCCGCGCGGTGCCGGCACGAGCCTCGCGGGGCAGGCGGTCAATGTGGGCATCATCCTCGACACCGGCCGCCACATGCGCTCGATCCTGGAGGTGGACCCGGACCGGCGCCTGGCGCGCGTCCAGCCAGGGGTCGTGCTCGACGACCTGCGCCGCGAGACGGAGCGGGTGGGTCTCACGTTCGGCCCCGACCCCGCGACTCACGCCTGGTGCACGATCGGGGGGATGCTCGGCAATGACTCATGCGGCACGCACGCGCTGGTGGCCGGCAGGACGAGCGACAACGTGGAGTGCCTGCGGGTGGTGACCTACGGCGGGGAGGCGCTGGAGGTGGGCTCGCACCCTGAGGCGCAGCCGGACCGGGTCGGCGCCGCCGGCACGCCCGTCGCCGCCGGCACGCCCGTCGCCGCCGGCACGCCCGTCGCCGCCGGCACGCTCGTCGCCGCACTGCGAGACCTCGCGGCCGACCACGGGGAGACGATCCGCACCGGCTACCCGACCCGCGCCCGCCGCGTGAGCGGCATCGCCCTCGACCGACTGCTGCCAGAGGCCGGCGTCCAGGTCGCCCGATCGCTCGTGGGCACCGAGGGCACCTGCGTGGTGGTCACGGAGGCGACCCTCCAGCTCGTCCACATCCCGGCGCATCGACGCCTGGTGGTCCTCGGATACCGCGACGTGTTCGAGGCCGCCGACGCCGTGCCGGGGCTCCTCGCCCATCCGCTCCAGGGTCTCGAGGGCATCGACCAGACGCTCGTGGACCAGATGCGCGCGCGGCCGCTCAACGTGGAGCATCTGCCGCTGCTGCCCGAGGGCCATGGCTGGCTGTTCGCGGAGTTGGCCGGAGACACGCCCGCCGAGGCGGACGAGGTCGCGAGCGCCTTCACGGCGGCGCTGCCCAGAGGCCAGGTCTGGCGCCGCTTCGATGACCCGGCCGACCAGGCGCGTCTGTGGCTCATCCGCGAGTCGGGCCTCGGGGCCACGGCCATCCGAGCGGACGGCGTCCACAACCTGGAGGGCTGGGAGGACGCGGCGGTGCCGCCCGAGCGCCTGGGGGAGTACCTCCGGGCGCTGACCGCGCTCTGGCGGGAGTTCGGCTACTCGGGCGCGCTGTACGGGCACTTCGGGCAGGGTTGCGTCCACACCCGCAACGACTTCGACGTCCACACGGTGGAGGGCCGAGCGCGCTTCCGTGCGTTCGTCGAGCGGGCGGCCGACTTGGTGGTCTCGCTGGGCGGCTCGATCTCGGGCGAGCACGGCGATGGCCAGGCGCGTGGCGAGCTGCTGTCACGCATGTACGGCCCCGGGCTGATGGACCTGTTCCGTGCGTACAAGGCGGTCTGGGACCCCCGCGGGCGGATGAACCCGGGCAAGCTCGTGGACGCCCGACCGCTCGATGCGGACCTGCGCTTCGGGGAGACATGGCGCGTGTCCGCACTGGCGACGGCACGACCCGGTGGCTTCGCGCTGGCCCGCGACCGGGGCTCGCTCCAGGCCGCCGCCGAGCGCTGCGTGGGCGTGGGTCGGTGCCGACGCGACGACACCGGCGTCATGTGCCCCTCGTACCGGGCCACGGGCCTCGAGGAGCAGTCCACGCGAGGCCGCGCGAAGCTGCTCGCCGAGCTGTTCCAGGGCGACGCCACACCGGAGACGTGGCGCAACACGGACGTCCGCGAGGCCCTCGACCTGTGCCTCTCATGCAAGGGCTGCAAGGTGGACTGCCCCACGGGCGTGGACGTCGCCACGTACAAGGCGGAGTTCCTGCATCACCACTATCGGCATCGCCTCCGTCCGCGCGCGGCGTACCTGATGGGGACCGTCCCGCTCACATCCCGTCTGGCGACCCGGATGCCCCGACTTGTCAACTCCGTGCTGCGCGCGCCCGTCCTGGGCACCCTGGCGCTCCGGGCCGGTGGCATCACCACCCGCAGACCCCCCATCCGGTTCGCGACGCGGTCCTTCCGACGCTCCGAGACGGCACGCCACCCCGACCGACGGGATCGGGCCGATGCCTCGGTCGTGGTATGGCCCGACTCCTTCACAGACGCGTTCGACCCGGGGCTCGGCCACGACGTGGTGGGCCTCCTCGAGGCGGCGGGGGAACGGGTGGCCGTCCCGTCGGGATGGGGGTGCTGTGGTCGGCCGCTGTATGACTCGGGGATGCTGGGGGTCGCCCGCGACTGGCTCCGCAGGCTCGTGACCGTGCTCGACCCGTGGACCTCGCGTGGGGTCCCGGTGGTGGTACCCGAGCCGTCCTGCCTGTCGGCGTTCCGTGACGAGCTGCCCAACCTGCTCGCCGACGACCCGCGTGCCATCCGTCTCGCGCAGCTCGCCCGAAGCCCTGCCGAGCACCTGCTCGCCGACGGCCGGGTCGATCGCCTCGCGGAGGCGCATCCAGGTGCCGGTGGGGGGCGGCGCCTCGTGATCCACCCCCACTGCCAGGGCAGGGCCGTGCGCGCCACGGAAGCGGATGCGACGCTCGCCCGACGCCTCGGCTTCACGGTCAGCGTGGTGGATGGGGGCTGCTGTGGGCTGGCCGGCTCGTTCGGGTTCCGCGCTGAGCACGAGCACGTGTCGCGGGCCATCGGCACCCAGCAGTGGCTGCCGGCCATCGAGGCTGCCATGGGCGCGGCCGACGATGCCACCCTGGTCATCGACGGCTTCAGCTGTCGGACGCAGCTCGACCATCTGGGCTCACGGACCGCGACCACGCTTGCAGCCGCGCTCCTGGAGGCCCTCGTCCAGCCCACGTCGGGGACCCCGTGACCCTGACCGAGCCCACGCCGCGAGGCCTGCCCACCCCGGCCGAGATCCTCGAAACGCGTCACCACATCGACCCGGTGTTCCTTGACACACCCGTCATGCGCCACGCCGCGCTCGACGAGGCCCTCGGCTGTGCCGTCACCGGTCGAGCTCGAGCGGCTCGGGCACGAGGCATGGTCCGTGCACACCATCGGGCTTGCCGGGACGACTGACCTGGTGACCCTCGGCTATGCGGCCGCGCGGTCCATGGTCGTCGTCACGGCGAACCGCAACGACTTCCTGCGGCTCAGCCGCGACCTGGTCGGGCGTCGTGAGCCGACCGCTGCCATCGTGATCGCCCGCACCTCGGCGTTGCCCGCGGGTGGCGTGCTCCCGTTCCACCTCGCGCGGGCTGGACCGATGGGCCGCCCGGCACCCGAGACCGGCGCTCATCCCGTACTGGCTGCCCGCGGACGCCTGAGGCACCGCCCGGGACCGCGCTACCGCAGCTCGCGTGTCCAGGCGTGGGCGGGGTCGAAGGAGACCTTCCAGGCACGGTCGGGCCCCGGCCCCGCCATCACGTTGAGGTAGTACATGTCATAGCCCGGTGCCGCCATCGCCGGCCCGTGCCAGCCGTGGGGCACCAGGACCGTGTCGCCGTCACGCGCCTCCACCAGCACGTCGACCGGGCGCTCGGGTGACCCGTACACCCGTAGATAGCCCATACCCGGACCGGCCGGGCCGGGCTTGATGGCGAAGTGGTAGACCTCCTCGAGCTCGGTCTCGTGGGGTCCCTCCTCGTCGTGCTTGTGGGGCGGCCACGAGCTCCAGTTGCCGCCGGGCGTGATGACCTCGACCGCGATGAGTCGGTCGCACTCGAACGCGTCCGCCGACGCGAAGTTGCGCACGTGGCGCAGGCTCGGTCCGGCACCCCTGGCCTCGACCTGCACCGCGGACGCGGGCACGTGGCGGAACGGGAGGCGCCGCTCGGCCCGGGCGCTGACGACCGCGAAGCGGCATGCGTCGTCCGTGGCGATCGCGGCGGAGGCACCGCGGGGCAGGTACACGAAGTCGGTGGGTCCTGCGAACACGTCGGACCGTCCGGTGAGCACCACGGTCTCGCCGGCACGAGTGACGCGGCAGCCGCCCGCCAACGGCAGCACGATGGCCTCGTCACGACCCGTGTCCAGTCGGATCCGGCCGCCCGGCGCGAGGGTTGCCACCCGCAGTCCCGAGAAGCCCCAGCCGGCGACCTCGGGGGTCAGCAGGAGGTCCCAGCCATCCGCGGCGAGGGAGCCCGCGGGTCGGTACAGCCCGGCACCCGTCACGCGGCAGGGCGCTTGTCGGGATCGGGGATGAGCGCGTCGGTGACGAGGCGGACGAGCTCCTGGCGTGATGCGATGAACGCCCGCAGCGTGCGTGCCGTGGGCCCGAACGCATCGAACTCACCGACCGCCAGGCCGTCCGGCTCGAACGCGCGGACGAAGTCCGGCAGGTGACGGCGCAGGTCGTCCACGAAGCGTGGCTCGACCGGGTCATCGATGCGCGCCCTAACCTCCACGTCGGACGCGTTGAAGCGCCGCTGCCAAGCCGACGGCAGGGCCAGCACCACATCACCGCCGATGAGCTCGGACCAATGGTAGTGGTGTCGGATCGCCGCGCACAGGAGTCGCGCCCGGTAGCCGCGGGCCTGGAACTCCTGATACGTGCGCTTGAACACGGCGATGCCGCTCCAGGGGAGGGCATCGGGGTTGACGGTGATGCCGTCGCGCTCGACCACCACTCGCAGCCAGTCCTCCACTCGGCCCGCCATGAGCGTGACCACCGGACCCATGCGGGAGGTGTCGAGGCCCTCCGCGTCGCGTCGCCTGAGCCCACGCTCGATTGCCTCCGCGGTCGTGACGCATTGCGCGGTGGTGAAGCTGACCGTGACGTTGACGCTCACGCCGCGGTAGGTCGCCTCCTCGATCGCCGCGATGCCCGCCGCCGTCGCGGGGATCTTGACGATGATGTTGGGCGCGAGCCCGGCGAAGTGGACGGCCTGTTCCACGATGGCTTGGGGCGTCCGGAACAGGGTGGGGTCGGTCTGCATCGACAGGCGACCCTGGCGCCCCGCCTGTTCCTCGAACACGGGCTCGAGCAACTGGGCCCCGGTGACCGACATGTCCTCCATGACCGCCCACGCGAGGTCGGTGACGCTGGCCGCAGGGGACTCCTGGGCGAGGGTGACGGCGCGCGCCCGCCAGCGCGCCGCGTCCTTGTTCCACACGTCCACCACGATGGTGGGGTTGCAGGTCGCACCGACCGCGCCGTACGAGAGGGCGTATTCCAGCTCCTCGACGGCGCAGGAGTCGTTCCAGACGTCGGTGGGGAAGCCGCTCACGGTCCTGCCCAGTGGGCTGTCCGCGCGTGTCAGGGGAATCGCCCCTGCCAGTGACATGGTCATCGGGTCGTCTCCTTCGGCCGCCTCTGCTCCTCGCGGTCGGCACCTCTCAGCGGTGACACCCACGATTATGACGCGACGACCATCGGCCGGCCGCGGCGCGCCTGCTCGCGGCCGATGTCGGATCGTCGATCGTCGGACGATCGGTTGCGCGTGGCACTAGACTGGGGTGCCATGGACCGCACTGACGCCGCCCCTGATGGCCTGCCGACCCCCATAGGCGCTTGGGACCTCGAGCAGGACGGTCGCGATGGCTCCGGCCAGGGCAGGCACGCGGGGGTGGTCGGCCAGGTCACCTTCGGCGCCTCCGTCGACCCGGCCATCGGCCGGCCGGTGGCCCGCCTTGGCGGTGTGGGGCACCTGGAGGTCGCCGGGCCGGTCATGGGGGGCGCGAACTGCACCGTGGCGGCCTGGGTCCATGCGGCGGCTGCGCCCACGACCGTGCTGGGTGACGTGGTGTCGTGGTTCGACCCCGTGGAGCGTCGCGGGTTCACGCTGGGCCTCGAGCACGGCAGCCCGTGTGGCAGTCATGGCAATGACCGGACGGCGTGGTTCGGCGTGGACGCGGGCTCGTCGCCGACCCTCACCGACCACGGCAGGCCCGGTGACGCCACCGTCATGGTGTGCTCGCTCGCGGCATTCGAGGGGTCCCTGTACGCGGCGACGTGGGAGGTGGGGCCAGCCCCGCGTGGGCGCGTGTTCCGTCTCGCTGCAGACGGGTGGCAGGACTGTGGCTCGCCCTGGGACGCAAACGCCGTGACCCGGTTGGCGGTCCACGAAGGGGCGCTGTACGCGGGGGTCTCGCGACTCCGGGGCGGCGGGTCCGGGCTGGACGACTCCGCCAACCAGGCGCCGGGCGGCCGGGTGCTGCGGTACGAGGGCGGCACCTCATGGGCGGACATGGGTGG
>DAOTUX010000277.1:0-31421 GCA_034436475.1 Chloroflexota bacterium | reverse complement strand
GACGCGCCCGTGACCTGCCGGCCCTCGTAGCAGGAGTAGTCGACGTCCATGTGGTGCGTCGACGCCGAGATGGTGTGCACCTTCGCCGGGTCGTAGACCACGAGATCCGCGTCGGCACCCACCGCCACCACGCCCTTGCGACCAGCGAGCCCGAACATCCGCGCTGGTGCCGCGGAGCAGATCTCGACCCAGCGCTCCTTGCTGATGCGCCCCTGGACCACCCCGCCGTCGTGGAGCAGGTCGACCCGGTCCTCGACGCCCGGCAGCCCGTTGGGGATCTTGCGGAAGTCGCCCTGGCCCAACTGCTTCTGGTCGTGGAAGTCGAAGGGGCAATGGTCCGTGGACACGAGCTGGATGTCGTCGCGGACGAGCGCCCGCCACAGGTCCTCTTGGTGATCGGCGGGCCGGAGCGGCGGCGAGCACACGAACTTGGCACCCTCGAAGCCGTTGCCCAGGTCCTCGAGCGACAGGAACAGGTACTGGGGGCACGTCTCTCCGAACGCGGGCACGCCCCGGTCACGCGCCGCCTGGAGCGTCTCGACCGCGTCACGTGCGGACATGTGCACGAAGTAGACAGGGGCGCCGGCCGCCTCTGCGAGTCGGATGACCCGGTTGGTGGCCTCGCCCTCGAAGATGGGGTAGCGCACCACGCCGTGGTAGTAGGGGTCCGTGTCGCCCTTGGCCACCGCCTGTGCCGCCACGACGTCGATGGCGATGCCGTTCTCCGCGTGGATCAGGATCGTGCCGCCATTGGTCGCGGAGCGTTGGAGCGCCCGGAAGATCGCCCCGTCGTCGGAGTAGAAGACGCCCGGGTAGGCCGTGAACAGCTTGAAGTCGGTGACGCCCTCGCCCACCAGGCCGTCCATCTCGTCGAGCGACGCGTCGTTGACGTCGCTCATGATCATGTGGAAGCCATAGTCGATGGCGCAGTTGCCCTCGGCCTTGGCGTGCCACGCGTCGAGGCCCTCGCGCAGGCTCCTTCCGCGCGACTGGACCGCGAAGTCGATGATGGTCGTGGTGCCACCGAACGCGGCGGCCCTGGTGCCGGTCTCGAAGGTGTCCTTGGCGAACGTGCCACCGAAGGGCAGCTCCATGTGGGTGTGGACGTCGATGCCACCCGGGATGACGTATCTCCCCGTGGCGTCGATGGTCCGGTCCACTTCTCCCGCCACCCGGCCCAGCCCGGTGCCGAGCGCCGCGATCGTCTCGCCGTCGACGAGCACGTCCGCGAGCTGGGAGGCATCCGCGTTGACGACGGTGCCGTTGGCGATGAGCGTCTTCATGGCTGCCTCCTCCATCCCCGCTGCCCGGGCCCACGAGAGGTCATGCTAGCGCCGTGAGGACCCGGATCGCTCCTCCAGGTCAGCTGCCCCCGGCCTGGAGGTCCCAGCGCCAGGTCTGCCCGAACCCCTCGCTGCCTCCCCAGAGCTCGACGACCGTCCGGTGCTCGCCCGCCATGTGGTGCTCGAACGCCGGGAACGGATCGGACGGGACCGCGAACCAGTCGTTGAGATTGACCGTGGCAGAGTGGTTCGCATCCACCCGCCAGACGTCTCCGTGGCACTCGAACCTGGTCACCAGCTCACCGTGGAGTCGCACACTCGTCAGGGCGGTGAAATGCGGTCGCGAACCATCCCCCTGCCCCCAGTAGACCAGTATCGTCGCCACCTCCTCACGATTGTAGAGCCCAGGCTCTCCGCCGCCGGACCTCCTCTCGTTGGGGACCAGGGTCTCGGTGCCGGACCCCGTGGTGCGGCTGTCGCAGGATTCTCCCTCGGGAGCCAGGTCCTTGTCGTCGACCGACCAGTCATAGCTGCCGGCCTCCAGTCGATAGATGGAGGCGGAGCCCTCGCTCGCGGCGGGGTCGTAGCGCCAGATGAGACCCGAGGCGCGTCCCGTCGCGTAGACCCGGCCATCGAAGGTGAGATCGAGTTCCACCGTGCCGGTGATGGTGACCGGGAACACACAGGCATCTCCGCGGCTCGTCGGGCCGGTGGCGCTCCCCGTGCCGGTGCCGCTCCCCGTGCCGGTGCCGCTCCCCGTGCCGCCCTCGGAGCCGGGCCCGTCCGCGGGCACGGTGCCTGGGGGGCACTCCTCCTCGCACTTGGGGACTGCCCGGGTGAGCTCCTCGATGCGGCGCTGGTTGAGGTCCTTGAGGGTGGCCTTGGACCAGGCGGTGGGGGGGCCGGTCACGAAGCCGAGCCACTTCGGCCCGGCCATCGTCACGAGCCCGTTCAGGACGCCGAGCTGCATCACTGCGCTGTTGGCGACGAGCTCCGTCCGTGCGGTCTCGATCTCCCGCAGGACCCGCGCGCGGTCCTCCGGGGCCTCCTCGTAGCGGCGCCTGGTCAGGTCATTGGTGGGACGCTCGGTGCAGTCCCGCAACCGGTCGAGTGCCGCGAGCTGAGTATCCAGCTCGGCTCCCAGCTTGAGCCCCTCCTGTGCCGCGAACCCCGCCTTGACGAGGGGCATGACCGTGCCCTTCGCGGCGGGGGCGTAGCGGTCGAGGATCGCCTTGATGCTCTCGTCGCGCGCCGTGCCGGCCGCCTTCTTGAGAGACCAGTCCACGAGCACCCCGACGGTGTCGACCTCCGCGGTTCGCGGGCCGAGCCCGACCAGGGATGCGAATAGGGCCGCTCGTCCGATCGCCTCAGACGCTGGCAGCACATCCACAGGGATGTCAGCTCGATCGACGGAGTACCGGAGGGTCGCCTCGATCCCCTCCGGTGTGGAGGTCGTCTCCACGTCGGGCAGGCCGACCTCGCCGATGGCGTCAGGATTGATCGAGATGTGGCTCTCGATGATGTCGCCCCACGGGAGCGTCATGCGGAGGGTCGTCTCCATCGGCCGGACATCGACCACCTCGACCCGCGTGAGAGCGAGGATCTCCGCCTCGCTCTGGTCCACGCCAGCGTCGATGAGGAGGGCCACGAGCGCCGGGTCCGCCACACCCAATCCGTCCACGAGATCCGGGGAGCTCGCGGGCGGGGTCACCGACGAGAGCTCGGCGACCAGCTCCTCTCTGAACCCCTCGGGCGCCCGGATGGTCCACAGGATCTCGCCATGCGGAAGGACGGTCAGGCCCGACCAATCGCGGCCGTCCTCACTGATCGTCACGAGGCTTCGACCGGCCACGTCCACGTGGCCGACCTGCGGAGCCTCGAAGTCCAGTTCCAGTCGAGGCCTGAGCCCCTCGAACAGCGCCGCTGCGCTGACACCAGGGACGCGATACGCGGTGATCTCCGCGTCGCCCCAGGCGTCGGACCAGGCGACCGCGGTCGCGATCTGGAGGTCCGCCGGCGTCCTCCCATGCGCCGCCAGCACCGCCTCGAGTGCCTGGATGGCTGCCGGGCCGCCGTCTTCGAGCTCCCAGCCCCCCATGAGCCAGTCGTAGTCCCTCGACCGGGCTTCGATCGGGGTACCCCCGAGCACGGCCGGGATCGAAGACGCGAGGTCATCCCCCAGGTCTGCCACCCCGGACGGGGGATGGTCTGCCACGCGAGCGGCACCGGAGACTGCCGGTGACACGCACAGTGCGACCAGGCACCAGAGCATGGCGATGAGTTGCCACGATCGCACGCACAGGGGCTGCCCACCAACTGTGCCGATGCCGAGCGCTTGGCGGCGGCGAGTTGACATCAGCGCCCCCCAACGAGGAACGGACGAATCCGAGGTCGCATCGTAGCAGGACGGTCTTCACTGCGGCGCCGGGTGCGGGCCTTCACTCCCCACGGGCGAGCGCATCGAGCAGCCTCCTCCTTGTGTGCCCGTGACGGCGATCGGGCCCGCGGACGGTCATGCCAGCGCCGTCCGGGCCAGCTAGGATGTGACCAAAGTCGTCATACGACCCACTGGACGCGCGAGCTCGACCCGACTACCATCGGTGGTCCGCGCCCCGCCTGCCCTGCGCCCGGCGCGGATGGGTGGGGAGCCTTGGCCGTGGCGAGCCGTCAGCGACCGGTCGCGCGGACCCCGCGGGGTCCGATGGTGTGCGGATGGCCACGCCCGTGACACAGACGAGCGGACGGATGCCGACGCTGCCCCTCGTCCGCCTCGACGCCATCCTCGAGCAGGCATGGCACCACCGCCTCACGCTGGTCGTGGCCCCCGCCGGGTCGGGCAAGACGACGCTGCTCACCCGGTTCGTCTCGCAGATCCCTGGACCGGTCGCTTGGTATCGCGCGGACGCTTGGGACCGTGACCCCGTGCGCATGCTGCGACGCCTCGAGGCGGTGCTCAGGCCCGTGGTCCCCGGGCTCGCCACGGGCTGGGAGACGATGCAGGACGCCCTGGAGGCACTCACGGCCGCCGACATCCCGTCGGGTCTCCTGCTGGTCATCGACGACCTGCACGCGATTGCCACCACCAATGCCGAGCGCGACCTCGAGCGGCTCATCGAGCTGGCACCCTCCACGCTCACCATCGTCGCGGCCACGCGGACATGGCCGGACATGAACCTGCCGCGGTTCCGGGTCGCCGGGGAACTGCTGGAGCTCGGAGTGGACGACCTTCGCCTCCGCTCCTGGGAGGTCGAGCGCCTGTTTCGGGACGTGTACGGCCAGCCGCTGCCTCCGGAGGAGGTGGCGTCGCTCACCCGTCGGACCGAGGGCTGGGCCGCGGGCCTCCAGCTGTTCCATCTCGCGAGCCGAGGCAAGGCGCCGGCCGAACGGCGGGCGCTGCTGGACCGCCTCGGCAGGCCGGCATCGCGACTGACGGGCGAGTACCTGTCCCGGAACGTGCTCGCGGAGCTCCCTGCGGACCTGGGCTCGTTCCTCGTGGAGACGAGCGTGCTGGGCCGCCTGACCGGGCCGTTGTGCGACGAGTTGCTGGGCACGACCGGCAGCGCGGCGCTCCTGCGCGACCTCGAGGCACGCTGCCTGTTCACGCTGCCGCTCGCCGAGCCAGGGGCCTACCGCTACCACGAGGTCTTCCGGCTCCATCTCCTGGGGGTCCTGGTCGAGTCGGTGGGCGAGGCCGAGGTGCGTCGGCGGCATCTCCAGGCAGGCGAGTTGCTGACGCGGGCCGGCGCACTGCCCGAGGCGCTCGACGCGCTGTGCCGTGCGGAGGCCTGGGCAGCCGTAGCCGGGCTGCTCGGGCGGGACGGGGGCTCGCTCGCGGCATCGGCATCAGCATGGACCGACGCGGTGCCTCCCTCCATGCTCCGCACCGACCCCTGGCTCATCCTCGCGCGAGCGCGCGCCCTGCGGGCGCAGGGTCGGTTCCGGGAGGCGGCCGAGACGTATGCCCAGGCGCAGTCCGCCTTCGGCGACACAGATGGCGGCGCGACCGCTGCTGCCGAGCGGCTGCCGCTGCTGCCCTGGCTCGACCCAGACCCGCCGCGCGTCCAGGCGTCCACTGCGGCGTCGCCCACCGCAGCGTCCTCCCTGGCCCTCCGAGCCGCGACGGTGCGCGACCCTGCGCTCGTCGCCGCACGGACGGGGCACGCTGTCGGTCCGCCACAGCTCCTGGTCTCGGCGCTCGCGTCGCTCCTCGCCGGCGAGCCGGACCGGGCCAAGGGCGTGCTCGCGTCGCTGCTCGAGAGCAGCGACGAGCAGGACATCGTCGCCGTGGTCGCGAGCCTGGCGCATGGGGTGACCCGGGCTCTCGCGGGCGACACTGGGGCTGGCGACGACATCCGGGCGGCCATCAGCGGCGCCGAGGGGCTGTCGCTCGAGTGGCTGGAGCGCATCGGCCGAGCCTGCCTGGCGCTCGTGGGCGGCGGGGACGCGGCGCCCCGGGCCGTGGGTCCGTCGGCGTCGGCCAGTCCGTGGCTCGCGGCCATCATGAGCGCCATCGAGGCCTGGACCAGCCCGGACACGGACACTCGCGCGGAGCTCCTGGGAACGGCGGCGATGGGCTTCCGACGCCTGGGTGCGCCGGTCATCGAGGCATGGCTCCGCGCGTTCCAGGCCGTGACCATGGCGAGCGTCGAGGACCCCCAGACCGAGCAGGCGGCGCAGGGTGCCGAGGCGCTCGCGCGGACCACCGGGGTCGCCGCGGCACGGGGCGTCGCACAGCTCGCCCTCGCGACCGCTCGCGGAGAACGGGACCTGGCACGTTCGGCCACTGGGATCCTCGAGGATGCCGGCCTGCTGTCGCTGGCGGCCACGACCGGGGGGAGCGTGCCGGTCGCCCCCGCGCCCGCGTCGGCCCCACGACCCGCCGCTACGCCGCTCGAGGCCCGCTGCTTCGGGCAGCTGGAACTGGCCATCGACGGACAGCCCGTGGACCTGGGTGCCACACGGCCGCGGGTCCGGTCGCTCCTCCGCCTGCTGCTGTCAGAGCCGGGCGCGCCGTTCCACCAGGAGGTCATCACCGAGGCGTTCTGGCCCGAGGCCGCCCCGGACGTGGGCGCCCGCAACCTGCATGCCGCGGTCGCGGCACTCCGCCGCCTGGTCGAGCCGGGGGTGTCCCGCGGCGGGTTCCGGATCATCGTCCGCGACGGCCCGGCCTACCGCTTCGCGCTCCCTGCTGGCAGCGACGTGGACGTGATCACGTTCGACGCTGCCGTCGCCCGTGCACGAGCCGCTCGCGCCGCGGGGGACCAGGAGGCCGTCGAGCTGGCGCTTCGCGAGGCGCTTGCGGTGCATCGTGGCGACCTGCTCGCCGACGAGGGACCCGCCGGATGGCTGGAGGAGCCGAGGGAGCGCCGCCGACGCCAGGCGGTCGATGCCGCATCGGTGGTCGCGGCCGCGTGCCTGCAGCGAGGGGAGCTGGAGGAGGCCGCCGAGGTGTGCGCCGAAGGCCTCCGCATCGATCGCTACCACGACCCGCTGTGGCGGATGCTCATCACCATCCGCGAACGCGCCGGCGACGCCGGTGCCGCCCGGCGTGCCCGCCAAGGCTACGGCCGAGTGCTGACCGAGCTCGGGGTCGCGGCCGAGCCGTAGCTGGTCGCGCCTACGCCGTGAGCGTCCCGATGGGCACGACCAGCACGCCATCCGCCCGTCGATAGGCGTAGCCCCAGCCCGTGATCACTGCCAGGAACGCCGGTGGCCCGTGCCGGACCCAATCCACGCGGTCGGCCACCGCCCGAGGTAGTCGGCGATGCGGCCGTCGGGCAACGGACCAGCTCCTGGCTCGGCAGGGTCGTCATCTGGGACACTCATGTGTAGAGAGGGCAGGCACTCAACAGCGGATTGTCGAGGCACTCAGGGCAGACGTGCGGCGCCGGGGAGCCTCAATGACACCTACCGGACCTCCTGGAACTGGAGCTCGCGGATGGCCACCGGGGCGCCGCCCGGTCCGCGGCTCTCGAGCACCTGGACCCGCAGCCGCGCGACATCCCGCAGGTCGATGCGGAAGCTCTGGAAGTCCCGGGTGTCGGCGAGGTCGAGGGTGACCGGGTCCCCATCCTCCGGGACAAGTCGGATCTGGGTGGGCCGTCGGAACGTGGGGAAGTCGTCGCCGTTGGCGCCGGCCGTGATGCCCAGGGCGCCCAGGTCGACCGCAGGGTTGAAGCGGAGCGTCAGGCCCGGCTGGTCGCCGCCGCCCTCCCACCAGGTGAGGAGGTTCCCGTCGATGGCATCAACGGCACTCGCGCCCGCGGTCGGTGTGACGTCCGCGAGCTGGGGCAGGAACTGCCGCTTGAGGCCCGCGACGGTGTCGTTGACCTGGCGCTGGATGTCGGGCACCGCCACGTAGGAAGTCACGGCCGCCACGATGGCGACCACGACGGCCAGCGGGACGAGGATGCCCACGATCGATCGGCGCGGTCGCCCGCGCTCGGCCATCGAGCGGGGCCGCTGGCCCGCCTGGTATCGCTCGGGCGGTCCGCGGCGGAACAGGCGCCGGTGCCACGGCACGTGCACGGGCACCGCCACGACGGCCTGCTCGAGGCCGGCGCCGCACCGACGACAGAACCGTCGCGCCGGGTCGTTGCCAACGCCGCAGACGGGGCAGATCCGGTCGCCCGCCTTGAGGGGCGGCTCCTCGGGGGCCGTCCTGGGGTCCGGCCGCGGGCGCGCGAGTTCCGGTTGGGTGGTCGGCTGACGCGACCGCGGCTGGTCGGTGGGCGGGGTGGGGCGCCGAGGTGGCGGCGCGTCGGGCACCGCGCTGGGTGGCCTCGCAGCCGGCTGGGTCGGCGCCGGCGCCGTGGCAGGTCGCGGCGATGCCGTCGCGGCTGGCGGCGAGGGCACCGGGGTGGCGGGCGGCGAGGGCACCGAGGTGGCGGGCGGCGCAGGCGGTGGCGATCCTGACGGGTCGGGCCGTGGTGCCGGCACGGGGCGCGGGGGTGGCGCCATGGGGGTGCCTGGCGGCGGCGCGGCTACAGGACCGGGCAGCGGCGGGGGGCTCGCGACGCGCTGGCCGCTCCACTCGAGGTACGCGTTGCACTCGCCGCAGAACGAGGCGTCGTCCGCGTTCTCGTGGCCGCACTTCTGGCACAGGATCACCGGCGATCGCCCTCCCGACGTGCCTTGTCGCAGCCCGGACCGGCCCGCCCCGGGTCAGGCGGCCGGTGTGGGACGACCCGCGGTCACGACCTCCACAGTGTGACCCAGGTGCGCGGGCTTGGCAGCGGCGACCAGCGCCTCGAGTCGCGCCGGGTCCACGTCCGCGGCCCGGGGCACCGTCACCCGGACGTGCAGGGAGCGCGTGGGGCCTCCGGGCAGGGCGCCACCGCTCGTCGCGGACCATGCGACCCCGCCGCCCTCCCGGATGTCGACCTCGCCGTCCGTGAACACCCGGATATGGTCCGCGAGCCCACCGACCGTGCCGCGACGCCGATGGAGGTCGGCTGCCTGGGCGACGAACGCCCGACGTCGCGCCATGGGCCACGTCTCGTCCAGCAGCGCCGCCACCCAGCCACCCAGCCACTCCAGGAAGTCATCCGGGGTGAGCGCCGGGTCGAGGTACGCACCCAGGTTGTCGATGGTCGAGATGGCGGGCGCCAGGACCTCGTCGAATGCGGCCGTGAGCCGACGCGCGAGGTCGTCCTCCTGGTACAGCGCCGGCAGGGTGGCACCGATGGGGAAGGCGGACAGCAGGCCCGGCACGGTCCCTCTCATGCTGACGCCTCGACCAGCACCTGGTGCTCGTAGGAGAACACCAGGGCATCCCGCTCCACCTCCAGTCGGTCGGTGGCCTTGCCGCGCTCGCCGGTGACCGGGTCAGCCCCGAACACCCGGACCTCCTCCACCAGCTCCGTCCCTCGCAGCCGCTGGAGGGCCGCGTACACCTCGCCCGAGTGCACCGGTCTCCCGAACGGCCACCCGGTGCCGTCCTGGCCGCCCTCGGTGGGGTGGAAGTAGCGATACAGCTCGGCGAGCGCGTCCTCCTGGAGCCGCTGTGGGTCCACCCGTGCGCGCGCCCGGAGGCGTGCCACGACAGTCACCCCACGGTAGACCGGCGGCTCCACGAGCACGCGGGTGCCCACGAGCCGCGTCTCGTCGAGCCGGCGGGTGACCCGCTCGAGCGTCGCCTGGGCGGGGATCAGCTGCTCGAACCGGATGCGCCCCCGATCGCTCGCGACCGCAGGCACGACGAGCACCCGGACCGCGCCCTCGGACCCGTCGCCGGTGACCGCCACCGCACGGACCCTAGCCACCTCGGGGGCCGCCTCGCGCGCGATGTGCTCGAAGTCCTCGGTGGTCACGGCACGGTCGCGGGTGCGCAGCATGATGGGCCCCCGCACCTTGGCGGACTCGATGTCCTCGCCATCCACGCCGCCTTCCGCGGCCCGCCGGTTGCCCACCCGCGCGACGTACGGGATGCTCGACTTGAGCACCGACAGCGCGCCCCGGGCGACGTTGCCGCGACGCCCGCCGCCGGTGCGGTAGGCGGGCACCCGGATGCGGGCCCCCTTGGCGGGCACCGCGCCGTAGCGGCGGAGCGTGCCGTCGGCCTGCCGCACCGCCGGGCCGAAGGCCACCTCGCCGGCCATGGCGTCGAGCGTGAAGTGGCGGTCGTCGGGACCGCTGTTGGAGAAGTTGGGCACCTGGGTCCAGGTCTGCCAGCCGTCCTCCTCGGCAACCTCGAGCGTCAGCGCCTCGTCCGAGGGCACCACGGGTCGCTCGTGGAGCGGGAAGCGGCTACCGGGCACGCCCTCGCCGTCGCCCACGATCTCGTCGGTGATGAGCTCCGCGTGGACGGCGGGTGCCGTGCCACCGATGGTGGCCGCGCTGACGGAGCGGATCTCAGGACTGGCGCTGTAGCGCGGCTGCCCGTCCACCGGCTCGGTCACCCGAGCGCGGATCCAGCCGGCGCGCACCCGGTCGACCACCGAGGCGACGTGGCCCTTCGGGACATGCAGCAGGATGTCCCCGTCACGGTTGAGCCCGCCCGTCGAGTCCGACTCGACCTCGCAGGCGACCCACGACTCGCCGTCCCAGGCCTCCCACGCCAGTGGCGGGTCGTCAGGGTCCACGCCCACACCCTCGATGCGACATCCGAAGCGGAGCAGCACGACGTTGGACGGCGCCGGCTCGGTGAGGCCCACCAGCAGCATGTCGCCCACCTTGGGGACCGTGTCGAAGCAGAACGATCCGGTGCCCAGGGCCAGTTGGTCGCTGTGGTCGCGCACCTGGTTGCGCGCGATGCTCGACGCCAGCCGCTCGAGGGCGACCGTGACGATGGGCAGCTCCGTGACGGTGCTGAACACGATGGACGGGTCGCTCTGGGTGCGCACGGTGCCCACCTGGGTGCCCACGGGGATGCGCACCGTCTCGGGCTGGGGCGCCGACAGCCAGAACGTGACGTCGACGCGCGCGGCGGTGGGCGGGAACAGGCGCACCCCGATGAGCTCCAGGAACCGGACGTAGTCCCGCTCGGGCACCCGGTTGATGCGGTAGAGCAGCTGATCGGTGATGTACGCGAACGCCTCGACCAGGGTCACACCCGGATCCGACACGTTGTGGTCGGTCCACTCGGGGACGCGCCGCGCGATGAGCCGCTTGGCGTCGTCCACGAGGTCCTGGAACCGTCGGTCGTCGAGGGCGGGTGCCGGGAGGCTCATCGTGGTGGCTCCTGGGGGATCGCATAGAAGGGGAAGACGAGGTTGCGGGGGTCGTTGGAGCGCACGGGGCGGTAGCGGATGTCGATGAGCAGGACGCCCTGATCGGCGGCCTCGAAGCCGATGTCCACGTCGAGCACCTCGATGCGCGGCTCCCAGCGCAGGAGCGCCACGCGCACCTCGTGGGCGACCCGACCGGCCGTGGATGCGTCCGGCGAGGCGAACACCAGGTCGTGGATGCCGCAGCCGAACTCGGGGCGCATGGGCCGCTCGCCGGGAGCGGTGCCCAGGATGATGCGGATGGCCTCGTCCAGCTCCTGGGTCCCGTCCACCAGGGCGATGCCGCCAGTGGGGCTCGTGCGCATGGGGAATGCCCAACCCGCACCGATCAGCTCCGATGCCATCGCTAGCCCACCAGGACCGTCGTTGTCGAGGGCACCAGCGTGCCGGGCGTCAGGCAGCACGTCGCCGTGGCGGTGGCGCTCGCGGCCGGCTGACCGCCGAACATGACCGTGGGACTGCCACTGACCACCCGGCCCACCTGCATGGGCGGCGCGAGGTACGGGTCGGAGGCGTGGAGGCCCACGTGGGGTGGCGTGTTGACGCCGGACGAGCCCATCACGGCCGCCGCCTTGCCGCCGATGAGCACGGTCGCGCACAGCCCCACCGTCAACGGCGCGGAGAAGGGCATGGGGGGACCGGGCATGGGGTTGCCCACGGGCGAGGGGACCTGGTGGATGGCACAGATGCCCTGGACCTGGTCGCCCATGACGATGGCAGGCGCACCCATCCTTCCCGCCCTCAGTTCAGCTGGATGAGGGCGCCGTCCACGTCGACCGTGCCGGAGCTCTCGATCTTGACGCCGCCGCTCCCCTTGAGCGTGAGCTGGCGCTGCGCCTCGATGGTGATGGAGGCCTGGCCCTTGACCTCGACGTCCTGGACCGCCTCGATGACCACCTTGCCATCCGCGTACACGTGGATCTGGGACCCGGTCTGCTTGAGCGCGATGCGGAGCTTGTCGTCGCCCGTGATGATGGACACGCCCTCCTGGCCGTCGGCGTCAAAGAACACGAGCCGATGGTTCCTGCGTGACACGACCCCCTGGCGCCGGTTGTGGCCGTTGTCGAACAGGCTGTCGCCCAGCGAGGGCTTGTCCACGCCGTTCCAGAGGGCACCCAGGACGTAGGGTCGGCGGACGTCGTCCAGCTCGAAGCCGACGAGGACCTCGTCGTTGACGTCCGGCAGGAACACCAGACCCGCCGCCTTGGCGGCGCCCGGTGACACCACCCGCGCCCAGTCGGTCTCGTAGGTGTCCGACAGGCTCGGGAAACGGAGCTTGACTCGGCCTATCCGCTCCGGGTCGTCGATGTCCGTCACCAGACCCACCATGAGCCCGCTCCCGACGCCACCGACCGGGTGGGACGCGGACGCGCCGGTCCCTCCCACGAGCCCCAGGAGCGAGCGGTCCTGTCGGCCGCTCACGCTGAACTCGGTGCGATAGCCCTCGCGGTCGAAGACGTGGCGCGTGGTGGTGGCGAGGTAGCGACCCTGGAACTCGCCGCCCACCACCGAGACCGAGAACGGCGTGCCGGCGCGCAGCGAGGGGTTCCCCCGCACCACCCCGTTCGCCTCCGCGAACGATGAGGCGAGACGCTCCGCCAGCGCTTGGGCGACCGTCTCCACTGCCGACTGGGTGGCGACGGGGTCGCGGTTGGAGACGAGGCGGGCGTCCGCGAACGTGCCGGCCAGGCGCACCGGGTCGGTCGAGAGCTGGGCGCTGTCGGTGGTCGCCGGTGCGGTCGCCATCATGACCTGCTTGCGGATCGGGTCCCATGACCGGACCTCGACCTCCTTGACCTGCTCGGAGCTGGTGATGCGGGGCCGGAACTCGAGCAGCTCCTGGCCCATCACCAGCTGCAGCGGGTCCTGCGAGTCGAAGTCACCCTCGCCCGGCGCGCCGCTCGCAGGGGCCGGCTTGCGGAACTGGAACCGCCCGTCGCTGAAGGCGACCTCGTAGCCGATCTCCCTGGCGCGCGCCTGGAGGAAGTCCCAGTCGGACACGTTCGCCTGGGACACGTGGTCATGGGTCGTCGCGGACTCGTCGATGGTGCCAACCTCCACGCCCGCTCGCCTGGCGACCGCGCGCGCGATGTCGGAGTCGGTCACGTTGCGCCAGGTCTCGGTGTGACGTCCGCGATGGAACCGGTGCGACGGGTCGTACCCGCGCACGACGGCCCGGCCACCCAGCGCGTCGTACTCGGCCTCGATGGCCGTCACCTCGCCCGTGATGAGCGGCTTGGCGGCCTGCTCGCCGAGCGCGGAGCCCGAGACGACCACGCGCGAGCCGATGGTGATGCCCGCCTGCGTCAGGATCGTCCGGTCGATGTCCCGGAACGTGAGCAGGAACATGTCCGGCAGGTGCAGGTGATCGTCCACGAGCACCGATTCCAGGGACGGCTCCAGATCCGGCGACAGGGGGGACCCATCGATGGTCACGAGCGCCTGGAGGGAGTGGTCGCCGTCGGGCATCGCTAGGCCAGCCGGGTCGCTTCGGTGAGGGTGGGGATGAGCACATGGCTGCCCACCCGGAGGCGCATCGGGTCGTCGATGGCGTTGAACGTGGCCAGGGCGCGCCAGAGGGTGGGGTCCCCGTACTCGCGGAACGCGATGCTGGCCAGCGTGTCACCCTCGGCCAGGACGTGGCGTCGTCGACCCTCGCGGCTGCCCGAGGTGGGGTTCTGGGCCTTGGGGTCGGTGGGCACCTCCTCGAGCGTCACGTTCGCCGAGGCGCGCAGCGGGTCGCCCGAGACATCGAACAGCGTGTACTTGGCGGTGACGGACTTGAGGTAGCCCCGGAAACTCGCGAGCGCCTTGTTGCGGCCCCAGTCGAGGGTCAGGATGGGTGGCTCGGGCTTCTTCTGCTGCACCGACGCGGCGGTGGGCTTGGTCCACTCGAGGAGCGTGGCCACGTCATCGCCGACCGAGCTGCCCTCCTCGAAGCCGTCGAAGAAGATCTCCATCTGGACCGTCTGGGGGTTGGTCCCGCCGAACTGGGGCTTGGTCGCGGACTTGGCACCCGTGGTCTGGGGCCGGTTCCAGGTCGCGCCCTTGGTGACCGTGTACTCCGCTGGGTTGTACAGGAAGCGCAACTCGGTGCGACTTGGCGAGCCAGCCACCACTCGCAGCGTCGCCTTGGCCAGACCGGCCGCACCGCCCGCCATCGGTCAGCCTGCCGTGAAGCCGTTGTGGGCGAGCTCGAGGGTCTCGTTGGCGACCTCGCGCCCATTCACGTCCAGGGTGGGCCCAGACCACCGGACCGGGAACACGTCGACCACGCTCCAGCGGGTCACCGTGGCGCCCTCCGTGTCGAGCACCCGGATCTCCGCGGTGTGACCCGCGGCGGGCCCCTTCGCCTTGGAGATCCAGGCCGCGACCTGGGCCGAGAGCGGATTGAGCGTGCGGGTCAGCTTGATGGTCGAGTACTTGGTCCGCCCGGGGAGCCGATGGACGAAGTCATTGAGCCCACCCTCCTTGTACTCGTGGATCTCCCACTCGACGGCCAGCCCCTCGCACTTGGTCCAGAAGCCCATGTTCTCCGAATCGATGGTCACCAGGAAGCGCAGGGCCAGCCCGGGCTCGGGGAACGACATCAGCGCAGGTCCGCCAGCGTGCCGGCACGCTCACGCGCCACGAGCAGCTCGCTCGTCAGGCTGCGTCGCAGCCGGGGATAGAGCCGGCGCACCATCTCGTCGAGGTCGCGCTCGGGGATGGTGGTGGCCCCCGCGGCAGGCACGCCCGAGGGCGTGGTGGCAGTCGTGTCGGCCGTGGCGGTCGCGAGGCTGGAAGTCGTCGCAGGGCCGTCGCCCCCGTCGGATCCGGGGAGGAGCGGGTCGCTCGCGTCGCGCTGGACGACCACCGGAGGCGGAGGGCTGTCAGCCGAGCCACGGCCCTGCCCGCTGTGGCGCATCTCGTTCGCAGAGGCAATGACCGGGCCTGCCGAGCGTGCCAGGGTCAGGGGGCCCGCGGGGCTCGGGCTCGACGTCGCGCGGGGAGTCGGCGTGTCTGCGATGGGCGCGGTCAGGCGTTCGGCCCGACCGCTCGTGGACCCGTGTGAGCGTCCCTGCGAGCCGGTGATCGCTGCCCGGGCAGCGACCAAGGTGGCCCCGGTGGGTGACGCCCATCTGACGGCGGGTGTGGCACCCTGCCCGACCGTTGGGTGGGCGGGCTGTCCTCGGGTCGCCGCTCCCTGGGCCATGGCACGTTGTGCCGTGCTCCCCCCGGGCCGATACCGGGCGTCGCGGCGTGGGTCGGCTGTAGCCTGTGCCTGGGGGCCTGGGACAGACGCGGTCGGCTGCAGGGAGCCCGGTCGTCCGATGGCCTGCCCCACGAGCGGCGCGACCGAGAACGGACTGGGCGCGGAGATCGGCGCCTCGGCGGTCGATGGACCCGGGACCAGCGCTGGGCCATCGTCCGATGCTGGCGCGCCCGTAGGGGCGACGACCCGCGCGAGCAGAAGGCCACCCGGGACCATGGGCGCGACCGCCATGGTGTGGCTCGTGCCGCTGGGCATCGTCCCCTCGATGGTCGTGCCCAGAGCGCCGGACAGCGGCGCATCGGTCGCTGCCGGGTGGGCGTGGTCCCCGTTGGGGGTGGTCTGACGCTGGACGCGGGCGCCGATGTCCGGGGCGCTGGTGGGCCGGGGCGGAGGAGCGAGTTCCAGCGACGGCGCACCCACGCCACGCGTCGGGCGCTCTATCGGAGGACCCAGTCGCACCCGCGACCCGCCGGGGGTGCGCAGGATGGTGCGCGTCGGCGTCCCGGTCGCGCTCGCCTGGAGGGCCGGCGCTGGAGGTTGCGCGGGCAGGTGCACATGGGGCGTCAGGGGCTGTGGAGCCGAGGATTGTGGCACCACGCCGCGCGTGGGCGCGAGCGCCAGGTCGGGCGTTCGCGCGATGGTCAGTGACGCCGGACGTGTGGACGACGCTGTCGCGACCGACGCCACGACGGCCACGCGCCTGGGTTCGACGGTCGGCAGCCCGTCGGCTGGGTCCGCTGTCGGCGCTGGCAACGCGACGGGCATCGAGGGTCCCTCGGTCGATGGCGCATCCTCGATCACGGCCCGCTGGATCGTCGGTGCGGGCACCCGCCGATGACGCAGGGGCAGGTCGGCCCGACCCGCCGACCCCTGAACCACGCCAGCGAGCGTCGGTCGTGCGAGCCCGCTCACGAGACCCGCGGGACCGTCCGCAGTCCGCTGGTGCCCGAGGGGCGCCAGGATCGGCGGCGGCGCCTGGCTCCCCGCGATCTCGTCGGGGAATCGCTGCACCCGGATGCCCGGGTCGCCCACGAACGATGGTCGCAGGGTGCCTGCGTGGCGCCAGTCGCGCCTGACGGGTGCCTCAGGACGCTGCAAGGCCCCGTCCGTCACGGAGGCGCGCGGGCCGGCCTCCGGACCGGATCGGCGGAAGGGCCAAGGCAGGCGCATCGAGCGCTACTCCTCTTCGGTCAGGCGTCGGTTGATGGCGGAGATCTCGGCCGCGAAGCGGTGCCGGTCGGCGTGCTCGAGGTCCATGATCTGGTCCATCGACCAGTGGAAGTGATAGGCCACGTACGCCACCTCCTCGAAGAGACGGTCGGCGGCGTACGTCACGATCCCCCCAGGCCATCGGCCCCCAGGTCGATCGTGAAGTCGTGCTGGCAGGCCGGGCAGCTCACGGCCACCTGGCTGGTGCCCTCCTGGTTGACGCGGCGGTAGAGGTCCTGGAGGAACGCCAGGTCGCTCGCGAACATGCCCTCGACGATGCCCGGGTGGACCTCGGACAGGGATCCCAGGCGGCTGATGACCCGCGACAGGAGGAGCACCGTGAGGTACGCCTCGTTCTCCCGGACGCGGGGGTCACGCTGGGGGATGATCTCGTCACGCGCGGTGGCGAGACGCATCGTGCCCTCGCGATGGACGCCCCCGTTGGCATCCACGTAGCCGCGTGGCAGGACGAACGCGAACTCGGTGCGCAGGCCGGTCAACGCTCCGCGCGCACCTGTGTCGGCCGGGGCGATGGGCGACGGCGCCAGGCTCATCGCATCACCCCTAGACCCGCTCGAAGTGCTCGCAGACCAGCGAGGCCTCCTCCATGAGCACCTCGTTGGCACCGGCCTTGAGGGTGCCCGTGGAGATCTTGGAGATCCACGCGTTGGTGAAGTTGTAGCGCGCGACCTCGGAGCCGTCATAGCTCTTGAGGATCACCGAGCCGTTCTTGCGTGACTCGCTGAGCTTGCCGTCAAGCACTGCCTGATGCCAGTCCCAGAGCGCCTTGGACGAGTTCTTGGCGCGCTTGAGCGTGATGGTCGGGGGCTTGGCGGCGCCGGGCGCCTTGTGGATGACGAGCTTGCCGTCGGGGGTGTTCTCCTTGAGCTCCACCACGTCCACCTCGGACGCGAGGCCGCTGACCTCGGCGAACTGGGCGATCTCGATGGAGTCGATCTCGATGGCGAACAGGTACGACGCCAACGCGTCGGTGGGCAGGTTGGGCAGTCCACCAGGCATGGGTCAGGTCCTCCGTCCGGCTATTCGCTGAGGGATGCGCCGCCCGAGAACTGCGCGATGCGGAACACCACGAACTCGGCGGGCTTGACGGGCGCGATGCCAACCTCGACCACCAGTTGGCCGGCGTCGACCACGTCGGGTGGGTTGGTCTCCGCGTCGCACTTCACGTAGAACGCCTCGGAGGGCGTGGCCCCGAACAGCGCGCCATCGCGCCACGTGCGGACCAGGAACGCGTTCAGGGTGCGCTTGACACGCTGCCACAGGTTGAGGTCGTTGGGCTCGAACACGACCCACTGCGTGCCCTCGAGGATGGACTCCTCGACGTAGTTGAAGAGCCGGCGCACGTTGAGGTACTTCCAGGCCGGGTCGCTCGACAGGGTCCGAGCGCCCCAGATGCGGATGCCGCGCCCCGGGAACGAGCGGATGCAGTTGATGCCATCGGGGTTGAGCTGGTCGTGCTCCCCCTTGGTGATGACCAACTCCAGACCCAGCGCGCCCCGGATGACCTCGTTGGCCGGCGCCTTGTGCACCCCGCGCGTGTCGTCGTTGCGCGCCCAGACACCCGCCACGTGACCGGAGGGCGGCACGAAGACGCCCTTGCCCGTCAGCGGGTCGAGCACCTTCACCCACGGCCAGTAGAGCGTGGCGTACTTGGAGTCGTAGCCCGCCTTGTCCACGCGCCATTCCTTGACCTGCTGGGCGTTGAGACCGGGTGGCGCATCGATGATGGCGACCCGGTCACCCATCAGCTCGCAGTGGGCGATCATCGCGGTCTGGACAGCCTGGACACCCTCCAGGTCGATGACGCCCTTTTGGTACAGGCTCATGAGATCCGGGACGGCGAGCATGGTCACCTCGTCCACGGCCTCGAGGCCACCGAAGCCGGTCCGGTCGGCGGCGTCGCCCACGTAGTCGTCCGGAGTCAGGCGCATGGGCCTCGCGCCCTCGGCGCCCGTCAGGCTGACGCGGCCCCGGGCCGGGGCGCGCTCGATGGCGCCTACACCAACCTCCTCGATGACGATGAGCTTCGACTGCTCCTTGACGACCGTGACCACGTGCTCCTTGCCGCGCTTGACCGAGACGTTGTCGAATACCTCCTCCGGTCGGCCGGGGGCGCGGACGGTCAGTCGGAACGTGTCCTCGGTGGGGTTGCTGGCGTCACTGACCTCGACCGAGACCTGGTTCCCCGCGGGCCCCGGGTCGAGTGCCGTGATGCGGTACCCCGCGAGCTTGCCGTCCTTGGCGGTCGGGATCTCGGCGCGCGCGGCGGCAGGTGGCGCATCGCCTCCGATGCGTACCACGTAGCAGGCGCCCCCGCCATTGAGGAAGTAGCCATACACGGCGTGGGCCAGGTAGGAGCCCTCGGTGAAGTTGCCGAAGTTGGCCGTGAACTGGCTCCAATTGGTGATCAGCGTCGGCGCGTTGGTCGGGCCGCGCGACGCGAGCCCCACGAACGCGGCAACGGCCGTGCCGACGCCCTCGATGGGACGCGACCCAGCCTCGACCTCCTCCACGTAGACGCCGGGCGACAGATAGGTCGGCATGCGGTCAGGCCTCCGGTGATCGGAACGGACGCGCCGGAGGCTGGCAGGGGTGGCGGTGCGCCGGAAGTGCCCCCGGGACCGCGGTCGGGGCAGCCCCACATGCCCGTATGGGCGATCGGGGGGTCGCGCATCAGGGGGAGTTGCGCATCCCGATGACTCATGGGGCCTGCTTGGCTCGGGCCGACGGGACCCGCGGCCGTCGTCCCGCGAGAGGAGCGGCCCGCGAGCCGCCCGGGATCTGGGCGCATCGATGGGGCAGGCAGGAGTCCCACTGTCGTGTGCGGTCCTCGCCTGGTCGCCTTGCCCGGGACTTGGGCGGGACGCCGGACGACCTAGCCCCTGATGGGGCACGGCGGGGCGCAGGGCGGTCGACAGGCGCCGCGGAGGCTCCCGGCGGGGGTGGTGCTTCGCCCATCCGCCCGGATCCTGGGTGGACTCCCGGGGCCCCGGACCGGCCCCACGCAGGGCCAGTCGTCATCCGCCTCGGCGGAGGCCTGTGAGCGATGCTGCCCGTGTGCTCGACCATGCCCCATCGGGCAGCGCCCAGTGCCCGGCCGGCCGCACCGAGGCGACTGTCGGTCCCGTGGCCACCCGGATGATGCTGCCCGCGCGATGATCCATGACGTCGACGAGTCGCTGCGGGCCCTGGTGGAGCGCGACGCCCTCGAGGGCTCCAGGGTGGACCTCGCCTTCGATGCCCCCACCCGCGACTGGGCGGCCCGCCAGAACAGCCCGGTCGTCTCGATGTACCTGTACGACGTCCGCGAGGACGTGTCGCGGCGGGAGGTCGCGTGGGAGACCCAGCGCGGACCGGACAGGGTGCCCACCCAGCATGCCCAGCCACCGCGACGCTTCCGCCTGAGCTACCTCATCACCGCGTGGACCCAGCGTCCCGAGGACGAGCACCGGCTGCTGTCAGCGATGCTCGCCTGCTTCCTGCGCCACCCGGTGCTGCCGGCGGACGTCCTCGCCGGCGACCTCGCCCAGACTTCGTTGCCGGTGCTCACGACCATCGCCCTGCCGCCACCCCAGGACCGCTCGATCGCCGACGTCTGGTCGGCGCTGGGTGGAGAGCTCAAGCCCTCGCTGGACCTGGTCGTGACGGCACCGCTCGACGCGTCGGTCCGCATCACGGCCGCCCCGCCAGTGCTCGAATCGCCGCGCATCCGGGTGGTGCGGCCGGATGGCACGGTCGACGAGCTCGTCGGTGCGCCGGGCGGCGGTGCGGCCGCACGCCGGGCGTTGTCGCCGGCGGATGCCGCCGACCAGCAGGAGACCGTGGAGCCGGGTGCAGTGGGGATCGGGCAGGTCACCTCGGGGACTGCCGCGCCATCGGACGCCAAGGCACCGCGCGGCCGGCGACGCGACGTCGCGGGGCCACCGCCCGAGCCGCCGTCCACGGCCCGCCTGCCAGGTCGCCGCCTCATCATCCGAGGAGTCCGCCGCCCGTGACCGCCCTCCCCCAGGGCCATCCGGGCGAGGACCTGGGTCGGCCAGCGTCGTATGACCCCTCGCTCGCGTACCTCGCGGGACGACTCGCCCTCATCGAGTCGTGGATCAGGGACGCCGTCGATCGTCGGCGTGCCACGGACCCCGACCCTGATGACCGGTTCCGGGGCCTGTACATCCCCGAATCCATGGTCGACCAGCTGCTGGCGGGTGCAGCGCCGCTTGGCCCGGTGGTCGTCCACGAGACCGCATCCCGGGACATGGACGCCAGGGCAACCGTCGAGGCGGGTGCGGACGCCGCCGAGGGCAGGGGCTGCCGGATCCGCCTCCGAGAGCTCGCCCGCTCCTTCGGCCTCGCACCCGTGGATGTCGAGCTGCTGCTGGTCGCGCTCGCCCCGGACGTCGATGCGCGACTCGAACGCCTGTATGCCTACCTTCAGGATGACGTCTCGCGGCGCCGACCGGGCGTGGGTCTCGCGCTGGAGCTCGTGACCGGGACGGCCGGCGCGACGCCGGTGCGTGCTCGTCTGGGGCCAGCCGCGCCACTCGTCGCCGGTGGCCTGCTCCTCATCGAGGAGGTCGATCGGCCGTTCCTGACCCGATCCTTGCGTGTCCCGGACCGGGTCGTGGCGCACCTGATGGGTGACGACAGCCCCGACCCACGCGTGGCGGTGCTGGTGACCGAGCCGGTGCCCATGGCGATGCCCCAGGGCCCCTCCGTCGCGCGGGCGCTCACGACGGGTGTGCGCTTGGTCCATGTCCAGGAGCGCCATGGCGCGGTGGCGGTCTCCATGGTGAGCGCCGCTCTCGCGACGTGTGGTCGCACGGTGCTGGCGCTCGACCTGGCCCGACTCGCGCCATCCGACGAGGTGGGTGAGGTGGCGGGCGCCGCTGCACGGGAGTGCCGACTCCGTGACGCGATCCTCCTCGCTGGGCCTGTCGACGCCCTTGCGGAGCGTGGCCCGGCGGCGGTCCGCGCGTTCGCAGAGACGCCCTGCCCGACCGTCCTGGTCGGGACACGGACCTGGGACCCGGCGTGGTCGCGTGATGTCCCGGTGCTCGTGGAGGCGCCGCTGCCCACCATCGACGATCGCGCCGACGCCTGGCGGGCGGCGCTGGGCTCCCATCCCGGAGTCGCGGACGCGGCCGGGACGACCATCCAGTTCCGTCTCGGCCCGGGCCAGATCGCTCGTGCCGCACAGGCGGCCGGACAGCAGGCCGCCGCCGAGGAACGACCCATCGCCGCCGAGGACCTGCGCGCGGGGGCGCGTGCCCAGAATGCGGCGGGTCTCGAGCGGCTGGCCAGACGGGTTCGGGCCGCGGTCGGTTGGGACGACCTCGTCCTGCCGCCCGAGGTCGTGGGGCAGCTGCGGGAGTTGGCGTCCCGGGCCCGCTTTCGCGATGTCGTGCTGGATGGCTGGGGGATGGGCCGTGCATCGTCCACGCGTGGTCGGGGGCTGATCGCGCTCTTTGCGGGGGACTCTGGGACCGGTAAGACGATGTTCGCGGAGGTCATGGCGGGTGAGCTCGGGCTGGACCTGTACGTCATCGACCTGTCCACCGTCATCGACAAGTACGTGGGGGAGACCGAGAAGAACCTCGACCGGATCTTCGACGAGGCCGATCGGGTGAACGGCGTGCTGCTGTTCGACGAGGCCGACGCCGTGTTCGGCAAGCGCTCCGACGTGAAGGACTCCCACGACCGATACGCGAACGTGGAGGTGGCCTACCTGTTGCAGCGCATGGAGCGGTTCGATGGCGTGGCGATCCTGACCACGAACCTGCGCTCCAACCTGGACGAGGCGTTCACCCGCCGCCTGGACGCCGTCATCGACTTCCCGGTCCCTGACGAACAGGACCGACTGCGCCTCTGGGAGCGGCATCTCCCGCCGGGCGTGCCAAGGGCCGACGACATCGACCTGGCGTTCCTCGCCCGGCGCTTCCGGGTCTCGGGTGGCAACGTCCGCAACATCTGCCTCGCCGGTGCGTACCTGGCCGCCGCGGAGGCACGGTCGCTGCGCATGGCGGACCTCATCGCGGGGACGGCCCGGGAGTACCAGAAGCTGGGGCGTCTGTGCGTGGAGGCGGAGTTCGGACCCTGGTACGCCCTCGTCCGAGCCTAGGCTCAGGACATCCGTCGCATCCGGACCGCGCCACGTGACCGATGGATCGGGGGCGCTGCTGCGGTCAACATGAGGGGGACGGACCCCGGCGGCGCGACATCCACCCAAGGTGGACAGCAGGAGCCCCCGCGGGTCCGACCCATGCCATGCTGCGGGACATGAGGCCACGTATGTCCCGCTGGCTGGTCGATGCACTGACGCTGCTCCTCCTGGGCGTCCTGCTCGCACCCACCGGCGCCGTCGCCCAGAGCGGCCAGGGGGCCGACCTGTCGATCGACCTGCCCCGCTCCCTGCTCGCTCGCGATGGCACGACTCGCTCGATCGACATCCGGGTCATGACCGGCCGTCCCGCCCATGTGCGCCTGCGGGTCGTCGACTTCGATGGCGCGGTCGTGCGCGACCTGTTCGATGGGGCGATGGGACCGGGCGTCCTCCGGCGCCGCTGGGGAGGCAGGGACTCGTCAGGGCAGCGGGTCGCGGAGGGCCCCTACCGGATCGAGGCGACCGCCACCCCGTCGAGCGGCGACACTGATGGCGCGGTGACCCGGGCAGCGGCGTGGGTCACCGTCGCGGGCCGTGGTGCCTACCCCTTCGACCCGGGCTCCATCACGGTGCTCGTGGACCCTGGTCACGGCGGGTCGTTCGATGGCGCGGTCGCCCCTGACGGCACGCGCGAGGCGGACCTCAACCTGGACATCGCCCTCCGGCTCGCGCGCATGCTCGAGGGTGCCGGTCTGCGCGTGGTCCTGACGCGCGACACCGACCGCGAGGTCAACACACCGCCGACCGATCGCACATCCGATGGCGTCATCGACGTGACAGATGACCTCGCGGCCCGCACCGACCTCGCCAATGCCGTCCGCGCGGACCTGTTCATCGCCGTGCACAACAACCTGGCCGTGGACCCGACCACCGGGGGCCCATCCACGCTCTACGTCGACGAGCGCCCGTTCGGCGATCGCTCGGCCCGCCTGGCCCGCAGCATCCAGCGTCGGATGGTGTCCGCGCTCGCCCGCGCGGTGGGGGGCGACTGGCGTCCCCACGATCACGGCACACTCACCTACCCGTACTACGTGCTGCGCGGGTATGACCCGCCGCGACTCCTGCGGCCGACGCAGATGCCGGGGGTCCTCTCGGAGGGTCTCTTCCTGTCCAATCCCACCGAGCTGCGGCTCCTCCGTCGGGCCAGTGTCCGCCAGGCGATGGCCGGCGCCTACTACGAGGCGATCGCCGACTATCTGGCGCGCCGCGGCAGCCATGTGGGGTACGCGCTCGTCGACGCGCCGGACGTGGTGCCGGCAGGGGCGCCGATCGAGCTCGAGGTGGAGGTCCGTGACCAGGGCACCACCACGCTGCGTGGCTGGGACCTGGTGGTCAGCGCGCAGCGCGCCGGCTCGGCGTCGCTGGGCCGAGGACGTCCCGGCGACACCCTGGGGGATGTTCCTCTGCCGACGCTCGGGCGCGGCGACCGCCGGGTGGTGCGACTCTCGGTGCCCGCGCCAACCGAGGCGGGTGCCTGGGTGCTGCTGGTCGATGCGCGCGATCGCAAGGGGGCGCGCGCCTCGCGCAACGGGAGCGCCATGCTCCAGGTGCCGGTCACTGTCCTCCCGGCTCCCGCGGCCCCTGCTCCCACGGCTACGGCCGACGAGCTCAGCCCTCATGGCGGTCCCGCGTCGTCCCCCTGAGCGACCGCCTCGCGCCAGGCGCCCAGCGCGATAGGCCACCACTCGTCGACCACGGCCTCGTCCCCATACCACGGGCTTCCGACGACACCGTGGAGCGCCTGGTGGAGGGTGAGTCGCCGCGCCCCCTCCAGATGCGCGAGCGACAGGGACACGATGCCGTCCCCGCCGGGAGCCAGCGTGGGGCCCGTGATGCGCCGGAAGAACGCGTGCTGGGCCCGCGCGAGCGGACCGCGTCGCAGTGCGTCCGTGGCTGCGGGGCGCGAGGGGACCGCGTCGGACGCCACGGTGAGATACGCCGTCCGTGGTGCGTGATGGGCACCGGGCTCGGCACGTGCCAGGAACGCTGCCAGCCGCACCCCCTCATGCGTGCCGCGCAGAGGGGCGCGATGCAGGTCATGGGGCGAGCCGAGGGTCACCAGACAGCCCACCATGCGTGCCGCGCCACCGACCCGGCCGCGATAGGGCACGTCACACATCGCGAGACGGGTGAGCAGGCCACCACCCGAGTGGCCGACGACGAGGATGGGACGACCGCCTGCGCGCGCGAACGACCGCTCGATGGCACGTGCCACCTTGACCTGGAGCGCCCCGAAGCCGGTCAGGCCCGCACGCGCCCAGTCGAAGACCGACACCGGAGCGATGTCCACGTGGGCTGCGCCCCGTGCGCGCAGTCGGCGGCGCATCGGGTGATAGGCGATCGGGGGAGCCAGGAGCCCGCCCACGACGAGCACGTGGGGTCGCTCAGTCGCCCCCCTCGTCCCCGACGTCGGGCGTGCCGCGCTCGCGTCCGCTGGTCCTCTGGGCATCCGCCTGCTTCCTGCGCTCCTGGTCGCGCTCCTGCTGCTCGATGGTGACGTTCATGACCGTGCCCTGCGCGGTGCCATGACCCGTGCGCGTGTCGTAGGCCCTGCTGCTCGTGGCCAGCCCGGCCTTGGCGTCTGCGAACGCTCTGCGGCCGGCCCGGACCGACGAGCCCAGGATGCGTGTCGCGAGACCATCGAACCATCGGTGCACCAGGTCGACGTGCCCCTGCTCGTGCGCTCGCAGGGCAGCGTACCAGCGAGCCCACTCCGCACGCGCCTTGGGGAGCATCCCTGCGGGCGGTGACCAGACGGGCATCTCGAGGTCGATGGGCACGCTGACCACCACCGAGTCGATCCTACCGTCCGTCTGGTGGAAGTCGAGGCTGGGGACCCAGCCCACATGACCGGCCTCCGCCCGGCCACCGATGAGCGCCGCGACGTCGGCGAGCGTGGACGCCTCCACCCGATACCCAGACTCGGTCACAGGGCCCACGCGCTCGGTCACGCCCGGTGCGGCGCCTGTGTCGAGCGGGAGTGCCTCGCCGCCCGGTCCGGCCCCAGGTGCGTCCTCGGTCTCGCGCGAGATGGTCCGCTCCGTCGCGCCTCGCGCGCTCACGGTCCCTCGTCCCACCCCAAGGCCTGTCGCATGACCGGTCCCCGACACGAGCCTGTGGAGCGCGGCGTTGCCCACTTCTGACTGGAGGCCGCTCAGGATGCGCGCCCCACGCGCGACGTCGGTTGCTGCCAGCTCGTCCGCGAGGTCCGCTGGGGCGTGCCCGAGGCGTGGCGCGATGGCTCGGACCCGCTCCTCCGCCTGGCCCGGGTGCCTCGTCACGCGCCCCGGCATGCGCTGCCGTGTCATGGTCCGATCGTGGCGGTGGCGGGACCCGGTGGGCACGTTCGCGTGGTCGCACCGATGGGCGGGTCCGATCGCCCGAAGGGGCATCACCCGCTACCCCTCATGCCGCGCCCCGGGCCCTTGGTGGGCCGACCCCTGCCGATCATGCTGGTCCGGCGCCACGCGCACATGCGCTGTGACGGTCCCGCCGCTGCGCGGCCAGGAGGTGATGCGCATGGGCAACGAGTTCGACCTGGACCAGGCGGGCGCCCTCAAGGCCGTGGCCCCTGCCCGGTCCCCGGGTCGGTCGGGGTCGGGTCACGCGCCGCTCCTCGCCACGCGCGCCGTGACCGACGGCCGTCCCTCCGCGCTGGACACGGCCGCGGTCGCCCACCTGCAAGCCGTGGCCGGGAACGGAGGCGTCGCACGCCTGCTGGACGATGATGCGCCGGACCGGGTGCGCTCGGTGCTGTCGCGGACCGGGGAGGCGCTCGAGCCGTCGCTCCTGGCGAGCATGTCCGAGCGGCTGGGCGCGGACCTGTCCGACGTGCGCATCCATCGGGACGCGGCCGCCTCGGAGTCGGCACGCGCGGTCAACGCCAATGCCTACACCGTGGGCTCGGACGTCGTGTTCCGCGCCGGTCAGTACGACCCGTCGAGCCCGGCCGGTCAGCGGACCCTCGCCCACGAGCTCGCTCACGTGGTCCAGCAGCGCGAGGGTCCCGTGGACGGGACCGATGTAGGGGGAGGTCTGGCGCTCAGCCATCCCTCCGACCGGTTCGAGCGTGAGGCATCGAGCGTCGCCGACCGGCTGATGGCGACCGCCCCGCCGGCGCCCACGCCGGCTCCCGTGACAGCCGCGCGCCACACCGACGAGACGGAGCCGGCGCAGCGGGCTGTCGCCGTGGAGGACGAGGCCGATGAGGAGCTGCCGGAGGAGGAGGGCGCGGGCCTCATCGGCCAGCGTCAGGCGAGCGATGAGGAGGAAGAGGAGGAGGCGCCCGCCTGAGCAGGGCGCCGGCCCAGGGCCCCCGATCGCGACCAGCGCGCCCGTCGGCCCCGGGCGACGGCGCTAGATGAGGCCCTGCCGCAGGGCGTAGGCCACGGCATGGGTCCGGTTGCGCAACTCGAGCCGGCTCGTGATGTCGTGGACGATGTTCTTCACCGTGCGCTCCGAGTAGAACAGCTCCCGGCCCACCTCGGCGGTGTCCATGCCGTCCGCGAGCAGGCGCAGGACCCGGACCTCGCGCTCCGACAGGCCCCGGAGGGTGAGCCCACGGGGCGCCAGTACCTGGCGCTGGAGTCGGCCCACCTGGTCCAGGAGACGCCCCAGGAGGTCCGGCGGCAGCGTGCCCTCGCCCATCGCGACCGACCCGATGAGCGAGCGCAGGTTGCCGGAGGTCGCATCGGAGCGACGGAGGACGCCGCTCACGCCTGCCTCCACGGCAGCCAACAGCCCCTGGTCGTCGAGCCGGGCCACGAGCAGCGCGACCCGCTCGACCCCCTGGCGACGGAGGGCCCGGATCCGGCGCGTGGCATCCTCGTCCACCTCGTCGGCGACCACGAGCGCCACGCTCGTGCCGCCCGGTTGTGGGTCCTCGATGACCCGGATCCCGGGTGCGGCCCGGAGTTGCGCGACGGTGCCCGCACGGGACACGGGGTCTGCCGCGGACACGGCCACCATGATGGTCTCCGGCCGATGCGCGTCGAGCTGATCCTGCAGCAGGTACATGCCTGGACCCCCAACCCTTGATGCCCGCTGGATGCCCCACCGGGCGGTCTCGCGTCCCGAACGTCACCCGAAGGGACGAGCCTCCGGTGCAGGCGAGCGTGCCCCATGGGACTTGCCGCGGACTGAACGGTGACTGAACGCGAGGCGAGCCGGACGTTCACGCCCTCCTGATCGCCCGGCCGATCGCCCTCATGGGTAGTCGCGTGGCGCCCCCTCCGCCTAGACTGCCGCCCCATGGGAGCGATCGCGGTCCTCGGCGCGAGATCGCTGGCCGTCGCGCCTGGGGCGCAGGCGAGCGTCGAGATCCGCATCCGCAACAACGGCACGGTCGTCGACCAGTTCGCGATCGGTGTCCTGGGTGACGCGGCCGCGTGGTCCACGGCGGAGCCGCCGGTCGTCTCGCTGTTCCCCGGGGCGGAGCAGACGGCTCGCATCACGTTCCGGCCGCCGCGCTCCCCGGACGTGGCGGCGGGCCCCCTGGCGTTCGGTGTGCGCGTCGCATCCCAGGAGGACCCTGCGGGGTCCGTGGTCGAGGAGGGACAGCTCCAGGTCGGCGCATTCAGCGAGACCAGCGTGGAGCTCGCCCCACGCACGTCCCGCGGCCGCACGAGCGCCACCCATGACCTGGCCATCGACAACCGGGGCAACACGGTGCTGAACGCGTCGGTCACCGGGCTGGACCCGGACCGAACGATCGCCTACGACATCAAGCCACCGGCCCTGGTCATCGACCCCGGCGCCGCGGCGTTCACCAAGGTCGCGGTCAAGCCCCGCAGGCGCTTCTGGCGCGGCCAACCCAGGACCCATGCGTTCCAGCTCCAGCTCGACGGCGGCCAGGCCCCGGTGCTCGTGGGCGGCTCGATGCTCCAGGAGCCGATGCTCCCGTCCTGGTTCCTCAAGGCGCTCGCCCTCCTCGTGGCAGCTCTGGTCGCGCTCGCGCTCATCTGGCTGCTGTTCCTCCAGCCGGCCATCCGTTCCGCGGCCCAGGAGCGCGCCGAGCAAGTGCTCCAGCAGGCCGGGATCCAGCCGAACCCGAATGGCGGCGGCAACGGCGGTGGGGGCGGGCAGCCGACCCCGACCCCGCCGACCTCCGGCCAGACGACGACCCCCACGACGCCCGCGCCTGACGCAGATGACGTCCGGTCGCCCCGCGACGGACGGCTCGAGGCGGGTGCGGCACCAGTGTCGCCGGACGGCGATGCGACCCTGTTCGTGACCGACCTGGTGTTCTCCAACCCGACCGGGACCAGTGGCACGCTCCGGCTCCGTCGCTCCGGGGAGGACCTGTTCGTGCTCAACCTGGACAACTTCCGCGACCTCGACTTCCACTTCGTGACCCCCATCGCGGTCGAGCCGGACCAGAGCCTGCGCCTGCAGTGCGAGGGTGCCTGTGACGGGCCGCCGGCCGTGTACTTCTCGGGGTACGAGCGCTCGCCATGACCAGGCGGCTGGTCGCCGCCGGCCTCGGCGCCCTGCTGCTCATCGTGGGGCTCGCGCCATCCCCGGGCGCGTGGGTGGGCCAGGCGAGGGCCGCCACCTCCGGCTCGCCTGGCATCCGCGTGGGTCCCGGGTGCCTCCCGATCGCGACCGGCATTGCCGGCGAGGCGCGGGACGTCGAGGTCACCGGACACGGCTTCGAACCGGGCAGCGGGGTGCCCGTCCGGCTGCACTCCTTCGAGGACCAGCCGGTTGCCGTGGCAGATGTGGACGCCCTGGGCACGTTTCGCATCCGGGTGTCGGTGCCTGTTCCCGCCGAGCAGACGTCCATCCGCGTCCTGGTCGGCGACTCCGACGGGGTCTGGGCGGACGACTCGATCGGGGTCCCCTGCCTGCCCACGCTGCGTGTGGACCCCACGTGCGCATCGTCGGGCGAGCCGTTCGATGTCACGTTCGTCGCCTCCGGCTTCCAGCCCGCCACCGAGATCCGGGTAGGCCTCGTGACGCTCCCCGGCGGCGACATCGTGTCGGACCCCCTGGTCACCGATGGGGAGGGCCGTCTCGAGCACACGCTGCGGGGCATCGGCCCCATCCCCGCGGGCTTCTACTACGCCGCCGCGGCACAGGGCATCTCGCGTGGCACGACCATGGCACGCTCGGTCGCCCGCAACCCCTGGGTGGCCGCGGCGCCCTTCGAGTCACCCTGCCCCGATCGCCCGACGCTGGCCGTCTCGCCAGACTGCGGTCCCAGTGGGGCCCCCCAGGACCGATATGACGTGACGGTCCGTGGGACGGGGTTCGAGTCAGGGGTCGTGACCGTCACCTGGGACACCGGTGGCTCCGATGAGACCTTCCAGGCACAGGTTGGCGAGGACGGTCGCTTCGCGGCGCGCATCGACCCGTGGCAGCGGGGCCGCATGCGCATCCGGGTCCGTGCCCAGCAGCGCTTCCCGCACATCGAGGCGTCCGGGATCGCGGAGTACGCATCGGACTGGCGGCCACGGCGGCAGGCGACCACCGCGTTCACGGTCCCGTGCGCCCCCGTGGTCCTGACCCTGGACCCCGACTGCGACCGACCGGCGCTGCGGGACGCCGAGGAGCGGCGCGTGGACATCGACGTCCGAGGGAGCGGCATCCGGCTGGACTCGGTCACGGGCCGCGTGCCCACCGCGTCCCTCGTGTTCGACGCCGATGGCGCGGCCGCGGACGTCGTCGAGCCGGAGCGCTTCCCGGTCGACCTCGGGGCCGATGGCACCCTCGCCACGACCATCAACCCGCTCGCGCGCCCCGTTGGCGAGTATCGCGTGGCGCTCGTCGTGGACGACCAGCCCCTGGCGCAGGCGACGTTCCGTGTGCCCTGTGCCAAGCCACGACCGGACCTCCGACCGCTGCAGCCCGACTGCCTGCCCCTTGCGCCGGGCCAGCCCGCGGTGGCCGACCTGCGGGTCCGTGGGCGGCGCTTCTATCCGGGCCCGGTGGAGGTCCTGTTCGGGGAGCAGGGTGCGCGTGACGTGACCACGGGGATCGTCGCCGATGACGGCACGTTCGACGTCACGCTGCCGGTGACCGGTCGCGACCCGGGGACGCACCAGGCACAGGGCCGCCAGCGCGACACGCGTGGCTCGGTCGTGGCACGAGCGTTCGGGGAGCTGGTCGTGCCGTGCATCGACCCTGTCATGACCATCAGCCCCGCGAGCGGCCCCGCGGGCTTCGCCACCATCGTCAGCGGGACCGGGTTCCCGCTCGACACGGTCATCACGCTCACGTGGGACAAGGGGATCACCGCCGGGCGTCCCCTCGAGGTGGCCACCGACGCCACGGGGGCCTTTCGCGTGGGCGTGCTCGTGCTGCCCCATGACCTCGAGGGACCACGCACCCTGACCGCGGGGACGCCCGACGACCCTGCGGCGTTCCCCGGTGTGACCGCGCCCTACCTGGTGGTGCCGGGCTCGGGCCAGCCGCCCGGCTCGGTCGATCGCCGCTGACGCCGACCGAGGGGCGCTCGGGCGGTCAGTGCTCGATGTCGACGATGACCTGGGCGGTTGGGCTGTCACCCGGCTGGGCCGATGACCACTCGGGTGCCTGCAGCGAGTAGCAGGCATCGCCGCGCACGCCGATCACCAGCCATTGCAGGCCCTCGGGGTCCTTGCCCGCGGTCACGGCGCGGACCCTCTGGAATGGGAGCTCCTCGTCGACCGAGAGCGTGGCGCGGATGCCCTCTGAGAGGGTCAGCACGATGGCGGTGCGACCGGCCCTGGGTGGGCTGAATCCCAGCCGGTCGGCCACCTCGTTGACGGGCATCACCCGGACCACCG
>DAOTUX010000276.1:0-7589 GCA_034436475.1 Chloroflexota bacterium | reverse complement strand
CCACGGGCCAATCCTCGCGCCCTGGCCCCGCCCTTGTCGGAGCTGCCTCGCCACTCGAGCTCGGTCAACAGAGTCGCCCCGGCCTCGGTCGGCTGGTCCCGCCGCCAGGCCCTCGTGCGATCGATCATGGGGTGCGCGTTACGACGGGTGGGCCGGCGGAGGCGAGCCACTCGTCGTGGGACAGTCGGCCGCTGGCATGCCCCAGGGGCATCTCCGCGGTCGATCGTGCCGCCAGGTGCGCGGTTCGACCGGCGAAGCGCCTCGGACGGGCCTACCGAGTGCGCCCCGGTCCGAGTACGAGCGGCCCGCCGGTCGTATTGCTCACCGGGTGATCGATCACAACGGCAGCGGCCCGGACCCGGGGGCGCGGGACCCCCGGCCACGGCAGCGACCCTGACCCGGGGTGCCGGACCCCCGACCACGGCGCCGCCCTGCGGACGAGGTCCTGTACCGTAGGTGCGATGCGTCCCCGAGAATCCCGATGGACCATGCGGTCCGCCGTCCAGCTGATCGTGGTCGCCCTCGTGATGGGCGCTGCGCTCGTGCCGGCCGTCGTCGCGGGCCAGTCCGCATCGCCCGGCAGGTCGCCGCGCGCCATCGTGCTCGAGCCTGTGCTGGACGAGGCGTACGGCCTCCGGTCGGTGGCGCCCGCGGGCTGGGAGTCGGCCGGGATGGGCGTCCGGCTCCGCGGCGCCACCCCTGCGGACCAGACCCTCTTGGCCCTGCAGTCGGCGCCTGTCGCGCCCGAGGCGCTGTGGCCGGCGCTCCTGTCCCAGCTGGGTCTGACCACGGAGCCCGAGCCGGTCGAGCGACGCACCAACCCCGCCGGTCTCGAGTGGCGGCTCTACCAGGTGCCCATGGGCGCCACGACGGCGGACCTGGGGCTCGCGGCGGCTCCCGGCGTGACCTACCTGGTCCTGCTCATCTCGACGCCCGCGGAGCATGACGCCCTGGTGGACGCGGTGTTCCTGCCCGCGGTCGAGGCGCTCGCGCCGCTCGTCGTCACGCGGACGCCCCTGCCCAGCGGCATCGGGTACTCCGAGGTCGAGGTGAGCTTCCCGGGAGGCGTCCCGGAGGTCATGCTCGCGGGCACCCTGACGATCCCTGGTGGCGCAGGACCCCACCCCGCGGTGGTGCTGATGAGCGGCAGCGGCCCCCAGGATCGCGACGAGTCCCTGCCCGGCATGACCCTGCGGCCCTTCGCGCTCATCGCGGACGCGCTCGGTCGGGCCGGAGTTGCGGTGCTGCGCTACGACGACCGGGGCACGGCCGCGTCCACGGGTGACCATGCGAGCGCGACGCTCCTCGACTTCACCGCGGACGGGTCGGCGGCGCTGGCGTACCTTCGGTCACGCCCTGAGGTCGACCCCGCGCGGACGGGCGTCCTGGGTCACAGCGAGGGTGGCGCGTACATCGCGACGATCGCGGCGGACGACCCGAGCGTGGCCTTCGTGGTCGGCCTGGCGCCCATGGTCCGACCCGGCATCGACCTCATGGTGGACCAGTCCAGGGCCATCGCCCGGACCCAGGGCATGTCCGACGAAGCGGCGGAGGCGACCGCAGCGGGCAACCGACGGTTGTACGAGGCGGCGCTGGCGGACGCACCGGACGATCTGGAGCGGGTGCTGCGCGATGCCTTGGGTGAGACGTACGACCGGCAGGACCCCGCGACCCGGGCACGCCTCGGGGACAGGGAGGCATGGGTCGAGAGCCAGGTGGCGGTGCAACTGCCGACGCTCCGGAGCCCCTGGTTCCGCTCGCTCCTGGGAGCGGACCCATCGGCGGAATGGGCGAAGGTGGCCGCCCCGGTGCTCGGGGTCTTTGGCGGCAAGGACGTGCAGGTCATCGCCGCCCCAGAGGCGCAGGCGCTCGAGGTCGCGCTCGACGAGCGGGACCCCCGGTCGCGCGTGACGACCATCCCGGATGCGAACCACCTGTTCCAACGCGCCGTGACGGGCGCGCTGGGCGAGTACCCGACGCTCGACCAGGCCCTCACCCCCGAACTGCTGCCCATGCTCACCGACTGGGTCCGCGAGGCCACCGGTCTCGGTGACTGATCGACTCGAGCGGGGTCTGTTCGGCTGGCATCCCGAGCCCGAGCTGCTCGACATCCGCGACGCATCGACGTCACGTGCGGCCCTGGAGCGCTTGGGTCAGCAGGCCTGGACCGCCGCCCTCGACTACATCTACGACCAGGGCCTCAGACGGGGCATGGGCGACCCGACTGGGATGGCGGGGCTGCGGGACCTGCTGTTCGGTCCCACAGGGGGCCCGTCACCCGCACCCAATGATCCTCGGCCGGCCGCGGAGGTCATCCGGGCCTTCACCGAGCGCATGGCACCCCACATGCTCAATGCGTGGCATCCCCGCGTGCTCAGCTACTTCACCCCGCCGCCCCTGGTGATGTCGGTGGTCGGCGAGCTGCTCGCGCAGGTGACCCAGCAGGGCGTGGACGTGTGGCACGCGGGCCCCGTCGCGGCCTTCGTGGAGGAGGAGGTCGTGCGCTGGCTGTGCGACCTGGTGGGCTATGGCGAGGGTAGCTTCGGGCTCCTCACATCGGGTGGCGTGATGGCCAACTTCATGGGCTTGGCGCTGGCGCGCGACGTGCGGCTGGCGGAGCTTCGAGGGTCCGGCCGGCCTCGTGGGGCCGCCCTCGAGGACGCCCGTGTCTACGTGTCCGACCAGGGCCACTTCTCCGTCGCTCGCGCGCTCGACGAACTGGGGTTCCCACCCGAGACGCTCGTCACCCTGCCATCGGACGATCGCTTCCGCCTCCGGGTGGACGCGCTCGAGGCTGCCATCGCCGCCGATCGGGCGGCTGGTCGGACCCCGTTCGCGGTGGTGGCCGTGGCGGGCACCACCAACACGGGATCGATTGATGACGTGCCCGCGATCGGCGCGATCGCGCGACGCGAGGGGCTCTGGTATCACGTGGATGCGGCGTATGGCGCGGCCGCCCGCCTCTCCTCGCGGCTCGCGTCGTTGGTGCCGGGCCTGGGGCTGGCGGACTCGGTCACCGTGGACCCCCACAAGTGGTTCTTCCAGGCCTATGACATCGGTGGCCTGGTGGTGCGCGACGGCTCGCACCTGGGGTGGGTGTTCTCACGGCGACCCGAGTACTACCGGGGCGGTGGAGACACTGCTGTGGCCCACGACGCCCACACGACCGAGTCGCTCGACTTCTTCACGCTGGGCTTCGAGGGCACCCGGCGCTGGCGGGCGCTCAAGCTGTGGATGAGCTGGCACCACCTGGGGACACTGGGCCTGGGCAGGCTGGTGGAGCGCACCGCGGATGTCGCGCTGTACCTCCACGGACGCATCGCGGTCGCACCGGACCTCGAGCCGGCGCACGAGCCGGAGCTGGGGGTGGTGTGCTTCCGACACCTGTCGCCGGGGCTGACGGGGGACGCGCTCGACCGGCACCAGGACCGACTCCAGGCGGCGCTCGAGGCGGACGGGGACGGCTGGCTCTCCACGACCCGATTGCGTGGCGCGACCTGGCTCCGGGCCGCGGTCATGAACCCCATGACGTCGGAGGCCGACATCGACCGCCTGTTGGAGGACCTGCGGCGCCTCGCGCGCGGCTGACGCGCCCATCGGATGTCGGTGACATCTGCCACCGGCTCGATGGCTCCTCCGTCGGACGGGCCTGCGCCACCGTCGAGACTCAGGAATGCCTGACCATCACGCTCAGGCCTTATTGACGACCTGGTGGATCGGGATCATGATGGTGGCCACATGACAGCCGCCTTCACCGCCGCACTCCTCATCGGGCTCCGCGAAGGGCTGGAGGCGGCTCTCATCGTGGGAATCATCTGCGCCTACGTGGTGAACGTGGGCCGGCGGGATGTCCTGCCCTGGATCGGGCTGGGGGTCGCGCTCGCGGCCGGGCTGTCCGTGGGGCTGGGCGTCCTGATCGTCAGCACCATCGGGCGACTGCCGTTCCAGCTGCAGGCGACCCTTGAGGGCCTCGCGGCCGTGCTCGCTGTCATCGTGGTCACCTGGATGCTGTTCTGGATGCGTCGCCAGGGTCGGGCCATCAAGGGCGAGCTGGAGTCGAACATGGCGGCCGCCCTCGCGGTGGGCACCACCAGCGCGCTGGTGGGTATCGCCTTCCTCGCCGTCATCCGGGAGGGCCTGGAGACGGCGCTGTTCTTCCTGGCCATCCTGGGTGCCCAAGCGGGTGACGTGTCGAGCGCTGTCATCGGCGGTCTCGTGGGGCTCGGCATCGCGGTCGCCTTGGGGTGGGCGATCTTCGCCATGGGCGTGCGCATCAACATCGGTCGGTTCTTCACCTGGACGGGCGTGATGCTCATCTTCGTGGCGGCAGGCCTGGTGGTCTACGCCGTCACCGAGTTCACCGAGGCCGGCTTCCTGCCGGTGCAGCCGCCACTGCTCGATCTGTCAAGCGTGCTCCCACAGACGTCGCCCGTCGGCTCGATGCTGGCGGGCCTGTTCGGGTACCGCTCGGCACCCACCACCATCCAGGTCATCGCATGGCTGGTGTACCTGGTCCCGGTCCTGGTGCTGTACCTGACTGACTGGCGCCCGTGGGCGCGCCGAAGCATGCCCGCCAGCGCCTGACGAGAGCGGGCGCTCGGCTGGGCGATGGACGGTCCGATGTCAACTGCCGGGCCCCGGATGGCGATTGTCCAGCGTCGCCACTTGGCATCGAGCGCAACCCCAAGGGGCAACGCTATCGACCCACCCAGTCCGGTCGATGCTATCGACTGACGCTCCGGAACTTGCGCACGCCCAGCGGCACGAACACCGCGAGGATGACCGCCACCCACAGCAGGGTCACGAGCATCGGCTGCTGCGAGGGGAAGTTGTCCGTGGCGAACGGGTTCGGGTTGCCCCACAGCTCCCGCACCGACGCGGTGAGGGTGCTCACCGGGTTCCATTCCGCGAACGGCTGCAACCAGGTGGGCATGGTCTGGACGGGCACGAACGCGTTGGAGATGAAGGTGATCGGGAAGATGACCGTGAAGGCGACCTGCTGCCCGACCTCCACGGACGGGACCGACAGTCCCAGCCAGATGCCGACCCAGGACATCGTGAACGCGAACAGCAGCAGCAGCGCCACCCCGGCCAGGAACTGGGCGACGTCCGTGCGCACCGTCCAACCGACCAGCCAGCCGGTGATCATGAGCACCACCAGGATGCCCGAGTTGTAGATGACGTCCGCGAACGACCGACCCGTCAGGACCGCGGACCGGGCCATGGGCAGTGATCGGAAGCGGTCGATGATGCCCTTGGCCATGTCGTCGGTCATACCGATGGCGGTCGTGGCCGAGGCGAACGCGATGGTCTGGGCGAAGATGCCCGGCATCAGGTACTCGCGGTACGCGTTGGGGCTGGGGTAGCCCGGCAGTGGGATCGCACCGCCGAACACGAACGCGAACAGCAGCACGAACATGATGGACTGGATGATCGCGAAGATCGCCAGCTCGGGGATGCGCGGGACTCGCTTGAGGTTGCGCCAGCCGATGACCAGGCCGTCGCTGAGCGCCTGGCGAAGTCCACCCGTGCCCACGTGCGGTGCGGTGATGGGCGTCGTGGTCACGCGGTGGCCCTCCCGGTGGCGGTGCTGGTGGCCTCGGTCGGTGCAGGCACCTGCTCGGCCTCGGCGACATGGCCCGTGAGCGACAGGAAGACGTCATCGAGGGTGGGTCGCCGGACGCCGATGTCGTCGATGGCGATGGACGCCTCGCTGAGCGCACCCACCACCTGGACCAGCGCTTGGGCCCCCCCGGTTGACGGCAGGGTGAGACGCTTGGTGTGCTCGTCGACGCTCACGTCACCGTCCCCGAACGGACGGATGCGCTCGATGGCGGTCGGGATGTCCGTGCGGTCGCGCACGACCACCTCGATGCGCTCGCCGCCGACCTGGGCCTTCAACTGGTCCGCGGTCCCCTGGGCGATGATGCGGCCGTGGTCCACGACCACGATGCCGTCGGCGAGCTCGTCCGCCTCCTCCAGGTACTGGGTCGTGAGCAGGAGCGTGGCGCCCTCGCGGACGAGGGTCCGGATGACATCCCACATCCCCAGTCGGCTCCGCGGGTCGAGCCCGGTCGTGGGCTCGTCAAGGAACAGCAGGCGCGGGCGCGCGATGATGGCGCTCGCGAGGTCCAGGCGCCGGCGCATGCCTCCGGAGTAGGTCTTCACCACCCGGTCGCCCGCGTCCACCAGGTCGAACTGCTCCAGCAGCTCGGTGGCGCGCTGCCGGGCGAGGGTGCCAGGCATCTGATAGAGCCGGCCGAACATCCACAGGTTCTCGCGGCCGGTCAGGTTCTCGTCCACCGCGGCGTACTGACCCGACAGGCCGATGACCGTGCGCAGGGCCTGTGCCTGGCGCACGACATCGAAGCCCGCCACGGTCGCTCGTCCCGAATCGGGGCGCAGCAGCGTGGCGAGGATGCGCACGGTGGTCGTCTTGCCGGCGCCGTTGGGCCCGAGCAGGCCCAGCACGCGGCCCTCGTCCACCTGGAGGCTGAGCCTGTCGAGCGCCCGGACCTCGGACTTGCGGGCCTTGTAGACCTTGACCAGGTCCTCCGCCTCGATGACGGCGCTCATGTGCCCGCCTCGGCGCACTGGGCCCATGCACGCGCGCGGGCACGGGGGTGGGTATGGGGATGGGTCATGGGATTGCCCTCAAAGGTCGCGTATGCGGCGAGTGTGCCAGCCGGGATGCCGGATCGTGTCAGGAACACTCCCAAGACTCACCGTGCCGCTCGGATTCATCGGTGGTCCCTGGGACCCGGCCACCCGGTTCCGGTCAGGTGGGTCGGGGGTCCCCGCATTCGGTGCACCTGCCGGAGATGGTCAGGTGCGACAGGTCCATCTCAAAGCCCCGGTCTCGCCGCAGCGCGGCGACCAGATGGGCGGCCTCGCCGGACTCGATGTCCCAGCTCCGGCCACAACGCGAGCAGTGGAGGTGACCGTGCTCGGTGCGCGGTAGGACGTGGTACTCCTCACGACCGTCGATGCCGTGGGCGTGACGCACGAGGCCGAGCTCCTCGAGCACGTCCAGCGTGCGGTAGACGGTGGATGGGATCGTCGAGGCGTCGAGCGCCCGGCAGCGCTCCACCAGGTCCGCGCCAGTGACGTGGCCCGTGGTCCGTGACAGGACCTCGATGAGCAGTCGGCGTTGCGGCGTCCAGCGCATGCCCCGTGCGTGCAACTCGTCCCGTGCGGTCGCCCATCGATGGTCGAGCGGCCCGGGCGCGTCGGTGGCAGGGTCGATGGCCATCGCCGGGCAGTATACGTTGTCTCAGTTGCAAGCTGCCGTTGTTGCGAGCTATTGTGATAGCACCGACAACAAGCGCCCCCCGTAGGAGTCCCGCCCATGCATCGTGCGCTCCCATCGCTGCTCGTGGCCGCTGCGGTCGCCCTGGTGGCCACGCCGGCGGCCGCGCAATCGCCGAGCGTCGCCCCCGCGCTGCATCTGGGCTGGCACGATGACCTGACCGGGGAGCCCGACAAGCTGGACGTCGCGACCACCGTGGCACCCATCAGCTCGCTTGCCCGGAACGTCGGCGGCGACCGGATCCGACTCCGAGGCATCGTCCCGGACGCGACCAACTCGC
>DAOTUX010000275.1:0-55070 GCA_034436475.1 Chloroflexota bacterium | reverse complement strand
CGACACCCACAGATGCGGGTCGGATGCCAAAGATGACGAGCCCGGCCTCCCGTCCGATGTCACGGCCGGCGGCCTGACGCGATGCGAGCCGGACGCCGGGTCCATGACGTGCTCGCCATCGCGGCCGTGGGTGCTGCGTTCGTGGCCCTGTGGCAGCTGGTGGTCTGGGTGGGCGGCTACCAGCGGTTCGTGCTGCCCGGCCCCGGCCTGGTGGCGGAGCGCTGGCTCGAGGCTGCCACGGAGGGCACCTTCACGCCCCATGTCGTCACCACGCTCTCGGAGATCCTGCTCGGCCTCGCCCTGGGCGTGTCCGTCGGGCTGGTCCTTGGCTTCATGCTCGCGCGCTCGCCCCTGGCCGACCGTCTCCTGTCGCCCTACATCGTCGCCGCGCAGGCCACCCCGATCCTGGCCCTTGCCCCGATCATCGTCATCTGGTTCGGGAACGGGCTGACGAGCAAGGTCCTCATCTGCGCCCTCATCTGCTGCTTCCCCATGACCGTGGCCACCAGCGTGGGCCTGCGCTCCGTGGACGGACGCTTGGTGGAGATGGCTCGCAGCCTGCGAGCGACGCGTGCCCAGCTTGTGAGGACCGTGGAGGTCCCGGCGGCGCTGCCCCAGATCCTGGGCGGTCTCAAGGTCGCGGTGACCCTCTCGGTCGTGGGCGCCATCGTGGCAGAGTGGGTGGGGGGCGACCGTGGGCTGGGCGTCCTGCTCAACCTGGCCAAGGGAAGCCTGTTTGACACGCCGCTGCTGTTCGCGACACTGCTCACCATCGCGCTGCTGGGTGTCGTCCTGTACCTGATCGTGGTGGTCCTGGAGCGTCGGTTGACCGGCGTCCCGACGGCCGCTGTCTAGCCCATCGGTTCGTATCGGGAGGTAGCTCCGTTGTCCCAGTCGCTGCCCCGGCCCCCGCGCTGGGCCCGCACCGTCCTCGCCGCGCTCGCCCTTGGGGCGCTCGTGCTGCCCGGCGCCGCGCTCGCGCAGGACGCCTCGCAGGGTCCCGCGCCGGGTCCCTCGCTCGCCCCGGATGCCTCGCCCGATGGCGCGCCGCCAGCCCAGCTGCGTCCCTTCACGGCGGGACTGGGCTACATCCCCAGCGTCCAGTTCGCGCCCTTCTATCTCGCCCAGACGTCCGGCATGTACGCCGACGCGGGCCTCGACGTGACGCTCCTCAACCAGATCGACCCCGATCTCATCTCGCTCATCGGGCAGGGCGCCGTGGACATCGGCCTGGCAGATGGCACGAGTGTCATCGCCGCGCGCAGCCAGGGCATCCCCATCCGCTACGTGGCCAGCGTCTACGCCCGGTTCCCCTCGGTGGTGGTGGCCAACGCGGCGGCGGGCATCACCGCCCCGTCAGACCTCGCCGGCAAGCGCCTGGGCACGCCCGGTCGCTTCGGCAGCGGCTGGATCACCCTGCTCGCCATCCTGTCGTCGGCGGGCCTCACGCCCGAGGACCTGGACATCACCCTCTATCCCGACTTCGGCCAGGCCACTGGCCTGGTCCAGGGGCAGGTCGACGCCATCACCGGGTTCCTCAACAACGAGCCCATCGCGGTCGCGCGACAGGGGATCACCCCGAACGTCCTGACGGTCGATGACATCGTCCCCCTGCCGGGCAATGGGCTGGTCACGGGCGAGTCGACGCTGGCGGCGCGCCACGACGACCTCGCCGCGTTCGTGGGCGCCACGCTCGCGGCCATGGAGGCGATCAGCGCGGACCCGCAGCTGGGCCTGGACGCGACCTTCCAGGTGGTCCCCGACCTGGCCGCCGACCCCGACCTCCAGCGGGCCATCCTCGAGGCGACCATCAACGCCTGGCACAGCGACGTCACCGACGCGCACGGCCTGGGTGCCATCGACCCGGCCGACTGGACCGCGTCCATCGCGTTCATGACGGACATGCCTGGCAGCCCCGTCGGCGAGCCCGTGACCGCGGACCAGATCGTGACCACGGAGCTGCTGCCGACACCCGGGGCATCGCCAGCGTCGTGACGCGGGTGCGCGCCGCGGCGTTGCTCCTGGGCGGGCTCGTCGCGGCGCTCTCGGTCGCGTCACCCATGGAGGTGGGCGCGACCGGCATGGCCCCGCCCCCGGCCCCGTCGGAGGTCGCCGAGCCACCGCCGGTCCCCAGACCGGACATCATCGTCGTCTACGTCGACGACGTCGCGCCGCTCGACGGCAGGCTCTGGACCCGGCAGCGGACGCCCCACATCCGCCGCTGGGTCATCGACCGCGGTCTCACCTTCGAGCACGCGGTCGACGAGGCACCGCTGTGCTGCCCGGCGCGCGCCAATCTCCTGACGGGGCTCCACACCCACAACAACGGTGTCGTGGAGAACGATGCGGCGCCCTTCGACCCCCGCGTGACCATCGCCTCGGAGCTGCACGACGCCGGGTATCGGACCGCATGGATCGGCAAGTACCTCAACCGGTACATGAGCCTGCGCGGCGAGCGGCGCCTGCGGCATGAGGTCGCCTGGGACACGTTCCTGCCCATGAGCGGCGGCAGCTACGGGTACTACCTCTGGCCGAAGGGTCGTCCCCGATACGGGCGGCCCCGTCTCCACTCGATGCGCCTGGTGCAGCGCCTCGCCGTCCGGGAGTTGCGGGAGGCTCCCCGGGACCGACCGCTGTTCGCGATCCTGTCGACGTACGCCGGCCACCTCCCGAACAAGCCCATGCCCGAGTTCCGTGGGTCGCCCAGGTGCGCGGGCATCGGGCGCTGGAGGCCGCCCAACTACGGTCTGGCGGCAGCGACCGACAAGCCCGACTGGATGCGCCGGTGGGCCGCCCGCCACGCGGACAGGGTCCCTCCCGCGGGTGTGCCGCTGGCAGGCGTGTGCGAGGACATGCTGGGCGTCGACCAGCTGGTGGGTCAGGTGGTCCACGAGCAGGCGGCACGGGGTCGGCTGGACGACACGCTGCTGGTGCTCGCATCCGACAACGGCTTCCTGTTCGGCGAGTTCGGGCTCTATGGCAAGCACGTGCCGTGGGCGGTGCCGGTGGTCCTGTCCATGGCCTGGCCACGGGTCATGGGGACGGTCGCCCGGACCACGTCCTTCCCGACCTCCAACATCGACCTCGCGCCCACGCTCTGCGCCATCGCGGGCTGCGTGATGGGGCCCTACCCCTCGGGTGCCCCGGCCGCCGACGGCATCTCCCTGCTGCCGGTGATCCTGGGCGAGCGGCCACCGGACCGGACCGCGCTGCTGACGGTGATGCTCCATGGCAATCCCATCACCGGCATGCCGGCGTGGAGTGCTGTCACCACGTACCCCGGGAACCCGCTCGGGCGTTGGCACTACATCCGCTGGCGGACCGGGCGCCGGGAGCTGTACGACCTCGCCCTCGACCCCTGGGAGCTGCGGGACCTCGCCGGCCTGCCCGCGTACGCGGAGGTGCGCCGGTCGCTGGAGCGACTCCGTCGACGCCTGCTCGCGGAAGGGAGGGCGCGCCCGCGGCAGCCCGCCGACGGCCCCGTCGGGTGACCATGCGGGAGCAGGGATCGGGCCATCCATTGCGGACCCGGGTTCGGTTGCCGATTGGTTGCGTCATCCGGCGTAGAATCCCGTGCGTGCCGACCCACACCGTCCCCCGGCAGCCGCAGCACCCAGGAGGCCCCACGGGTCCGTGACCACCGACATACAGACCAGCCGACCACCGGACGCCGTGCGCGACCTGGATCGGGTGACTATCCGCTTCGCGGGCGACTCCGGCGACGGCATGCAGCTGACCGGCACCCAGTTCACGCGCACCGCCGCCGTGTTCGGCAACGACATCGCCACTCTGCCGGACTACCCCGCCGAGATCCGGGCGCCAGCGGGTTCGCTGCCGGGTGTCTCCGGGTTCCAGATCAGCTTCTCCTCGAATGACATCCACACCCCCGGTGACGCACCCGACGTGCTGGTCGCCATGAATCCAGCCGCGCTCAAGGCGAACCTGGGCGAGCTGCCGCCGGGTGGCGCCCTCATCGTCAACAGGGACGCCTTCAGCGCCGCCAACCTGGCCAAGGCCGGCTACGCGTCCGACCCATTGTCGGACGGCTCGCTCAAGACCTGGAACGTGTTCGAGATCCCCATCAGCACCCTCAACGAGCGATCGCTCGAGGGTCTCGCCATGACCAGCAAGCAGAAGGACCTGACCAAGAACTTCTTCGCGCTGGGCATCATGTTCTGGCTGTACGAGCGGTCGATGGAGCCCACGCTCGCGTGGGTCGACACGAAGTTCGCGGCCAAGCCCGTGTTCGCGGAGGCCAACAAGCGGGCGCTCAAGGCGGGCTACGCGTTCGGTGAGACCACCGAGATCTTCCATCACCAGCAGTACCGGGTGCGGCCGGCGCACCTGCCACCAGGCACCTACCGGAACATCACGGGGAACGAGGCCACGGCGCTCGGCTTCGTGGCCGCGTCACGTCTCGCCGACCGCCCCCTGTTCTACGGCTCGTACCCCATCACGCCCGCCAGCGACATCCTGCACCAGCTGTCCACGTACAAGGACTTCGGTGTCCGGACGTTCCAGGCGGAGGACGAGATCGCCGCCATCGGCTCGGCCATCGGGGCGGCCTATGGCGGCGCGCTCGGGCTCACGGCGAGCTCGGGCCCTGGCATCGCGCTCAAGTCGGAGGCCCTCGGGCTCGCGGTCATGGTGGAGCTGCCCTTGGTCGTGGTCGACGTCCAGCGGGCCGGGCCCAGCACCGGCATGCCCACCAAGAACGAGCAGTCCGACCTGCTCCAGGTGATGTTCGGCCGGAATGGCGAGGCACCCGTGCCCATCGTGGCACCCGCGACGCCCGCAGAGTGCTTCGACTACGCCATCGAGGCATGGCGCATCGCCCTGCGGCACATGACCCCCGTGGTGTATCTGTCCGATGCGTTCCTGGCGACCGGCTCGGAGCCCTGGCGCGTCCCGGAGCCCGCCGACCTGCCCCGCATCGCGGTCGACAACTGGACCGCGCGCGAGAGCTTCCACCCCTATGACCGCGACCCGGTGACGCTCGCTCGCCCATGGGCGGTCCCGGGCACGCCCGGCCTGGAACACCGCATCGGCGGCATCGAGAAGGCGGATATCACGGGCAACGTCAGCTACGACCCGGAGAACCACCATCGGATGACCCAGCTCCGGGCGCGCAAGGTGGCCGCGGTCGCCGATGACATCCCTGACCTCCAGGTGTTCGGCCCTGCCCGTGGCGACCTGCTCATCCTGGGCTGGGGCTCCACATATGGCGCCATCCGCTCCGCGGTCGAGCGGCTCCAGGGACAGGGTCACGCGGTCGCGCACGCCCACCTGCGTCACCTCAACCCCTTCCCCAGCAACACCGGGGACGTGCTGGCGAGCTATCGGCGCGTGCTCATCCCCGAGGTGAACCTGGGACAGCTGCGGCTGCTCATCCGTGGCCGATACCTGATCGATGCCGTGGGTCTCAACCGAGTGCGCGGCAAGCCGTACCGCATCAGCGAGATCGAGGACGCGGCACGCCTGATGCTCGACGACCAAGGAGGCCGCGCGTGACCAGCCCTGCTCTCCCCGCGGATGGCGCGAGCGCCCTCCCCGTGCTCACGCGCAAGGACTTCGAGTCGGACCAGGAGGTCCGCTGGTGCCCTGGCTGCGGCGACTACTCGATCCTCGCCAACACCCAGAAGGTGATGCCCGACTTCGGGTATCCCCGCGAGAACATCGTGTTCATCAGCGGCATCGGCTGCTCCGGGCGCATGCCCTACTACATGAACACGTACGGGTTCCACACCATCCATGGCCGAGCCCCCACGCTGGCCACCGGTCTCAAGGCATCGCGCCCAGAGCTGATGGTGTGGGTCATCACAGGTGACGGCGACGCGCTGTCCATCGGCGGCAACCACGTCATCCACTCCATGCGCCGGAACGTGGATATCAAGCTGGTGCTGTTCAACAACCGGATCTATGGCCTGACCAAGGGCCAGGCGTCCCCCACGTCCGAGCTGGGCAAGCGGACCAAGTCGTCGCCCGCGGGGACCATCGACGCGCCCATCGTGCCGCTGAGCCTGGCCATCAGCGCGGAGGCGACCTTCGTGGCCCGCTCCGTGGACACGTCCGCGGCGCACCTCCAGGACACCCTCACCGCGGCCGGCCACCATCGGGGGTCCGCCTTCGTGGAGGTCCTCCAGAACTGCAACATCTTCAACGACGGCGCGTGGGCCCTCTTCCGCGACAAGGAGACGCGGGACGACAGCGTGCTCATGCTCAGGCATGGCGAGCCGATGATCTTCGGCAAGGACCGGGACAAGGGCATCCGCATGCGTGGGTTCACGCCCGAGGTGGTCCAGTTGGGCAGGGACGGCGTGACGGAGAGCGACCTGCTGGTCCACGACGAGACCGCCGAGGACCCCACCTACGCCTACATCCTGTCGCGCATGTGGGCGCCCCGCTACCCGGTGCCGCTGGGGGTCTTCCGGCGGGTCGAGCGACCCACGCACGACCAGCTCCTGCAGGCCCAGATCGACGACGCGGTCGCTGCGAAGGGCGAGGGCGACCTGCGGACCCTGCTGTTCGCAGGGGAGACCTGGCAGGCGTCCTAGGTCCATGGCGCTCTGCCCGCGGGCCCGCGGAGCCCCGGCCGCGCCCGGGTGACCGCCGTGAGCCGGCCGGCAGAGGCCGCACGCCGACTCAGGTCGGCCCGCAGAAGCCGCGTGCCGTCAGTTCCAGGATGTCGGCGACCTGGGCCAGCTCGGGAATGGACACCCACTCGTCGGGCGCGTGCAGGTTGCCCCCCGAGGCGCCGATCGACAGGGTGGGGATGCCCGCACCCTGCATGATCGCGCAATCCATCCACGCGTTCTCGCCCGCGAGCGTGAGGTCCGTGCCAGTGACGGTCCGCGTCGCGTCCCGGACCATGCCCAGCAGGGCCTCGTGGCCGCGCGCGGCAAACGGGTCGCGGTCGAGACGGACTACCACCTGGGCACGCAACTCCGGCCGCCCCTCGCGCATCGAGGCCAGGATGGCCTCGATGTCCCGCACCCGGTCGGCGATGGTCTCGCCCGGCTGGGTGCCGATCTCGATGCCCAGCGTCACGCTCGCAGGGTAGGTCGCGTAGTCGCTGCCTCCGGTGATGGTGGAGGCGTGGTACACGGTCGCGCCATTGAGCGGGTGCGGGGCCTCCGCCCATGAGGCGCCGAGCTGGTCCAGGCGTCGGACCACCTCCGCGGCATGGCTGATGGCATCGATGCCCAGGTCGGGGGCGGACCCGTGGGCCGCCCGCCCCTGGAACACCACGTCGAGCCAGCCGAACCCCTGGTGGGTGACCACGGCACGCCCGATGCCGAACGGCTCGACCACGATGGCCGCGTCCGTGCGATGGCGCCCCACGAGGTCCATGGTCCCCGCCGAGGTCGCCTCCTCATCCATCGTGAAGGCCACCACCAGGTCGCCCCGCAGCCGTGTCCCGGAGGCCGCGAGCGCCTCGATCACCAGCAGCACCGCCGCGGCGTGACCCTTGTCGTCGGCCGCGCCGAGGCCCACGAGCCGGTCGCCCAGCACCACCGGGAGACGCGACCGCTCGGGCCACGACGCGTCCCCCACGGTGTCGATGTGAGCGTTGAGGCACAGCGACGGCCCGCCACCGGTGCCCCGGAGACGCGCCACCACGTTCGGTCGGCCGGGCGCCACATCGTCGACCGTGACCTCGACGCCGAGGGGTCGCAGCCGCTCCGCGATGGCCGCGGCCACCGCGCCCTCGCCGGGGGCGCCCTCGATGAGCCAGGGGTTGCGGGAATCGATGCGCACGAGCGTCATCGCGAGGGCCTCGAGGGACCCGCGGTCGATGCTCACGGCTGGCGCCCACAGAACTCGGTGACGGTGCGTGTGAGGATGTCGACCAAGCGCAGGCAGTCGCTGATGCTGACCCACTCGTCCGGCGCGTGGTAGCCGCCGCCCTCCGCCCCCATCTCGATGGTCGGGATCCCGGCCGCCTGCATCAGCGCCGCGTCGGTCCAGGCATTGAGGCCGACCAGCTCGGGGTCGTGCCCGAGGACGGCGCGTGTCGCGGTGGTCGCGGCGGCCAACAGCCCCTCGTGGCGTTGCGCGCGGAACGGGTCGCGCTCTAGGGCAGCGGTGGCGGATACGTCAAGGTCCGGGTAGCGCGCCCGGACGTCGGCGAAGATGGCATCGAGGTCGGCGAACCGGTCTCGCAGCGTCTCGCCGGGCTGCGTCCCGATCTCGATGCCGAGCGTGCACGTAGCGGGATAGGTCGCATAGTCGGTGCCCCCCGCGATGGTGCCGGTGTGGAGCACTGTCCGGCCGTTGCGCGGGTCGGGTGACGCCGCGAACCGAGCGTCCAGCCCCGCGAGACCGCGCACCACCTCCGCCATGCGCACGATCGCGTCGATGCCCTCCTCGGGTGTCGACCCATGTGCGGCTCGCCCTCGGACCACGATGTCGATCCAGCCGAAGCCCTGATGCTCGGTGATGATGCGCCCGGAACGATCCGGCTCCAGCACGATCGCCCCATCCCAGGCGTGTCGCCGCACCAGGTCCATGGTGCCGATGGAGGCGCCCTCCTCGTCCGCGGTGCAGGCGACCGTGAGGTCGCCCGCCAAGCGTCGACCGCCCGCCGCCGCCACCGCCAGGTCTCGCAGCACGGCCAGCGCGATGGCGCATGAGCTCTTGTCGTCTGCCACGCCCACGCCGATGAGCCGATCGCCCTCCCGCCGGGGCGACAGGGCCCGGTCGGCCCAGTTGGCGTAGCCCACCGTGTCCGAGTGGGCGTTGAGACACAGCGAGCGACCGCCGCCCGTCCCACGAAGCGTCGCCACGAGGTTCGGGCGGCCGGGCTCGACCTCCTCCAGCGCGACCTCCACCGGGACGTCGGCTAGCCAGTCGCGCATCCAGGCGGCGATGGCGCCCTCGCCCGCCCCGCCCGCGATGAGCCAGGGTGTCACCGAGTCGATCCGCACCAGGGCGGAGAGCAGCCCCTCCATCTCCCGATCGTTCATTGCCATCACGGATCCTCCATGGCGAAATGACAGGCGACGACATGCCCCTCGTCGGCCGCAGGGGCCCGAGCCAAGGTGGGTTCGGTGGTCTCGCACACGGGTGGTCGGCCCAGACGCTGCCGCAGCGGGCAGCGCGGGTGGAACCGGCAGCCGGGCGGGCGGTGCGCGGGGGATGGTGTCTCACCCTCGAGGAGCGTCTGCGTCCGGTGCGCGTCCGGATCGGGGACCGGGATGACCGACACCAGGGCGCGCGTGTAGGGGTGCCTTGGGGCACCGATGACCGCGTCCGCGGGACCCAGCTCCACGACCCGCCCCAGGTACAGCACCGCGACCCGGTCGGCGAACACCCACGCGAGGGAGAGGTCGTGGGTGATGAGGAGATAGGCGACGCCTCGGTCCCTGCGCAGCCCGAGCATCGTTCGCAGGATCCCGGCACGCAGGGACACGTCGAGCATGGACACCGGCTCGTCCGCGATCACCAGCTCCGGCTCGAGGACCATCGCGGCCGCGAGGGACACCCGCTGGCGCTGGCCGCCCGAGAGCTGATGGGGATACCGGCGGGCGAGCTCCGCGGCCGGCTCGAGACCCACCGATGCGAGCGCCCCGAGCACGATGGCACGACGGCCCGCGGTGTCCCCGCCGACGCCATGGATGAGCAGCGGCTCGGTGACCACCCGCTCCACCGTGTGTCGAGGGTCGAGCGACTCGTAGGGGTCCTGGAACACAAGCTGCACCCGTCGCCGGAACGCACGCAGCGCACGGCCCTGGGCGCGCGCCACGTCCTGGCCCTGGTGCAGGACGCTGCCGCCGGCGATGGGCACGAGCCGCATGATCGCCTGGGCGATGGACGTCTTGCCGCTCCCCGACTCGCCCACGAGCGCGACGGCCTCGCCCGGCTGGATGTCCAGGCTGACGTCATCCACGGCGCGGACGGGAGTCCCCCGACCCAGCCGGTCGCGGTCGCGACGGGATGGCGGGTACTCCACGCGCAGGTCCCGCAGCACGAGCACGGGCATGCCGAGCACGGGCGGGCTCACTGGTGCACCATCCCCGTGTCGACGGGTGCCGACCCGGCACGATGGCACGCCGCGACGTGGTCGTCGCCCAGGCCCACCACGGGTGGGCGCTGCGTGTCACACACATCGACGCGCAGCGGGCAGCGCGCCGCGAAGGGGCAGCCCGGCCCGAGACGGGCGAGGTCGGGGGGCCGACCCGGGATCCCGTCCACGAGCTCCCGACGCCCTGTGACATCGGGGAAGGCGCGCAGGAGCGCCCGGGTGTAGGGATGCCCGGCCGCCCGATAGGTCGCCCGGACGGACCCGCGCTCGGCCATCCGGCCTGCATACATCACGAGGATCCGGTCGCACGCCTCGGCGATGACTGACAGGTCGTGGCTCACCAGGATCACCGCGATGCCCAGCTCGTCCCGGAGCCGGCGCAGCAACGCCATGACCTGGGCCTGGACCATCACGTCGAGGGCCGTCACGGGCTCGTCGGCCACCAGCACCCGTGGCTCGCACGCGAGGGCCATCGCGATCATCACCCGCTGGCGCATCCCGCCACTGAACTCATGGGGATACTGACCCGCGCGTGCCGCGGGTATGCCCACCTGCGTGAGGAGCTCGCCCGCTCGTGCCCGGGCGGCGCGCTCGGAGGTCCGGGGCTCGTGCAGTCGGATCGGCTCCACGATCTGGTCCCCCACGGTGTACACGGGGTCGAGCGCGTTCATGGCGCCCTGGAACACGAATGCCACCTCGCGCCAGCGCACCCGCCCCATCTGCGCCTCGGTCAGCGCGAGCAGGTCGCGACCGTCGAGCAGCACGCCGCCCCCGGTGACTTCCGCCGTGTCCGGGAGCAGGCGTGGCAGCGCCAGGGCGGTGGTCGTCTTGCCGCACCCCGACTCTCCGGCGATGCCCAGCATCTCGCCCGGCTCCACCGCGAAGCTGACCCCGTCGACGGCCTGGACCCAGCCCACGCTGGTGCGGTACCGCACGCTGAGGTCGATGACCTCCAGGACAGGCATCAGCGACCCCTCAGGCGGGGGTCGAGGATGCGGTCGAGCGCGTGACCCACGAGGATGAACCCCAGCACCACGGCCACGATGCCCACGCCTGGTGGCAGGAAGTACCACCAGGCGCCCCTGCCCGTCGCGCCGCTCTCGAACGCGAAGTGGAGCATCGTGCCCCACGAGACGTGCGTCGGGTCACCCAGGCCCAGGAAGGCCAGCGTGGCCTCGGCCAGGATCGAGCCGGCGATGACCAGGGCCGTGGTCGCAAGGATGAGTGGCAGGACGTTCCCCAGGATGTGGTCGCGCACGATCCGCAGGTCCGAGGCGCCCAGGGAGCGCACCCGAGCCACGAACGGCCGCTCCCGCAGCGTCAGCACCTGGGACCGGACGATGCGTGCCGTGGACGCCCAGCTCGTGAGCCCGATGACCAGCATCAGGATGACCAGGCTCTGGCCCAGGAGCGCGGCGAGGACGATGACAAGGGGGAGCGCGGGAAGCACCAGGAAGAAGTCCGTGACACGCATGAGCACGCTATCGGTGATCCCGGTCCGGTATCCCGCCACGATGCCCACGAGTGACCCGACACCCATGGACAGGGCGGTCGCGGCCAGGCCCACGAGGAGCGAGATGCGCGCCCCCTCCAGCACCTGTCGGAACACGTCCCTGCCCAGCTCGTCGGTGCCCAGCCAGTGCTCGGCGCTGGGTGGTGCGAGGATGTCTGACACGGTCCTGCCGACGGCCCTGGGGTCGAACGGGAACACGATGGGTCCGACGATCGCGAACAGGATGGTGCCCAGGAGCAGGACCGCTCCCAGGCGTCCCAGATGGTCCGCCCACACCTGGCGCGCGACCTGCCGGAGTCCCTCACGGCTGCCTGGGTCAACGAGTGCGGACGATGTGGTCATGCCTCCCGTACCCGAGGGTCCAGGACCTGGTAGGCCAGGTCCGCGATGAGGTTGGCGATGATGACCGCGACAGCGAACAGCAGGAAGGTGGCCTCCAGGATCGGATAGTCGCGCCGGAGCACGGCGTCGTACATCAGGCGCCCCATGCCCGGCCATGAGAACACCGTCTCCACCTGGATGGCCCCCCCGATGACGAGGCTCGTGTACAGGGCGGTTGCCGTGACCACGGGCAGCATCGCGTTGCGGAACCCGTGCCGCCAGATGACCGTGCGACGTGACAGGCCCTTGGCACGGGCGGTGAGGATGAAGTCCTCGGCTAGCACATCGGTCAACGAGCTGCGCGTGACGAGCACGAACTGCCCGATGTCCACGAGCGCGAGCGTGAGGGTGGGCAGCACCAGGTGCTCCATGAGGTCGATCGCCTGGTCGATGGGCGATGCGAAGCGCGCACCCGGGGAGGACGTCCCGGAGACCGGCAGGACGTCGAGATAGACCCCGAAGATGAACACGAGCATCAGGCCCACCCAGAACGTGGGCAGGCTCCAGAACACCAGCGCGCTCACCACGGTGCTGTTGTCGGCGCGGCCCCCGCGGTGCGATGCCGCATAGACGCCGAGCGCGATGCCGAGACCCACCACCAGGATGGTCGCCGCGGAGAGCAGGAGCAGCGTGTTGGCCAGTCGCTCCACGAGGATGTCGGCCACGGGTCGCTGGTATGTGTAGGAGGTGCCGAAGTGCCCCGTGAGCAGGTCCCGCAGGTAGATGAGGTACTGCTCGCCGAGCGTCCGGTCGAGCCCCCATAGCTCGCGCAGCCGCTCGACCGCCTCCGGTCGCAGGTTCGCGCCCCGCGCCACGAGACGCACCGGGTCCCCGGGCAGGATCCGGAACAACAGGAAGTTGAACGTGGCGACGGCCAGGAGCAGGACGATGGCACCGCCCAGCTTCCTGGCCAGATAGCCGATCCGGAACACGTGCGAGCACGCCTGCCGGGGCGCGGCCGGACCGCCGCGCCTAGCGCGCGGGCGTCAGCCGCAGGTAGTTGTCGCGCGTGAAGTTGTACACGAGGCCGCCGGCGGCCTCCACCCAGCCGGACCATGTGTCGGTCCGGTAGGCCTGGAGCTTGTCCTGGTACCACATGACGAGGTATGGGGAGGCGGTGTAGAACATCTCCTGCATCCGGTCGGTGACCGCTCGGCGCGCGGTCGGGTCGAGCGTGGTCGACTGCTCGTCGTACAGGGCGTCGTAGGTCTCGTCACACCAGAAGACGTCGTTGTTGCCACCGATCTGGCTGCACAGGGGCACACCCAGCATGTAGCTCGGGTCCGCCACGCCCGAGTCCCAGCCCCACACGAAGAGGTCCCAGTCGGGCGCATCCGTGTCGTAGACGATGGCGCCCAGCGTGTTCTCATCGAGGGTGGAGAGGTCCAGCGCGATGCCCACCGCTGCCGCCGCGTCACGGAACAACTGCGCGGCACGCACATCGACGCTGGTGGACTGGATGGCGATGAGCCGGAAGCGTAGCGCGGTTCCATCGGCGGACTCGCGGACACCGTCACCGTCGCGATCGACGTACCCGGCGGCCTCGAGGATGGCCTTGGCCCGATCGGGGTTCGCATCCATGACCTTGTCGGGCGAGGGGGTCCAGTGCCAGTCCTTGAGACCCGCCGGCACCAGCGCGTCACCGGGCGTCCCATGACCGGCGAGGGCGAGCGTCACGAGCTGGCCCCGGTCGAGGGCGTAGCTGAGCGCCTGGCGCACGACCTGGTCCCTGAGCAGGGGGCTGCCCCCTGACGTCTCGGAGTCGGACACGTTGATGCCGATGTGATGGAACGAGAACGCCGGCAGCGAGACCGCTGCCACGCCATCGGCGCCCACCAGGCCGTCCCAGACCGTGGGCGGCACTTCCGTGAGCACGTCCACGTCGCCGGCCTTGATTGCCTGGGCGGCCACGTCCTCGTTGCCATAGAGCACGAAGATCACCCCCGCCGGACCGGCCGGCTGGCCCCAGAACGACGGGCTGCGCGCCAGGGTGAGTGTCTCACCCCGACGCCACTCCCCGAGGGTGAACGGCCCGCTGCCCACCGGTCGGTCGTTGGCAAACGCCTGGATGTCCTCGGCCGACATGGCACCCCAGACATGCTGGGGCAGGATGGGGATGGTGAGCGCGGGGTCGAATGCCTGTGGCTTGGAGTACACGATGACCGCGGTCGCGGGGTCCGGCGTGTCCACGCGCTCGAGGAACTTCAGCCACTGGGCGTACTCACCGAGGGACTCCGCGGCGATGGTCTCGAAGGTGTACTTCACATCCGCCGAGGTGACTGGCTGTCCGTCCGACCAGGCCGCGCCCGGCTGGAGGTGATAGATGGTCGAGAGGCCATCCTCGGACGTCGCCCACGTGGCCGCGAGCCCGGGCTGTGGCTTGAGCGACGTGTCGTACTCGATGAGCCGGTCGTAGATGAGCTGGACGACCTCCAGTCCCTCGGTGGAGTAGGTGGTCAGTGGGTTGAGCGTGTCCGGCTCGGACGTCCAACCGACGCGCAGGACTTGGTCGGAGGGGCCAGGGACGCTCGGGTCCTGCGCCGAGACGCCCACGCTGAGCGTCAGCAGGCCTGCGGCGGCGATGATCAGGCCGCCCCGCAGCCGGTGGATGGATCGCTGATGCACCGTGGCTCCCTCCTCTCGCCCGACCTGATGCCGGGTGTCAACGCAACTGGTCGATGGTGCTCCTGACGGCGTCCTCGAACGCGGACAGCGTCCGGTCGATGTCCTCGTCCGTGTGGACGGTGGACACGAACCACAGCTCGATGTTGCTGGGGTGGACCATCACGCCCCGCTCATGGAGCGCTCGGGCGAGCGCGGCGTAGGCAGGCGAGTTGAGATGCCGCGCCGCATCGCGATAGTCCATCACGGGGGTCTCGCTGAACCAGAGCTGGAACATGGGCCCCACGCCCTGGAGCTGCGCCGGCACGCCGGCCCGCTCAAGGATGCCGCCGAACCCGTTCATGAGACGCTCCGACAGCGCGAACAGCCGCTCATGGGTGCCCGGGCGTGCCAGGACGTCGAGCGAGGCTGAGACCGCGGCCACCGCCACCGCGTTGGCGTTTAGGTGCCTGCGTGGAGCACGTGACCGTCCGAGACCTGGTCCATGATGTCCCGACGACCACCGACGGCGGCCACCGGGAAGCCACCTCCGAGCGCCTTGGCCAGGGTCGTGAGGTCGGGCGTCACGCCATACAGCGCCTGCGCCCCCCCCAGGGCGACGCGGAAGCCGGTGATGACCTCGTCGAAGATGAGCACGATGCCGTGCGCTCGGGTGATCTCACGCAGGAACGCGAGGTATCCCGGGCGCGGGGGGATCACCCCGGTGTTGCCCATGATGGGCTCGGTCAGGATGGCGGCGATCCGCTCGCCATGCTCCGCGACCGCCCGTTCCACCGCTGACTGGTCGTTCCAGGGCAGGACCAGCAGCGTCTGCCCGATGACCTCGGGGATGCCCGGGCTGCCCGGCAGCGCGATGGGACGCTCCCGCGGGCCCGCCGACGCCAGGTCAGGATGATGGCTCCACTCCAGCTGGTCGGCCCACCCGTGATACTGGCCCTCGAAGCGGACCACGACGTCGCGGCCCGTGAATGCCCGTGCCAGACGGGTGGCGTGGAGCACCACCTCGGTGCCGGAGTTGCCGAAGCGGACCAGGTCGACCGACGGCACGGCATCGATGACCTTCTGCGCGGCGACTGCCTCCAGTTCGTAGGGCAGCGCGAACATGGTGCCCGTGTCATGGATGGCCCGGGTCACGGCCTCGGTGACCTCGGCGTGGACATGGCCATGGATCATGGGCCCGAGCGCCAGCAGGTAGTCGATGTACTCGTTGCCGTCGACATCCCAGATGTGCGAGCCTCGACCCCGCGCCACCATCGGCGGGCCGGGCACCCAACCGGCCTGGGGCCCCCGTGCCCCGCTGTTGACGCCTCCGGGGATGACCAGTTGGGCCGCCTCGTAGGCTGCCTCCGATCGGGTGGTGACGTGGGTCATGGCGTATGCCTCCTGTCGCGGGTCAGATGAGTGACAGCACGCCCCGCTCGACGGGCTGCCGCTGGAAGGGCTCGATGCCGGCGACGCGCCGGCGGGCAAGGACGAGAGCGACCGAGACTGCGCCGTGGAGCACGGCACCGTCTCCGAGCACGGAGGCGGCGAGCCTGGGCGGGTAGGGCACGCCGCTCGCCAGCCGCTGGCCGAGCGGGTCGAACAGCGCATGACCAGCGTCGGTGAGTCCGCCCCCGAGCACGATGACCTCGGGATCGAGCAGGGCGGCCACCGCGACCACCAGGTCACCGAGCGCCCCGATCGCGTCGGTCACGACCTCCTGCGCCACGAGGTCGCCCGAGGCGGCCAGCGCGAACACGTCACGTGCGTCGCCCGCGATCGCCCCCGCGTCCGGTGGCAGCCTCCGCGCCGCCTCGCGATAGCGCGCCGCGATGCCCCGCCCGCTCGCCACGGCCTCCAGCCTGCCGGGCGCGAGATACGCGATGGCTCCCGCGGCATGGGACGCCCCCCGGACTGGCTGCCCACCCACGATGAGGCCTGCCCCCAGGCCGTACCCCAGGGACAGGAACACGACGTGCTGGCAGCCCTGTGCCGCGCCCGTGGTCGCCTCGCCGATGGCCGCCAGGACATCGTCGTTGTCGATGGCCACGGGACGCCCGAGGCGTCGGGAGAGCTCCACGCCCAGGTCCACCCCCGCGAGCCCCGGCAGGTCCGGTGCCATGAGCACCCGCCCCCCGTCCTGGTCCACGATCCCCGAGACCCCCGCCGTGACCGCCTGGACGCTGCCTGCGGGCATGCCGGCCGACACCGTGCGCACGATGGCCACCAGGTCATCGAGGAGCGCCTCTCGGTCGTCGGGGTCACGGACGGGTCGAGCGGCCCGCTCGCGCAGGGTGCCGCCCAGGTCCGCCACGCCGGCACGGATCGTCCGACCGCCGGCATCGACGCTCACCACGCACGCGGTCCGCTCGTCGATGCGCACCAAGCGTGGTGGCCTGCCCACACCGGCTGGCTCGGGCGAGGACTCCTGGAGGATGCCGAGCCGGACGAGGCGGTCCACGGCACGCCCGACGGTCGCCGCGGACAGACCGGTCAGGTCCGTGAGGCTCGCGCGGGACGTGGCGCCACGCCCCACCAGGGCCTCCAGGACCGCGATGTCCGCGATCGGTTGCCGCGCGAGACCGGGCATTCTCGTCTCCAGTATCGGATATGGCCTGCGTCATGGGCCGATGCACGGTCAATCCCCACGGCGTCGAGCGTGCAGCGCCGATTGCGGCAGATTATCACGACCATGATGCGAATCGCCGGCCGACCAAAGGGGTGGACCACGCGCTCGGCATTGACATCCCATCAACTGGCGCATACGGTTCGGCTGGTGGTCGCCCCTCATCGGCCGAGTCAGGTGCCTGAGAGGCGAGTGGACGTGTCATCGGAGGAGGTCGACATGACGATGGGCCGGATGCGGTCGCGCGCATCGTGGGTGTCAGCGGTGGTGGCCGCGACCGCGGTCGTGACGAGCGGCGTCACCGCGGCGCAGGAGGGCTCGCCGGCCGCTGCCTTCGACTGGCAGCGCTTCAGTGGCACCACCATCACCTTCCTCGCCAATCAGCATCCCTGGACCGACGGCATGACCCCCCTGCTTGACCAGTTCCAACAGGAGACCGGGATCAAGGTGGAGGTCCAGCCATACTCGGAGGACCTCTACTTCGACAAGATGGAGCAGGTGGTGCGCGCGCCCGAAGGCAGCGCCGACGTCTACTTCCTGCCCATGGACTCGACCGCCTATGCCCAGTTCCTGGCGGGCGCCATCCAACCGCTGGACGGGTACCTCGATGATCCGTCCTTGACCGCCCCCGACTACGACTTCGCGGACTTCCCCGCGGGCTTCCTCGAGGGGGCCACCTACCCGCCGGGCGACCCCGCGGCCCAGGCGTATGCCATCCCCATCTCGTTCGAGACGTACATCCTGTTCGCCAACAAGGACCTCGTGGACAAGTACCTCGGCGGCGTGATGCCGACCACCTTCGACGATCTCACGGCCGCCGCCGCAGCCATCACGCAGCAGGGCGCCGCGGACGGTGTGGTCGGCTCGGTGATGCGCGGGATCCGCTCGGATACCATCATGGACACGCTCTCGGGCGTGGTCTTCGATGCCGTCGGGGACCTCGCGACACCCACGCCCTACGGGCTCTGGTTCGACGGCGACTGGTCCAAGCCGCGCCTCACGGACCCGGGTGTCTGCCAGGGGCTCGCGAACTACGCGAAGCTGCTCGCCGCTGGGCCGTCCAACCGCTTCGACCTCGACTGGGACGGCGCCAACGCGCTGTTCCAGCAGGGCAAGGTCGCGTTCTTCATTGACGCCAGCCTGTTCGGACCCAGCTACGAGAACCCGGACCTCTCGTCCGTCGCGGGACGGGTGGGCTACGCGGCGCTCCCGCCGGCCACCGCCGACGGCTCACGCTCCGGTCACTGGCTGTGGGGCCTGGGCATCCCGGCCAACGCGGCCAACAAGGATGCGGCCTGGTACTTCATCCAGTGGATGACCAACAAGGCCAACACCGCCCTGATCGGCGGCTCGACCGGTGGCGCGCCCCGCCTCTCGTCGTGGCAGGACCCGGTGTACACGGACAAGCTGGTGCCGGAGTACGTGAGCGCGGTGAACGAGGCCATGGCGACCTCGCGCACCACGGTTGTCCTCACCGACGGCTGGAAGGACGGCGCGCTCGCCATCGTCGACGGGATGCAGGCCATGGCGAACGGGACGGACCAGACCGCCGCCTGCGCGACCGCCAACGACGCGCTCGGCGCGGCCATCGCCAAGTAGCTCGCGGGGCGCCGACGGCCTGGGCATGCGGCCGTCGGACCCGGCAGGACCGTCCCTGGTGCCCCGTGCGGGGGACGCTGGGCCATGACCGCGACTGCATGGCGTCGCGGGTCGCGCACCCGGGCGTCATCCAGCCGGGGCACCCTGTTCATCGCGCCCCTCATCGTGGTGATGGGCCTGACGTCCTTGTACCCGACCCTGTTCTCGGTCTGGATGAGCCTCTTCGACTGGGACTGGGGCCAGACGTCCTCGTTCGTGGGGCTCGCCAACTACATGGAACTGCTCGGCAGCGAGCGCTTCCACACGGCCCTCTGGAACACATTCGTGTTCACGGTGAGCGCCGTGACGGTGGAGTTGACCCTCGGTCTGGTGCTCGCGCTCGCGGTCAACCGCCTGGGGCGTGGGGCGGGCGTGGTCCGCACCATCCTGCTGGTGCCCCTGATGGTCTCGGGCATCGTGGTCGCCCTGGTCTGGAAGATGCTGCTCGACCCGAGCGTGGGGCCGGTGGGGTTCGCCATCCAACGGCTGCTGGGTATCCCCGCGCCCGGGTTCCTGGGCGACCCGGGGATGGCCATGGCGTCCATCGTGCTCATCGACGTGTGGTGGCAGACCGCGTTCGTGTTCATCGTCCTGTCCGCCGGTCTCCAGTCGCTGCCGCGGGAGCCCTTGGAGGCCGCCGAGGTGGATGGCGCGGGCGTCCTGGCACGTCTCCGGTTCGTGACCCTGCCGCTGCTCGGCAGGGTCATCCTGGTCATCCTGCTGTTCCGGACCATCGACTGTCTCAAGGTGTTCGCGATCATCTTCGGGACGACCGGGGGTGGCCCGCTCACGACCACCGAGTCGGTCCAGATGACGGCCTACCGGGTCGCCTTCAAGCAGATGGCGATGAGTCTCTCGATGACCATGATGGTCCTGTTCGCATGCATCGTGGTGGGCGTCGTCCTGGTGTATCGGCGCCTGGGCGCACAGCGCGAGGACTCGCTGTGAGGCGGCCCGTGAGGGGTGAGCGATGAGCGGGCCACGCGTGGGCCTTCGGGCGCGCCGGCGGCTGGAGCTCGCGGGCGCCTGGCTGGTGGCCGTGGTGGCCATCGTGGCCACCCTCCTGCCGCTGTGGTGGCTGTTCGTGATCTCCAGCCGTCGTCCCGTGGATGCGTTCCGGATGCCACCGGACCTGCTGTACCTGCCCGACCTGGGCAAGTACCTGGCGATCTGGGGACACGGTGACTTCAGCCACGCGTTCCTCAACAGCGTGGTGGTGGTGGTCCTGGGTGTCCTGCTGGCCCTCGTCGTGGCGGTCCCGGCCGCGTACGCCATGGTCCGGTTCCGGGTGCGGGCCGGACGCTGGCTGGGGCTGTGGCTGCTGCTCGCGTACGCCATCCCGGAGTTCCTGTTCGTCATCCCCATGTACGTCCTGTATCAGCGCATCGGGCTGTACGACACCCAGATCGGCCTGGCGCTCATCTACCAGGTGTTCGCGGTCCCCTTCGCCGTGTGGCTGGTGCATGCCTTCCTGCGCGAGATCCCCGCGGACCTGGGTGACGCGGCGCGGGTCGATGGCTGCTCCGACCTCCAGTCCCTCATGCGGGTCTATCTGCCGCTCGCGGCGCCCGGCATCGCCGCCACCGCGATCCTGGTGGGCATCAACATGTGGAACGAGGTGACCATCGCGCTCTCGCTCACGTTCCAGGACGCGACCACGGTCACCATCGCGGTCGCCGGCTACCGCGGCTATGCGTCGCCTCGCTGGCAGGAGCTCGCGGCGGCCGCCATGACCGCCATCATCCCCATGGTCTTGTTCGCCGCGCTCGCCCAGCGCTATCTCGTCAAGGGCCTCACGTTCGGAGCAGTGAAATGAACCCTGGCGCTCACCTTCCGCCGGATGCCTCGTCCGTGCCCCCTCGACGCGCCCTAGTTACGGGTGCCGGTCGAGGCATCGGGCGCGCCATCGCCCTGCGGCTGGCGACGGACGGCTGCCGGGTCGTGGTCAACGACCTCGACCCGGCCACGGCTGCGGGCACGGCCGGGCACATCCGATCGCTGGGTGCTGAGGCGGTGGCCGTGCCGGGGGACGTGTCGACCAGCGTCTCGGTGGCAGCCATCTGCGACGCGGCCGAGGCCGCGTGGGGCGGGATCGACATCCTGGTCAACAACGCGGGCATCTCGCTCTACCGGGCCATCATCGACTGCACCGACGAGGACTGGGACCGCCACCTCGACATCATGGCCCGGGCCACCTTCCTGACCATGCGTCGCCTCGCGCCGGCGATGATGGCCCGGGGCTGGGGCCGCATCGTGAACCTGGGCTCGTACGTGGCCCAGGTCAACTGCACCACCAAGTACTTCGGGCCCTACTGCGCCGCCAAGTTCGCCGTGGTCGGGCTCACCCAGGTGGCCGCCCAGGAGTTCGCGCCCCACGTGACCGTCAACGCGGTGGGGCCCGGCGACGTGGACACGGAGATGATGGCGCGCGAGTGGGAGCAGGAGGCGGAGCGCACCGCGAGCACCGCGGCGATGGTCAAGGACTCCTACCGTCAGCGACTCATCCTGGGACGTCTGGAGACGCCCCAGGACATCGCGGGCGCCGTCTCGTTCCTGTGCTCGCCAGATGGCTCACAGGTGACGGGCAGTCATCTCATCATCAGCGGCGGGCTGCCGTACCACGCCTAGGCGCGACGACACGGGAGGAGACAGACGATGTCGGGCACGATCCAGACGGTCTTTGGTCGGGGCCTGGTGCCCGAGCTCCGTACCTTCGTCCATCGACCGTACCTGGTGGTGTCGATGGCGGACCTGTGGCCGCGGTTCGCGGAGGACCTCCAGGACGGCCGCGCCGCGACCTGGCTGGTGGACACCCTGGAGCGCGCGGACCTTGACGCACGCGTGGCCACGCTCCCGGACATCGGGGCCGTCATCGGCCTCGGGGGTGGCCAGGCGCTCGACGTGGCCAAGTACGTGGCGTGGCAGAGGCGTCTGCCGCTGTTCCAGGTGCCCACCGCCCTGTCGGTCAATGCCGCCTGGGGCCAGCGCGCGGCCGTGCGCGTGGACGGCGTGGTGCGCTACGTGGGCTACGCGGTCCCCGAGGCCGTCTACGTGGACTACGACGTGATCAGGAGCGCGCCCGCGGACATCAACCGGTCGGGCGTGGGAGACATCCTGTGCTACTGGACGGCGCACTGGGACTGGCGGATGGCGGCGGACACGGGCCACGTGGAGGCACGCTGGCCCTATGACGAGCGGCTCGTGACGGAGGCGCGTGTCGCGCTCGACCGGGTCATCGACCATGCGGCCGCGATCCACGACGTGACCGATGGCGGCATCCGGGCGCTCGCCGAGTCCCTGGCTTGGGGCGGCTCGGCGTTCCATGATGCCGGCTGGAACCCACGGCACATCGAGGGCGCCGAGCACTTCGTGTTCTATGGCCTGGAGCGGCTGACGGGCAGGCACTTCCTGCACGGACAGCCCGTCACGCTGGGCGTGCTGCTCATGAGTCACCTCCAGGGCAATGAGCCCGATCGCATCCGTGCCATCGCGGACCAGATAGGGGTCCGCTATCTGCCCGAGGAGATGGGCGTCACGTGGGACGACGTCGCCGCGGCGCTACAGACGCTGCCCGAGACGGTCCGTGTGGGCGACCTGTGGTACACGGTGGCGAGCGCACGACCCATCACCGAGGCGTGGATCGCCGAGGCGTGCGACTGGCTGCGGGACGGCTGAGGGCGCGCCAGGGCCCTTCGCGGATGGGCCGGCGCGTGGCACGATACGCACGTGACGTTCGACCCCGACGCGATCGATCTGGGTGACGCGGATGCGGGGACCCATGTGGCGGTCGTCGCGGACGACCTGATCTGGGCCTCGCGCCTGGTGGCGGCCGTGCAGCGCGCGGGCGCCATCCCGGTGCGCATGGGCTCGGACGAGGAGCTCGCCGTCGCGCTCGAGACGACCCTCGCGGTGGAGCCGGACCCAGCGGACCCGGACCCGCGACGCATCGTGGGCGCCATCGTCGACCTGTTCGGGCACCGGTACGACGGCGTGGAGGCGGTGAGGGCCCTCCGGGCGACGGGACTGCCGGTCATCGCCGTGGCCCAGCACGACGACCAGGAGACCCGAGGCCTCGCGTTCGATGCGGGCGCCCTCCGCGTGTTCTCGTACGGCAAGTTCTTCGAGGACGGCCCCGCGCTGGTCCGCCGCTGGCTCACCGAGCCCGCGGAGGACTGATGGGCGGAGCGATCCCCGCAGCGCGATACGCCGACCGACTGGCACGCACCGCGGCCGCGGCACGAGCCGCCGGGGTCCGGGCGCTGCTCATCGGGGTCGGCCCGGAGCTCGAGTGGCTCACGGGGTATGACGCCAAGGCCCTCGAGCGGCTGACGCTCCTGGTGGTGCCCTCCGATGGGGACGCCACCATCGTGGTGCCCCGTCTCGAGGTGGCCGCGGCGGAGGCGGCCGCCGCCATCGGGGCGGGTGCGGTGCGTGTCCGACCATGGCAGGAGTCCGAGGACCCGTACGAGCACGTCTGGGAGACGCTCCCGGACGTCCCGGGTGCCCGGCTGGCCGTCTCTGACACGCTGCGCGCCTCGTTCCTGCTGCGTCTCCAGGCCACCTACCCGCACGCCGCGTTCGAGGTGGCCGGGCCGGTCATGGGCGCGCTCCGGCGCATCAAGGACGCGGACGAGATCGAGTTGCTGCGCGCCGCGGCCGGGGCGGCCGACCGGACGATCATGGGCCTCGCCGCGGGGCGCCTCGTGGGCAGGACCGAGGCCGACGTCGCGGCCGAGGTGCGGGCACGCCTGGTGGACGAGGGCCATGACACCGCGAGCTTCTGGATCGTGGCGAGCGGGCCACGGAGCGCGTCGCCCCATCACGACCCCGACGACCGACCGATCGTGGGCGGTGAGCCGCTGCTGCTCGACATCGGGGGGCGTCGCGCGGGGTACTCGTCGGACATCACGCGCACGCTGTGGGTCACCGGGGGTGACCCCGCGAAGGGCCCAGACGATGGGTTCCGGGGCATCTTTGGCCTGGTGCGGGACGCCAACGCCGCGGGTCGTGCGGCGGTGCGACCGGGCGTCGCCGCGCAGGACGTGGACCGGGCCGCCCGGGCGGTCATCGACGCCGCCGGCCACGGGGCCGCGTTCTTCCACCGGACCGGGCACGGCATCGGTCTCGAGGGTCATGAGGACCCGTACATCGTGGAGGGCAACAGCCAGCCACTCGAGGTGGGCGATGCGTTCAGCGTGGAGCCCGGCATCTATCTCGAGGGCAGGTACGGCGTGCGCATCGAGGACATCGTGGTGTGCGCCGAGCAGGGCGCCGACGTCCTGAACCAGGTGACACGCGAGCCGCTCATCGTCAGCGGCACCTGACCCACGGGCGGGGACGGCGCGGGTCGGGCAGGTCCGGGGCGCCCGGTCTATCATCGGCACCCGCGGGCGGCACCCAGGCGGCCCTCGTCACACTGACATGGACACGACCACGACACAGGACCCTACCCACGATCGCGGGCCGGCGGAACGACCGCAGGCGGAGGCCGGAGCGCCCCACGGCCGCGGCCCGGATGGTCGTGCCGCGGGATGCACCCAGGCGCAGTTGCGCCGCTTCATCAAGTCCCGGCCCTATGTCCCCATGCACGAGTTGCGTCGTCGCTTCGAGTTGAACGGGCAGCCCGATGACGTGACCCCCATCCAGGCCGCCGACGGGACCATTTGGATCGGCCTCCCGCATCGCGAGTCCGGGTTCATGGCGGACCTGCTGCGCCAAGGGGACATCGGGGTGGAGCTGTGCCGGGACCCGTGCGTGCGCATCGTGGTCGGGGTGTACGCCATGCGACCGGTCAGTCGCTGAGCCCCACACACGCCGCGCCCGCCGCCATCAGGACGATCTCACCGGTTCGGGGTAGGGTGCGCGCGTGTCCTCGCTTGGATGGGCGCCGGTGACGGCCGGGCCCCGACCCCCCCGGATGGCGCTGGCAGTGCTGGCCGGTCTTCTTGGCGCCATCTTGTCGGTGGGTGCCGCCCTCGGTCAGTCGGCGCCCCCACCGGTGGGCTCCGCCGCGCCTCCCGTGCCGGGTGTCACTCCCACCCCGGGCGTGTCCGCCACGCCATCGGCGCCTCGGGTCCGCTCGCTCGCGGAGACGGAGGTGTTCGGCTTCCTGCCGTACTGGGAGCTGGCGACCGCGCGCGAGGCCATCGACCTTCGTCGCCTGACCACGCTCGCTTGGTTCGGGGTGGAGGCGGGTCGCAACGGCCGGCTGGTCTGGAAGCAGCGGGGTGTCGTGCCGCCCGGCGCGGCCGGTTGGCGCGACCCGCGCTGGCGCGCGCTCATGGCCGACGCGCAGGCCGCGGGCGTGCGTGTGGTGCTGACCATCGAGCGCTTCTCGTGGCAGGAGGGGCCGCGCAACCAGACCATCCGCCTGCTCCGCAGCAAGAGGGCCAGGAGTCGTCTGGCTCGGCAGATCCGGGATGAGCTCCTCGAGAGTGGGGCGGACGGGGTCAACCTGGACTTCGAACCGCTGCCGCGGGAGGTCCGCACGCAGTTCACGCAGTTCGTGCGGGAGCTGCGCCGGGTGCTGGAGCGGGCGACCACGCGGGCCGGGCTCCCCTCCATGCAGGTCACCTTCGACGTCACCGCGGACGTCGACGCGTATGACATCCCGGCGCTCACCGCAGACGACGCGGCCGACGCGGTGTTCCTCATGGCCTACGACTACCGGGGGGCGAGTGCCGAGTTCGCCGCGTCGCACAGCCCGCTTGACGACCCGGAGACCGGTTTTGACATCCGGACCACGGTCGATGCGCTGCTCCAGGTCGCCGACCCGGCACACGCCATCCTGGGTCTGCCGTGGTACGGCCGCGCCTGGACGACGCGGGGCCCCGAGCCGCACGCGCGCACCTTGAGCGGCGAGCGATACACGCCGGCGTCCACGTCCTGGTACCGCGACGCCATCGAGATCGCGCGCGCGCATGGTCGCAACTACGACCCGGTGGCCCAGACCGCGTGGACCGTGTACGTGGTCAGGCGTCCGGGCTGTGGCACCTGCCCCGAGACGTGGCGCCAGGTGTGGTACGACGACGTCGACGGCTTCGGCGCCAAGATCGCCTTCGCGCAGGATCAGGGCATGCGCGGTCTGGGCATCTGGGCGCTCGGGTACACCGGGGCATTCCCGGGGATGTGGACCGTCATCGGTCTCGCGACTGGCGCGCTCGCCGATGCGACGCCGCCCGCGGGCACAGCCTCGATCGCCGAGGGCGTCTCGGGCACCGAGCAGGGCCTGCCCGTGGTCACGGGCGATGTCACCCTGCGCCTGGAGGCGCGTGACGAGGGAGACTCCGGGCTCGCCTTCGTGCGCATCGCCAACACCGCGGACATCGGCGACGACGGCGCCCTCGTCGACGGGAGCACCTGGCCCGCGACCGACCGTGTGGCATGGTCCCTCGAGGATGGGCCGGTCGTGGTCCCGCCCAGGGTGCGCCCGATCGTGACCCCCGGGCCCAGCGGGCCACCCAGCGTGCCCACTGTGTCGGCCGAGCCCGCCGCGTCCGCCCCCGCCGCGTCCGAGCCGGGGGCATCCGCGTCCGCGCCGGGGGCGTCGTCAGATCCCCACGAATCCGCGCCTGTGGCTACGCCCGAGCCGACCTCGTCGCCCGGCCTCCTCCCGTCACCGACGGGCGGCCCCACCCCCACGCCGGCGCTCGTCGCGGGCGTGCGATCGATCCACATCCAATGGCGGGACGTGGCGGGCAACTGGTCCGCACCGGTCTCGATTGACGTGTGGTACGCGCCTGAGGGCTCCGTGATGCCCTCGGCGACGCCGAGTCCCGCACCCATGACGTCAGCCGTGCCGCCCCCGTCCGCATCGGCACCCGTCGACGGCTCGGCGGCATCCACTCCCCCGGACGCATCCGCCCCCCTGACCAACCCATCGGCGTCGCCGAGCGCCCCTGACGGGTCCGGCGCCCCGGCTGCCGAGCCACCGCCGGAAGGTGTCTCGACGCCCTGACGTCACAGGGCCACCCTGCGGACCACCAGGAAGTGGGACAACCCGAACGCCTGGAGCGGTGTCCGTTCCGCTGCGTACAGCGCGCGCCGGAGGAGCGGACCGAGCGTGGCGTGACGCGAGGTCATGTTGTCGAACCCGGGATAGATCACCCCGTGGTGGACCACCCTGACCGGGAGCCCCGCGAACAGCGCCCGGATGCCGTGTCGGGTATAGGCCCGGACGTGGGGCGCGAACCGGTCCCGGAGAGGGTCGGGGAGCCAGTTGACGAGCGGGATGTTGCCGAACACGTACCGGCCGCCCAGGTACGCCCCGTGGGTCTCGAACGGATACAGCCGGTTGGGGGCGAACGTCACGATGTGACCGCCCACGCGGGTGACCCGGACGGCCTCCGCGATGGTCCGTCGGTCGTCGTCCACGTGCTCGATGACCTCGTTCGAGAACACCAGGTCGAACGACTGGTCCAGGAATGGCAGGGCCTCGCCACGCGCCACCTGGATGTTGGGCAACTCCAGGCTGGCCTCGCGGACGCGGTCCTCCTCCACCTCGACACCGTAGACCTCGTCACTGAACGCCCGGAACCGGCGCACGTAGGTCCCGATGCCGCAGCCGATGTCGAGGATGCGCGCGCCATCCAGGTCGACCCACGCGCCGACCATGGCAAGCCGACGGTCCTGGCCGTACCTCCAGGAGTAGGACGGTCGGCCGCGGCTGATGGAGGTGGGCGAATCGGTCGCGGAGGCTTCGGGTGTGGGGTCCGGGGCGGGCCCCGGATGGGCGACGGGTTCGAGCATGGCCGCCGATGGTAGCGCCCCGGCGCCGCCAGCCGGGAACTGCCGGGCCTACGCTCGCGCACCGGATGGACCCGATCGTCGATCAGACAGCGTCCTGATCACCGGCATTGCGGCTTCCCGCGCGCGGTCCGCCATGCGACAATGCGGCCCGCGCGCCTGTCCCATCGCCACAGGCTCGCTTCAGGCGCGACAGGGAGGCAACGTGGAGGATCCAGCACCACACGACGCTTCGGGCCCCGCGGACGCGAGCCCCCCGGTCGCACCGAGCTCGGCGGACGCGAGTCCCTCAGCCGAGCCGGGTCCCAGGGACAACACCCCCGCGGCCGGTCCCGGCCCCGCGGATGCCACCACGATCCGGTGCGACCAGTGCGGTGAGACGGTCCCCAACCTGACCTACTGCGTCCGCTGCGGTGACCCCTTGGGTCCCGAGCAGCGCAAGGGACGCGCCGGCCGCGTCCGCGACACGTACGCCGCAGTCCCCGGGGAGCGCGCCAACTCCCTCCGGCTGGTGTCCACGATCTACCCGTCGCTGCCGCGCGAGGAGATCCGGACGTTCCAGATGGCGCTGGTGGCAGGCACCATCCTCATCGCGCTGCTGGGCGTCCTGGGCTTCTTCCCGGTGGCCATCGCGGCAGCCGCCGTGCTCGTGCCGCTCATCACCATCATCTACCTGTACGACGTGGACGTCTACGAGGACGAGCCCATCCGGGTCATCGCGCTCACCTTCCTGTGGGGCGCCCTGACGGGTGCGTTGTTCGCGTACGCGATCCAGCACTGGTTCCCCATCACCATCGCTGATGTGGTGGGTTCCGGCACGTCCGCCATCAGCGGCGGCTCGGGTGGCGCCCCGTTCCCATTCGTGCATGCGGTGGCGGCACCCATCGTCTCGGTCGTGATCATGATCGCCGGACCCTTGGTCCTGCTGCCGTATCGGCGCTTCAACGACGTCCTGGATGGCGCCACGTTCGGTGTCGCCTCGGGCGTGGCGTTCGTGGGTGCCCAGACGCTGGTCAGCGCCGCGAGCCTGTTCGCATCCGGCCTCCAACCGGCGGGCGACCCGGTGCCATGGGTCTTCCGGCTGCTGGTGCTCGGTGTCGGCGCGCCAGTCATCGCGGCTGGTGCCCTGGGTGGCCTTGGGGGGGCGCTCTGGCTGCGCTACCGCGCGCCCGTCAAGGACCGTCATCGTCTGGGTCCCGTCGGCCAGCCGGTCGTCGCGTTCGTCCTCGCCGCGCTGTTCCTGGTCATCGCGGCCACGGCGGAGGCGCTGCTGGCCAACGACCTCATGGGCGAGATCCTCGCCTTGGTCGTCGTGGCGGTCGTCGCCGCGGTCGCGCTCCTGTGGCTGCGACGGGTCATCCATGTGGGTCTGCTCCAGGAGGCGGATGAGTTCCCCATCGGCCCGCCGATCGTGTGTCCGGAGTGTGGCAAGGAGACGCCCCACCACACGTACTGCGCAGAGTGTGGTGTGTCCCTCAAGGCGCTGCCCCGCTCGCGCCAGCGATCGACGATCACGAGTCGCGAGGCTGTGGGCGACGTGCGGCCGCCCCACGTCACCACCCCGGCCGCGCCGGACATCACCGGTGCGCCCACCGGCGTCGCGACCGCGCTCGCGGGCGGCGCGGCGGTCGCGTCCGTGACGACCCCTCGCAGACGCGGCTGGCTGGACCAGCGGGCGACGCTCGCGCTGTTCGCGCTCCTGCTCCTGGGCGCGGTGCTCATCGCTGCGCTGGTCGCGTTCTCCCAGGGGCAGCGACGGGACCAACCACCGTGCCCCGACCCGGGGGTCCCGTGCGCCAGCCTCGCGCGGCCCCTCGAGGCACAGGCGCCCTCCGCCCCCGGACAGGTCGATGGTCGTCATCCGTTCGCCGACTGGCAGCGGCACACCGACGAGGCGACGGGTTTCTCCGTCGCGTTCGACCCGACGCTCTGGTCCGTCGCTGGGGAGAACTCGGGCTTCGTGGTGCTCGAGGCGCTCGGCGGGAACATCTCGCTCCTGTTCGACGTGGGCAATGCCTCCGACTGGGCCCCCGACGCCCTCGTGCGCGCGGAGAAGGACGTGTGGGCCAAGCGGCTCCTGGGGTTCGCTGATGACACCGAACCGGCACGGCTGTTGCTGGGCGACGCGATCCTGGGCTATCGCGATGGGGTCGGTGGCCTGTTCAGCGGCACCATCGACACATCGCAGGGCCCCACCCTCGACATGACGGTCGCGGTCGTCGCTGCGACCGATGGCCAGATCACCGCCGCCGCCGTGCTCATCACGCCCGTCGCCCTCCCGCTCAAGGACGGCACGAGCGTGGAGGTCCGTGGCATCGCGCTCCAGTGGGCCGACGCCGTCATCAACTCCTTCACCTGGCCGACTGACGAGGTGGTCCAGTGACCCGCAAGCCGCTCATCCGTCGTGCCCCCGGCGTCGTCGTGTCGCTGGTGGCCTTGCTGGCCGGCATCCTCGCGACCGCCGCGATGCCAGCGACCGCACAGGGTCCCGCCGTGACCGGTGCCACCACGCTCTCGGGTGAGGTGCCGGCACCGGTCAACCTGGGGCCCATGGACCCCACGGAGCAGGTGGCCTTCGACCTCGTGCTCGCGGCACGCGACCCGGACGCATCGGCGCGGTTCGCCGCGAGCGTCAATGACCCGACCTCGCCCGACTATCGGCGGTTCCTGACCGCCGCGGAGATCGGGCTGCGCTTCGGGCCCACGGACGAGACCCTTGCGCGTGTGCGCGAGATCCTTGACACGGTAGGCATCCGGCCCGTGTCCATGCCACCCCAGCGCACCCGTCTGTCCGTCTCGGGCACCGCCGCGGCAGTGGGCGGCTTCCTGGGCGTGCCCATCGAGCGCTGGCAGGACCCCCGGAGCGGTATGACCTATCCCGCGACGTCGGTCTCACCGGCCGTGCCGCAGGCGCTCGTGGGCGTCGTCTCGGCGGTCTCAGGCCTGTCGCCCTGGCTGCCGATGTCGCACATCGACCCGGCCGACGCGCCGCCGATCCCGGCGCGGGGCCTCACACCACAGGACCTCGCACGTGCCTACGACTACGAGTCGCTGTGGGCGCAGGGCATCGACGGCACCGGGACCAGCGTGGGCATCCTCCAGTTCGGTCTCGACACCGACGAGGACCTCGCGGTCTTCGACGCCACCTTCGGCCTCACCGGGCCCACTCCGAAGCGGGTCCCCGTCAACGGTGGGCTCTCACCCGACGCGCCGGCCAGCTTCGCGGGCGAGGCGACCTTGGACACCCAGGTGGTGCGGGCCGTCGCGCCAGGGACCCAGATCATCGTCTACGGGTTCCCGGCCCGCGGCACCAGCTTCGGGGCCGCCATGGACGCCATCGTCGCAGCCGGTGAGACGCAGTTCGTGTCGCTGTCCTACGGTCGCTGCTACGCGAATCCGTACGTCAGCCTGGACATGGTCGCGGACCTGCATCGAGGCCTGGAGGCCGCCGCCCAGGCGGGCGTCACGCTCATGGTCGCGTCAGGCGACGACGGTGCCTTCGCCTGCCATCCGTTCGACCTGACCGACCACCGCATCGTCCTCGACTACCCGAGCTGCTCCGAGCACGCCCTGAGCGTGGGCGGCACCATGCTCGAGTTGAATGCCGACGGGACATACCTGCGAGAGACAGGCTGGGAGGACTTCCTCTCGACCAAGGGCAGCGGCGGCGGCGTCAACAACGTCACCGGGCCCGACGGACCCCTCGAGCCCAAGCCCGCGTACCAGCAGGGCGTGGCCGGCATCGATCCCTCGCTCGACTTCCGCCACTGCCCGGACGTGTCCGCCGTGGCCGACTCCACGACCGGCTATCTCATCTTCCAGACGGACCCGGAGACAGGCGAGGGCGCCTGGCAGCGGACCGGGGGCACCAGCGCCTCCGCCCCGTTGTGGGCCGCGGTCATGGCGCTCATCCAGCAGAAGGCCCAGGCCGCTGGCATCGAGCGCATCGGGTTCCTGAACGACCTTCTATATCGGATCAAGGCCAGCCACCCGGAGGCGTTCCACGACGTCGCCCGAGGAGGCAATCTCGTGCACAACGCCGGCACCGGGTGGGATGCCGCGACCGGCATCGGCTCGCCGGTCGTGTCGGTGCTCGCGGACGCGGTCATCGAGACGCTGGGCGGCACGGTCCAATGACCCTGGGCGGCACGGTCCAATGACCCTGGGTCACGGCCGTCGGCTGCCGTCCCGGACCGACATGGCACCGACCCTACGGGACGGGCCTATGGTCGAGGGTCACACCTGACCGCTCGGTCGCGTCCGCCCGAGGGCGGCTTCGGCTATCGCCATCCCATCGAGGTCCGCTACGTCGACACCGACGCGCTGGGCCACATCAACAACGCGGTCTACATCAGCTACTTCGAGGCGGCCCGGGCCGGGTACTACGCTGCGGTGGCAGGGCACCCGTTCGGGACCGGCCCTGAGGCCGCGCGCGCGATCTTCGTCATCGCCGAGGCGCACATCACGTATCGGGTGCCCGCGTTCTTTGGCGAGCCCATCGTGTGCGAGGCGCGCGTGTCATGGGTCTCACGCTCCTCGTTCGGGATGGAGTACCGGGTGGTCTCCGAGGGCGGTCCGATCGCGCCTGCCCGGCTGGTCGCCGACGGCGGCACGACCCAGGTGATGTACGACCTCGCGCGCGGGAGGCCCACGCGCATGCCGCGGGACCTCGTGGACGCCCTCGGGCGGTTCGAGGGCCGTGAGATCCCGCGCCGCGGCTGACGTCGCAGGGCGAGCGACTCCCGTTGCCGAGCGCCACCTGATGCCCGAGCGCTATCCGATGAGCGAGCGCCACCCGACGCCGGGACGGCGCCCGGGCGGCGTCATGGCAGCTCGAAGCGGCGGAAGACCGCGACCGCGTTCTGGCCCCCGAACCCGAAGCCGTTGATGATCGCGGTGTCGACGCGCGCGTGACGCGCGACGTTCGGGACGTAGTCCAGGTCGCACTCCGGCAGGTCGGGGTGCTCGAGGTTGATGGTCGGCGGGATGACGCCATCGCGGATGGCGCCGATCGCCGCCAGCGCGCTCATCACCCCGGCGGCCCCCAGCAGATGGCCCACCATCGACTTGGGGGAGCTCACCGCCAAGCGGTAGGCATGATCCCCGAAGGTGCGCTTGATGGCGCGAGTCTCGGTCACGTCGTTGAGTGGCGTGGAGGTGCCGTGGGCCACGACGTAGTCGACCTCGTCGGGCGCGACGCCGGCGTCGCGGAGCGCCTCGGTCATGGCGCGTGCGGCACCTCGACCGGTGGGCTCGGGCGCCGAGATGTGGAACGCGTCAGCGGTCAGCGCCGCGCCGATGACCTCCGCCTGGATCGTCGCGCCTCGTGCCAGCGCGTGCTCCGCCGACTCCAGGACCACCACGCCGGCACCCTCGCCGAACAGGAAGCCATCACGATCGCGGTCGAAGGGGCGCGACGCGTGCGCCGGGTCGTCGTTGCGCTTGGACAGCGCCCCCATGTTGGCGAGCGCCGCGAACGCGACCGGCAGCAGGGGTGCCTCCGACCCTCCGACCAGCACCACATCCACCTCGCCCCGCTGGATCATGCGCAGCCCGTCCAGGAACGCGATGACCGAGCTCGCACAGGCCGCGACCTGGGTGATGACTGGTCCCGTGAGCCCATACTCCATGGACAGCTGGCATGCGGCCATGGACCCCGACAGGGCGGGGATGGCGAAGGGGCTCACGAAGCGGGGGCCCTTCTCGTGGAGCACCGCGGTGCCATCGATGACCTGCTCCTGGCCACCGCCGCTGGTGTTGACCGCCACGGCGACGCGATCGCGCCGCTCGGGGGACCAGTCGCTGAAGTCCAGCCCCGAGTCACGCACTGCCTCGGTCCCCGCGGCCATGCCCAGCTGGATGAACCGGCTCATCCGGCGCGCCATCTTGCGGTCCATGGCCGTCGCAGGGTCGAAGCCCTTGACCTCGGCGGCGATGCGCACTTCGAAGCCACTGGCGTCGAAGCTGGTGATGGGTCCGGCGCCGCTCGTCCCGGCCACGAGGTTGTCCCAGAACGTGGGGTGGTCGTTGCCGATGGGGGTGACGGCGCCGACGCCGGTGACGACGGCGCGTCGGGACAGGTCAGGTTCAGGCACGGTGGCAGGCTCCTCGGCTGGGTCGATCGGTATGGTACCCGTGGCGACACGGCCACAGGGGCGACCGGGAGGGACGAGGTGAGAGGACGCGCGCTGGGGCTGGGTCTGCTGGGCATGCTCCTCCTCGGATCCATGCCCCTCCACGCCGCATCCCCCTCATCCCTGCCCGTCACGGGCGCGCTCCCGATACCAGCCGGGGCAGTCCCGGGTGGCCCTTCGGTCCCCGTGGCGGACGGTGGCAGCGATGCCGTCGCGGCCTATGACGGCGTGGCACTGCTGGACATCGCATCCACGTGCTCCGGGGTCCTCATCCGACCCGGTGTCGGACCGATCCCCGCCGACGCCCCGGCGTATGTCCTCACCAACGGCCACTGCGTGGGTCTGTTCGACGCCACGACCGTCATCCGCGACCAGGGGCTGGTGGACGGAGCGGGCCTGGGCATGGGCCTGGCACGGTTCGGGGTGACCGCCTCGGACATGCCCGACGCGGACCTGCCGTTCGCGAGCGCGGTGAGGGCGATCCGCTGGGCGACCATGAAGGGCACGGACCTCGCGATCGTGGAGTTGGCGGACCCGCTCGCCGACCTCGTCGCCCACGGCATCGACGGCTACCCGCTCGCGGAGGCTCCCGCCGTGGGCGCCCCGCTCGTGGTCGTGGGTGGGCCGAGCTCCCTCGATGGCAGTGGTCGCATCCTGCGACTCGCGGCATGCACAGCGGGCCCCGCGACCGACCTCTTCGAATGGCGCTGGACCTGGTTCGGCTTCCCGTCCAACGACTGTGCCGACATCCGGCCGGGCAGTTCCGGCTCGCCGGTGTTCGACCCGGAGGCCGGGACGCTGGTCGCACTCGTGAACACCACGACCCAGGGGAGCGGCGACATCACCGACTGCTCGATGGGCCGGCCATGCGAGGTCAGCGGCGAGCGCCTCGTCAGCGTCGAGGACGCGGTCTACGGACCGGGCGTCGGATGGCTCGGCGGCTGCTTCGACACATCCTGGAGGTTCGTCGGGCCGGGCCCCGACTGTCCCCTGGACCCCGGCGACGGGCTTAAGGTCCAGAACTGGACGCTTGCCGCCAATCCCGGCGCGACGACACTCTCCGGTGGGTTCGTCTCGCCATCGACGTGGGCCATCGACCTCGTGCCCGCCCCGGGGCAGACGACCATGCGGCTTGCTGAGGGGCGGGCCGGCACGATCGACTGCCACGACCCTCGCGTGTACGGGGAGCCGGTCGAGATCCCCGATGACCGGCTGCTGGACCCGCCGCTGCCCGTCGAGGAAGGCAGCCACGTGATGTGCCTGCTTGGCGGTCTGGGCACCGGGACCGATGTGACGTGGCAGTCCGCGGCCTTCCCGACCGTCCTGCGCGCGTACATCGACCGGACGCCCCCACTCCCGCCCATCGAGCTCATCGCGCATGAGGTGGAGGAGGGATGGATGGTGGAGCCCCTCTACATGGCACCCGACCTGTCGCAGTACGACTGGAAGTGGGGCCCCGCTGACGCCGTCGACTGCGCCGACCCGACCGGCTACGAGGGGTACCGCGGCTTCCCGATGCTCTTGGAGCGAGCTGACGCGCCCATCCGACTCTGCGTGGTGGGATACGACGACGCCAACAACGCCTCGGAGCCCCTCGTGCGCGTGTTCAGCGACCCCTGACCCTCTGGTCCGCGGCACGCGCCTCGGGCAGCGACCGGAACCGCGTGGGCACGATGGACGCCCAGGCACGGACGCCGGCCGCGATCGCCGTCGCGGCGCGCTCACGGCGCTCGTCCCAGGCGACCGCGTACGCGTCGCGGATGCGGGGTGGCAGGAGCGCCAGGCCGGGCAGGGCGAGCGCATCCACCGCCCAACCCGGCGCGAGGGGGAGGGGTGGGCGCACCAGCATCGGTGCCATGGCGCGTGCCTCGGATGTCACCTGGATCGGTCCGTCCGGGGCGAGCATCCGGTCCCAGTAGCGCAGCAGGGCGGGCCAGTCGGTCGGGCTCAGGCGGAGCGGGATGCCTAGGCGTGTGCCAACGCCCCGCGCCTCCTGCCAGAACGCCTCGGCCTCCGCATCGGTGACCTCGCCAACCCAGCGTCGGTAGGCCTCGACGCTCGTGACGATGAGCGACGCCTGGACCCACAGCAGCAGCTCGGGGTCGAGCGCGCGGTAGCTGGCGACCCCGGTCAACCGAGCCGCCTCCATGCCGACCTGCCCGCGGACGGTCGCGTGCACCGAGTTCAACCGGCGGACCGCGCGCTCCGCGGTGGGCCCGTCCCCGAACACCAGGTCGAGTGTGGTTCGCAGGGTGCGGCGGAGGCGCCCGAACGGGTCCGCCCGGAAGTCGCTGTGCTGCGCGACGCCCTCGGCGACCAGCGGGTGGGCCACCTGGAGCAGGAGCGCGGCCGGTCCGGCGCCCAGCAGCAGGGCCTCGCGGTTGATGCGCCACATGACCGAGTGGGGGCCGTGGAACCCCAGCACCGGGTCGGACTCTGGCCTCACGCTCACCCCTGCGCGAGCGGCAGTTCCACGAGCGGCACGTCCCAGTGCGCCTCGAGCAGCTCGAACCGGCGGCGCTCCTCCGCCAGGAAGGTCTCCTGGTCCGGGTACAGCCGGAGCTTGATGTCCGCGTCGTCATGGGTCTCGAGGGCGGCCCAGTCACGGTACGTGATGGTCACCATCACGTCCCAGTCCGCGCGACCGTCGCCGTGGAACCGTGGCTCGTACAGCCGCACGTCGAGCAGGCGGCCGTCGCGGACTTGCGCCTGGAGCACGGGCCAATGGTTGCGTCGGAAGAGGTCCAGCCACTCGGCGTGATGACCCCAGCGGACCTTGTAGTAGAAGGCTGCGGTGACGGGAGCCGCAGTGCCGCTCGCAGTGCTCATGCTCGCATCATCGCACTCGATCGGCTCCGAGGGCCCTGACGGCCCGGGGCGTCCCGCGCTTGGTACCCGTGGTGGGCCGGCATGGGCCGATGATCCCATCCGGCGCCCAGAGCGCGAGGTGCGACACTGCCGCCATCCCCATCTCCATCGACGTGAGGACGCACATGAGCCGCACCCGGACCCTCTGGGCGACGACCCCGAGCGCACTGCTCGCCCTGACGCTCGCATCGACGCCGGCGATGGCGCTCGAGCCGTCGGTGGAGGTCGTGGACTTCTCGGGCTCTCCCTGGGCCGGTCACACGACCGATCTCGCCCAACGAGGCGCCGCGCTGGCGCTGACCGTGGACCTGGAGCAGGGTGGCTGGCGGGTCGTGGGCCTCTACTGGAGCACCGATGCCGGTGCGACCGCCGGCTGGGCCGCTGACGTGGTCGCCGCCGGCGCCGATGCTCCGCACCTCGAGTCGCAGGCCGCGGTGTGTGACGGTCGTGCGGTCGTCGCATACGCGGTCGGTGTGGACGCCGAGACACGCATGATCCTCACGCACTCCAACGACCTCGCGTCACCCATCGAGGGCGAGCGCGCGTGGAGCCGCGTTGGCGACATCGGCCGCAGGCCGGACGTGGCGTGCGTCGCCAACTCCGAGCTGGCCGTCGCCTGGTTCGAGAGGATCGACGATGGCTACAAGGTGGTGCTGGAGACCGGCGTGGTCGCCGGGGACGACGCCAGCCCGCAGCGGTTCAGCCTCGGCATGGGCTCGCCCGGCCGCGGGCTCGCGGTCGCCGCGACCTCCGACCGGGTGTATGTGGCGTGGTTCCATGGCAGCACCCTCAAGCTGCGACGCTTCCGGGTCGGCTCGACCTCCGCGCGCACGCTGACCAGCCTCGGCACGACCACCATCGGCACGTTCTCGGGTGGCACCACGCCCAAGGTGGGCGCGGATGGCTCCAAGGTGGTCATCGCCTACACGCACGGCGCGGACCTCAAGGTCCGCCGCAGCACGAACCGGGGCGTGAGCTTCGGCTCCGCCAGGACGATTCGGAACCTGCCGGACGCCTCGGAGGTGGGCGCGCTCGCGACCACGGTCGCGATGAAGGGCGACCTGGTGGCGCTGGGCACCGTGGACATCGGTGGCATCGAGACGCTGACGGGGACCGGTCGGGGCTACAAGAGCACCAACGGGGGCTCGACGTTCACGCGTGTCACCACCCACACGGGCGGGCGCGTCCTGGCCACGGTGGTGCGACCCGGCTCGAGCTACCGCTGGGCGGAGGCGTGGGACGACTCGCTCTCTGGTGACTCACCGGGCGACATCCGCTTCCGCCGGGAGTAGCGGCCGTCGCCGCCGTCGCCCGGGTCAGTCCCCGTCGTAGCGCTTGAACACCACCGCGCCGTTGTGACCGCCCAGACCGATGTTGTCGCTCATGGCGTAGCGGATCTCCATGGGCTTGCTCGCACCATGGACCACATTGAGCGGGATCTCCGGGTCCGGCTCCTGGTAGTTGAGGGTGGCGGGCGCGATCTGGTGGTGCACCGAGAGCACCGTGAACACGCCCTCCACGGCGCCCGCGGCACCCATCAGGTGCCCGGTCATGGACTTGGTGCCGCTGATCGCGATCTCGCTCGCGCGGTCACCGAACACCGCGTGGATCGCCTGTGACTCGCGCAGGTCGCCCAGCGGCGTGGACGTGCCATGGGGGTTGATGAGGTCCACCTGGTCGGCCGGGACGTCGTGGCGCTGGAGCGCCCAGCGCATGGCTCGCGCCGTGCCCTCGCCCTGCTCCACGGGCTGGATGAGGTCCCACGCGTCCCCCGCCGAGCCGTATCCCACCACCTCGGCGTAGATGCGCGCGCCACGCGCCTTGGCGACCTCGTAGTCCTCGAGCACGAGCGCACCCGCCCCCTCGCCTAGGACGAAGCCGTTGCGTGACCGGTCGTAGGGACGCGAGATGTCCGTCAGAGGGCGACCCTCGCGGGGCGTCCCCATGCCCCGCATGTTGCTGAAGCCCACGTAGCCCACCTCGTACAGGGGGGTCTCGGTGGACCCGGTGATGACGGTGTGGAAGTCACCTCTTCGGATGCCCTCCGCGGCCTCGCCGATGTTGTTGGTACCGGTGGAGCAGGCGGTCACGATGCACATGTTGGGGCCCTTGGCACCCAGCTCGATGGCAATCTGGCCCGATGCCGTGTCCGGGAGCATGTTGGCGATGAAGAACGGGCTCACGGAGCGCGGTCTGGTCCGCATGGTCTCGATGGCGTCCGCCATGAGGCCCGGGCCACCAACCCCGGAGCCGAACACGACACCCACTTCCTCGGCGTTGGTCGCGTCCACGACCAGGCCCGCGTCCGCCACCGCCTGCTTGGCGGCGGCGACCGCGAACACCACGTTCTTGTCGGTGCGGCGCACGGCCTTGAAGTCCATCCAGACGTTGGGGTCGAGGTCGTGGACCTCGCCCGCGGCCCGACAGTCGGTGGCGGAGGGATCCCAGTAGGTGATCTCCCGGAGACCACTGTTGCCCGCCACCAGGTTCGCCCATGCGGTCGGGATGTCCGAGCCCACGGGGCTCACGATGCCGAGGCCCGTGACGGCGACGCGGCGGGTGTGGTCGGGCTTGCGCATGGCGAGGCTACTCCGTGGGTGCGAGGAGGGCAGCCGGGTCGGCCAATCCGCCCGGTCCGGTGGGTTCGTCCGTGGCGAGCGCGGTGGCGCTCGCGTCCACGCGCTTGATGAGGTTGGTGAGCACCTTGCCAGGGCCCATCTCGATGAACGTGTCGACCCCCGCGGCTCGCATGGTCTCCACGGCGCGGACCCAGTCCACGCCACGTGTCAGATGGTCGATGAGCTCGGCGCGGCAGTCGTCGGCAGTGGTCAAGGGACGCGAATCGGCGTTCGCGAGCAGGGGCACCGACGGGTCGTGGAAAGGAACGCTCGCGATGGCCTCGCGCATCCCGTCTGCGGCGGTGGCCATGAGCGGCGAGTGGGCGGCGATGCTGATGGGCAGCACGATGGCGCGCTTCGCGCCGAGACCCTTGGCGGCGTCGGTGGCCGCCCGCACGGCGGCGACCTCGCCGCTCACCACCACCTGACCGGGTGAGTTGCGGTTCGCGACCGTGAACACACCGGCGCCGGTGCCGATGGCCACCAGCTCGGGCAGGCGGGCGTCGTCGAGGCCGATGATGGCTGCCATGGATCCGTCGGGTGTCGCCTGCATGAGGCGCCCACGCTCGCGCACCAGACGGACCGCGTCCTCGAACCCCAGGACGCCTGCGGCGACCATGGCGCTGTACTGGCCCATGGAGTGGCCCGCGTGGAACACGGGTGCGGGCAGGCCGACTGTCGTTGCTCGCCTGGTCCAGGCTCTGTGGAGCGCGATGGACGCGGCGAGGATCGCAGGCTGGCTGTGCTCGGTGCGGTCGAGCAGCTCCGCAGGACCGTGCGCGATGAGTCGGGTGAGGTCCTCGCCCAGGGCCGCGTCCGCCGCCGCGAAGACGTCGGCATCCGGACCCTCTCGCAGCGAGTGGGCCATGCCCACCGCTTGCGACCCCTGCCCGGGGAACACGAATGCGATCCGCACGGACCCTCCCTGACCATCACCGACGTCACATGCCGGGCACACGGTGACCGCCACGGTGCGGTCCATCGAACCCTAGCAGTCCTGGGGTGGTGTCTGCCGCGATCGTGTGCGATCATGCACAGGTCATGGACAGGCCGGGCACCCCTGCGAGTTGGCGCCGGGCGAGGATCGTGGGGCCGTGCCGTGGGTGCTGACCGACGGAGCAACCTCCTCGACCCGGTGGTCCGGGCGGCCCGGGACGAGCTCGCCAACGTCAGTCTGCCCGCCGACCGGATCCTGGTGCTCCGAGCGATCTGGCGTGACCTGCTCCTCGGCTTCACGCAGCAACTGGGCGAGCACGGTCTGGGGTTCAGCCATGTCGCGGTCCTGTACGCCACCACCGGCACCGAGAGTCTGTCGGTGGGTGACCTGGCCACGATCCTGGGGCGCTCGCCGTCCACCACGAGCAGGATCGTGGGTGGCCTGGTACGGCGCGGCCTGGTCACCCTCGTGGAGGAGGTCGCCGACCGACGGGTCCGGCTGGTGACCCCCACGGCAGCGGGCACCGCCCTCCTGGGCACGTTCGACCGTGCGCGCGCCGATCAGTTCCTGGCGGTGGTCCGGCCGCTGCCGATGGCCGACCGCGCGATGGTCGCCATGGGCGTGGCCGCGCTGGCATCCGGTGCCATGTCGCGTCGTGGTCGCCTGATCAAGTCCGAGCGATCGCGCTGACGCGCGCGCCAGTCACACCGTGGGCCAGGGGAGCTCGCCCGAGCACTCGGGGCACTCCAGCGCCAGGAAGCCCAGCCAGGAGGCAGCGGTCGATGGGTCGGGGAGGCCGCCCGACTCGGTCGCCGAGGCGACGACACGTGGCGCGAGATACCGATCGAGCAGGACGAGCGAGGCGGCCTCCGGGTGGATGCCCAGATGGGTCGCGATGGCCTTGTGCCATGTGGCATCCGCGTCCAGGAGGAGGACGACTGCGGTGGGCAGGCCGTGGCGCCACTCGTCGAGTGCCTCTGGGTTGGCGTCAGTGGCCGTCGCGCCCTCGGCCCTGCGCGGGGCCCGCGTCACCACCACGAGGGCCCCGTCGGCCGTCTCGAGGGCCTCGCGCTGCCCAGCCAGCTGTCGCGCATAGCCGAAGCATGCCTGGCAGTCGGGGCCGTGCGCCAGGAAGAGGCAGACCTGGCTTCGGCCACGAAGGGAGCCGAGGTCGAACATCGACCCGTCAGCCGCCGGTCGCCGTTGGGTCGGGATGGGCCATGCGGTGATGTCGCCATGCAGCTGCACGGGCTCCGCCACCTCTGCGTGGGGCCCCATCGCGGCGATCAGCTCCCCCAGCCGCTCAAGGGTGGGCTCGGCGACCGCGACCTGGCCTTGGATCACCGTCGGGGTGATCCGATGGCCCTCGTTGAGGGCGCGCAGTCGATCGAGCGCGTCAGCATCGCGATCCACGTCGCGATAGCGATAGGCGACCCCGAGCGCATCGAGGCGACTGCGCACGATGGCCGTGTCCTCGCAGATGGCTGCGCCCAGGACCTCCAGCGCGGTCGCATGAGTTGGTGACGGATCGGGACCGGTGGGCACGCACGTCCTCCTTGGGCACGATGGCCGGCCGTTTTGACACGGTGCCATCCGTGTAAAATAGCAGACGTGCCGCCTGCCGACCATCGATCGACGCCAGCAGACCTGCCCGGACCCGACTCGGTTCCAGCGGTGGGCCGCGACGCGACTGGGGTCGGCGGGTCAGCATCCGGTCGCGCGTCGCCTGCGGGTGGCGGGGCCGATGCTCCGACGCGCGAGATCCCACGGCCCGTGCCCTGGGCGCCACTCCCCGATGAGCCGTCCGAGCGCCCCCGATCCCCTGCCACTCTCGCGGAGGTGGTGGGTGGCCCGGCTGCTCCCGATGACATCGTCGAGCAGTTGCGGTACGTGATCGACCCGGAGCTGGGTGTCGACATCGTGTCCTTGGGCCTGGTCTATGACGTCCGGGTGACGGATGGGACGGCGTACGTCCTGATGACCACCACCACGCCGGCCTGTCCGCTCGGCTCGTACCTGACGGACGCCATCCGCTGGGCGTTGCTGGACCTCGAGCGTGTCGACCAGGTGGACGTGGAGGTCACCCATCAGCCGCGCTGGTCGCCGGGCATGATGAGCGACGAGGCGAAGCGCCAACTGGGCTGGAGGCCCTGAAGGCGGGCGCGCCGCGGCTGCGGACGTCGGCGGCCGTCCTGACCCTGCGGGCGCGGTAGCCAGTCTCGCTCCCACAGGGGGAGTCTCAGCAAGTCGCCCGGCGCGTGATCGGGCCGGGCGGGACTCCGGACCGGCACCCTCGATGGCCATCCCGGCCGACCGGCTAGAGGTCGGTGACCGCGCCCTTGCTCGCGGACGAGACGGAGCGCGCGTACTTGGCGAGCACGCCACGGGTGTAGCGGGGAGCCGGTGGCGCCCAGCCCTCGCGTCGACGTGCCAGCTCGGCCTCGTCCACCTCCAGGTCGAGGCGCCGACGGTCCACGTCGATGGTGATCATGTCCCCTTCGCGCACGAACGCGATGGGCCCTCCGAACGCCGCCTCGGGCGCGACATGGCCGATCATCAGGCCGTGGGTGCCACCACTGAACCGACCGTCCGTGAGCAGGCCCACGGAGTCGCCTAGGCCCTCGCCCACGATGGCACCGGTCACGGCCAGCATCTCCTGCATCCCCGGGCCACCGACCGGGCCCTCGTAGCGGATGACCACCACGTCCCCGGGCACGATGCGTTGGGCCATGACGGCCTCGAAGCACTCCTTCTCGGAGTCGAACACCTTGGCCGGCCCGCGATGGTGGCGTCGCTCGTGCCCCGCGAGCTTGATGACGCAGCCATCGGGCGCGAGCGAGCCGCGCAGGATGGCGAGACCCCCCGAGGTCTTGAACGGCTTGTCGAGCGTGGACACCACCACCTGCCCCGGTGTCTCCACCGCGGCATCCGCGATCTGGGCCAGGGTCCGACCATCGACGTTGGGCGTCGAGCCATCGATGAGGCCGCCCTTCAGGAGCTCCCGGGCGACCAGGCCCACGCCGCCAGCCTCGAACAACTGGAGCGCGCGCCAGGTGCCACCGGGTCGGAGGTCCGCGACGATGGGCGTCCGCGCGGAGATGGTGTCGAAGTCATCGATCTCGAGCGGGATGTCGAAGGTGTGGGCGATGGCGAGCAGATGGAGGACGCCGTTGGTTGAGCCACCGGTCGCCGCGATCGACGCGATGGCGTTCTCGATCGAGGCGCGAGTGACGAACGCGCTCGGGCGGGCGTCGCGTCGCACCAGGTCCATCACGACCGCACCACACCGGCGGGCCGCATCCAGCTTCCGGGGGTCCACCGCGGGGATCTCGTTGAGGCCGGCTGGCGAGAGCCCCAGGAACTCCATGACCATGCTCATGGTGTTGGCGGTGTACTGGCCGCCGCACGCGCCGGCACCAGGGCATGCCACCGACTCGATGGCGTACAGCTCGTCCGCGGGGATCTTGCCGGCGCCGAATGCCCCGATCGCCTCGTACACGGACACGATGTCCTGGTCTCTGCCCGCGTACTGACCGGGGAGGATGGTGCCGCTGTACAGGGCGACCGTGGGGATGTCCAGGCGACCCGCGGCGATGGCGACACCGGGGCCGGTCTTGTCGCATCCGAAGAGGCACACGAGGCCGTCGAACAGGTGCCCTCGGGCGACCAGCTCGATGGAGTCCGCGACCACCTCCCGGCTGACCAGCGAGGCCTTCATGCCCTCGGTGCCCATGGTCACGCCGTCGCTCACCGAGATGGTGTTGAACTCGATGGGCGTGCCGCCTGCCGCGCGGATGCCCTCCTTGACGGCGGCCGCGAGGTCCCGCTGGTTGAGGTTGCAGGGCATCGTCTCGATCCATTCGGAGGCGACGCCGATGAGCGGCTTGGCCAGGTCATCGTCGGTGAAGCCGACCGCCTTGAGCATGGCGCGTGCGCCGGCACGGTCGGGGCCGTCGGTGAGCGCGGCGGAGTGCCGCTTCGCGGGGTCGGAGGGTCGGTCGTAGGGCAGGGACATGTCGGGATGGTTCCTCGTTCGCCTCGGGACCATGCCAGTGTACGGCGAGCGCAGGGCACGGCGGGCCGATGGGTCACCGCATGACATGGGGCGAGGCCCGCACCACTGGTCGTGCGGGCCTCGCGAGAGGTTCGGGTGTTGCTGGCGTGCCCGGCGCGGGCCCGCCAGGGTTGAGGTCAGACGGGTGGTGCCGGCGGGGTGAGGATGACGGTCACCTCGCAGCCGCCCACCACCACGTCGTTCGGGTCGACCACGGCCCGGTCGTTGCCGTCGCCGCAGTCGATGGTGTCGATCGCCCCGTCGCCCGCTGCGTAGATGCGGTCGTTGCCCGCACCGCCGTTGAGCGTGTCGGCGTCCCTGCCGCCCACGAGCTTGTCGTTGCCGCCCTCGCCGCTCAGCGCATCGAGACCTGGGCCCCCATGGAGACGGTCGTTGCCTGACCCACCAGCGAGTGTGTCATCGCCCTCGCCGCCGTAGAGCCGGTCATTGCCGGCGTCGCCGAAGAGCGAGTCATTCCCCGCGCCTCCGATGGCGCGGTCGTTGTGTGGGCCACCATGGATCGTGTCATTGCCGGGCCCGCCGTCGATGCGGTCGTTCCCCCGACCCCCGAGCAACTGGTCGTCACCAACTTGACCGAAGAGCCAATCGCGACCCCGGTTGCCATGGAGCTCGTCGTTGCCGGCCAGGCCCCAGACAGTGTCGCCTCCGCGTCGTGCGTGGATGACATCGTCGCCTCGAGTGCCGATGATCCGGTTCGCATGCCACCGCGGATGGTGGTGATTGCCATGTGCGGCGGTCACCGCTGGGGCGATGAGCAGGGCAGCCGCGGAGGCCGCCACCGCGAGGCCGCGGATCTTGGTCGAGAGGTGCACGGCTCGCACCCTCCATGTGCGGTGGCGTCTCCCGCCACGCAGGAGTGGCCCGGATGGTTCCGGCTCACTCCTCTATCGAGGCGCTTGGGGGCGCATCGGTTTCAGCCGCGTCGCCGGAGGCCGCATCTGTGTGCGGTCGAGGGGTGTCTTGGGGTGGTCTGGTGGGGTCGGGAGCGGAGGCGTCGGTCGTCCTGGGCCTATCGGTCGGCTCGGGCGTGGGCTCGGCGGTCGGCACCGGGCTCGGCTCCGGCGTGGGCTCCGCGGTGGGCTCGGGTGGCACCGATGGCATCGACGAGGCAGACGGTCCGGGGGTCACCCTGGGCTCGGGGGACACGTCAGGCGACGGCCCCTCGCTGCCCGCGACGCTCGAGCCATCGTGGGTGGGTTCGGCCCCACCGGTGCCCGGGTCGACATGGGCAGCAGACCCGTCGCTGGCGACGCTCTCGCCCGAGTTGCCGTCCGGCGACGCTTGGTGCGTCGGAGTCGGTCGCTGGGTGGGTGTCGGATGCGCCGTGGGCTCCGGCGACTTGGATGGCGTCGGCGAGGCGGACGGTGCCGAGGATGGCGCGTGGGACTGCCCCGGACCGATGGGTGTGGGCGAGGGTGAGCGCAAGAGCAGGCCGCCGACCGACCCGAGCACGAGCACGATGAGCGCCGCGGTCGCGAACATGAGCGCCAGCCGCGGCGGCTGCCACCAGGACGTGGCAGGTCGGGTCTCATGCGAGACTCGCGCATGGATGAGCGAAGCCAGGTCGGGTCGTGGCTCGACCAGGGTGGAGGTGCGATAGCGGTCCAGACGCTCGACCACCGCCAGCGTCAAGTCATCCACGGGCACGTCCGCGAGGCCCGCGGGTGACCGTGGGTCGGGGGTCTGCGGGATGTCCGAGGGTCGGTCGCTGTCGCTCACGACGTCTCCTCGAGCAGCGTGCGCAGGCGCGCAAGGCCGCGATACAGCTGGGTCTTGATGGTCGCTTCGGGACGACCCGTGACCTGGGCGATGTCCGCCACGGAGCTATCCGCGAGGAACCGCAGCGACACGACCTCGCGATATGGGTCGGGGAGCTGCGCGACCGCGCGGCGAACCTCGACCTGCTCCTCGGTGGCGAGCACCATGCGGATGACGTCCGTGGGGTCGGGCGTGGTCGCCTCCAGCACATCATCGAGGGGTGCGGTCCGAGATGCGTCCCGGGCCCTCATCCGGCTGCGACGCCAGCTCTCGCGGACGGCGATCCGGGCGAGCCAGGCACCGGGCGGGCCATCCCCGCGATATGAGCCGAGTGCCCGGTACGCCAACACGAACGTCTCCTGGACCGCGTCCTCTGCGTCTTCGACCGAACCCAGCACGCGATAGCAGGTCCGGAACACCGCACTCGCCTGCTGGTCGACCAGCGTGTGGAAGGCAGCCTCGTCCTTCCTGGCCAGCGCCCTGGCCAGCGCGAGGTCATCCACTGCTACGTTGAGGCTGCAGGATGGGCATCGGTTTCAGCGTGCCCCATCCGGGTGCGGCGGCGATCGATGGAGCGCCACCGCGATGGCAAGCACCGCGCCGACGAGGATGGGGACGAGGCTGACGCCCAGCCACACGAGGACCAGGCCATCGCCCTCGGCGCCAGCCATGACTTGGCGGACGACGAGTGCGCACCATAGCAAGCCGAACCCGCTGAGGAACCCGGAGCTGGCGACCCACCGCTCACGGCCGACGAGCAGCGGGACGCCGATGAGGACCGCCGAGGGCCCGACGAGGCTGGTCAGCAACACGGCCACGCGGCCCAGACCGAGCGAGGCGCCCCAGACGAGGGGGCGGTGCATCGACCGGGCGTGACGCGTCATTCCCGGAGCCTACAACACGAACGCAGGAGCGCCGTCGACGAGGTCAGAACGGCGGTCGCAGGCCCTTGAACATCGGGAAGTGCTGGACGTTGAGCGTCGCCAGGCTGGCCCCGTGGACCTCGACGGTCGCGGCGACCGCGTAGTCCACGAGGTCGATGCCCACGTGCGAGCGCCGATGCTGTCGCAGCAGCTCCCCCGCGCGCCGGGCGATGGGGTCGGTGACCGGCAACAGGCTGATGACCCCGAACAGGTCGCGACGGCCATCGCCGGCCCGTCGGTCGCAGTTCCTACCCGCGCATGAACTCCGAGACCGCGTCGGGGTCCTCCGCGGTGTAGAACCAGACCTCCGCGATCTTGTCGTTCGTCACTCGGAACACGCCGATCTCGCGACCCGACATCCAGCCGCCGTGGCGCTCGGCGGAGAAGTCCACGAGGGCGACGACATGGAGGTCGGACGCGAGCAGGTCCGTGAGGGTGAGCCTGAAGGTGCCCTCCGTCTCCACGATGGACTGGCGGATCGCCTCCATGACCGCCTCACGCCCGTTGAGGGTGCCCAGGTACTCGTACGGCTCGTGCCACACGACGTCCTCCGCGATGAGCTGCGCTGCAGCCTCGAGGTCGTTGCCCTGGCGTGCCTCATACAGCCGGCGGACGATGGCCGCGTCCGAGCTTGCGCTCATGCCCTGCGCCTCAGACCGCTGACGGGACGCGGCCGGCCGCGACCACGGCACCTGGGACCGTGCCGCCCACGATGGGCGTCGTGTCCACGCGCGCGGGGTGCGTCGTCTCCCAGGCATCGATGGCCTCGGAGCGCTGGAGCACCCAGCCGATCTCGTCGGTGCCCGCGAGCAGCATCTGTCGCGCGAACGGGTCGACCTCGAACTCGTAGGTCGTGCCATCCGGCAGGAGCATCCCCAGCTCGGCCAGGTCGATGGTCACGCCCGCGTCCGGGTCCGCCTCCACCATCTCCCACAGTCGCTGGTGGGTGGCTGGGTCGACCACGATGGGCAGCAGCCCGTTCTTGAGCGAGTTGCTCCGGAAGATGTCCGCGAAGGAGGTGCTGATGACCGCGCGGATGCCCCAGCTGGTGAGCGCCCAGGGCGCGTGCTCCCGTGACGACCCGGCGCCGAAGTTGTCACCCACCAGCAGCACCTGACGACCCTGCATCTCCGGCCTGTTGAGGACGAAGTCGGGGTTGGGGCTGCCATCGGCCAGATAGCGCCAGTCGTTGAACAGCGCGTCCGCGAGGCCGGACTTCTGGGTGGTCTTGAGGAACCGGGCGGGGATGATCTGGTCGGTGTCCACGTTCTCCGCGGGCAGCGGGATGATCCGACTGCTGACGGTGGTGTATGGCTCGGGCATCCGGTCGGGCTCCTGGCTGGCTTCTGTGACGTCCGGGGCCTACCGGCCACCGACCTCGATGGGGGAGCGGTCCACGAGCGGCCGCGGGTCGCTGACCACGCCCGCGAGCGCCGTCGCGGCGGCGGTGAGGGGCGATGCCAGGAACGTGCGGGCGCCCTTGCCCTGGCGGCCCTCGAAGTTGCGATTGGAGGTGGACACGATGTACTGGCCCGGTGCCCCCTGGTCGCCGTTCATGGCGATGCACATCGAGCATCCGGCCTCGCGCCACTCCGCGCCTGCCGTCGTGAACACGTCAGCGAGGCCCTCCCGCTCGGCCTGCGCCTTCACCTGCTGGCTGCCCGGCACGACCATCACCCGCACGCCCTCGGCGACGTGGTTGCCCCGGAAGATGGCGGCTGCCTCGCGCAGGTCGGAGATGCGGCTGTTGGTGCACGAGCCGATGAACACGATGTCGACCTTCTGGCCCAGCAGTCGCTGACCGGGCTGGAGGCCCATGTACCCGAGTGCCTTGTCCAGCGCGCGCCTAGCGGCCTCGTCCGTCTCCGCGGCGGGATCGGGCACCGCGGCGGTGAGGAGCATGCCCATGCCCGGGTTGGTGCCGTAGGTGATCATCGGCTCGAGCGCGTCGGCGTCGATGACGATCGACCGCTCGTAGCTGGCGCCAGGGTCCGAGGGCAGGGTGCGCCACCGGGTCACCGCGGCGTCGAAGTCGGCGCCCTTGGGCGCATGCGGCCGGCCTGCCACGTACTCGAACGTGGTGTCGTCCGGGGCGATGAGCCCGGCGCGCGCGCCACCCTCGATGGACATGTTGCAGATGGTCATCCGCTCCTCCATCGAGAGCCCCTCAATGGCGAAGCCGCGGTACTCGAACACGTGCCCGGTGCCGCCACCCACGCCGATGCGCGAGATGAGGTTGAGGATGATGTCCTTGGCCGTCACGCCCGGGGCGAGCCGCCCATCGACACGCACCTCGTAGGAGCGCAGCGGTCGCTGGAGCAGCGTCTGGGTGGCCAGCACCATCTCGACCTCGGAGGTGCCGATGCCGAACGCCAGCGCCCCGAAGGCACCATGAGTGGCGGTGTGCGAGTCGCCGCACACGATGGTCATGCCCGGCTGGGTGAGGCCCAGCTCGGGGCCGATGACATGGACGATGCCCTGGTGGGTCGAGCCACGGCTGTACACCGGGATGCCGAACTCCCGCGTGTTCTGCTCGAGCCGGCTCACCTGGAAGGCGGCCTGCTGGTCCAGGATGGGCAGCGAGAGCGGGGTGGTGGGGGTCGAGTGGTCCGCGGTGGCGACCGTGCGCTCCGGATGCCGCACCCGGAGACCACGACGGCGGAGACCCTCGAACGCCTGTGGGCTGGTGACCTCATGGATCAGGTGGAGGTCGATGCCGATGATGGCCGGCGCGCCCGGCTCCTCGTGGACGACGTGGTCGTCCCAGATCTTCTGGACCAGGGTGCGGGGTGTGCCAAGGGCGGCCGAATCGGTCGGACGGTGGCTGGGGCTGGGCTCAGGCATCAGGTGACGGTCTCGTTCCGGTGGTCGGGAGGGCTCCCCGAGCGTACCAGACGACCGGCCCGGGCCGTGTCACGGCCTGCCCGTCAGCTCGTCACGACGACCGCGAAGTCGCGACCCTCCCACCGCCCGGCCTCGGGCCACCAGAACGTGAACGCGATGGTGGCACCGACCGTGAGGTCCGCGGAGCCGGGCACGTCCGCCCACCAGACGCCCAGGCCGGTGTCGTTGGCGTCGAGGTCGACCCACGAGCGCCAGCCATCGATGGTCGCGCGGACCCGCGCTGGCGCGAGCGTCTCGATGCGCAGTGTCCGGCCGGCGGGCATGGTCGGCCGCTGCGCGCCGAACCGCCAGTGCTGGCGTCCGGGGGCCGGGGCCACGCCGCCGTATCGGCGCCATGCGGCCGCGGGCCTGTCGATGGGTCGGCCGAGGGCCGTCGAGAGCACGAGCTTGACGTACTCCGCGTGCGCCCAGGCGAGCGGCGTCGCGGAGCCCGACGGGTGGCCGGGCGACAGGCCCAGGGACGGGATCCCCTCGGCATCCCAGGTCTGCTCAGGGAGCAGACCGCCCCGTGAGGTCATGCGTGTCATCGCGGCCAGGAATGGCGCCACGTCGTGGCCGGCGCACAGCTCGTAGTGACCGCGCTCACCGACCAGCAGGGGCCAGCCGCGACCGACGCCCGTGCCGTCATACGCCCTGCCGTCCGCGTGCTCCCCGTAGCCGTCGCCGGTGTAGCGATGCCAGGTCGGCCCGCCGGGCGTCTCGGTTCGCAGCAGCGCGTCAGCGACACGCAGCGTGCCCACGATCCGTGGGTCGTCGGCTGCCCGGAGCCCGAAGCGCACGAGCGCCAGGAAGTCGGTCCCGATGACCTCGTCGCCGGGGGCCGTCGCCGTGCCCGAGGGGCGGTTCCGGATGGTCACGGGCGTGCTCAGGGGCGCCCCCATCAGGACCTCCGGGGCCGCGATTCGGATGTAGTGCCCCTCGACCCCGTGGGCATGGGCCAGACGCGTGCCCCGGGCGTACGTCCAGTCCTCGATGGACGCGTTCCAGTCGTCCGCGAGGTCCAGGCAGTAGGCGGCCGCCGCACCTGGGAGGTACTCGGCCGCGACCACGAGCGCGGCCACCACCGGGGCGAGCGTGGAAGGTGACAGGCCCGGGTTCTCCTCCCAGCGGTCCTGCTCGGTGACCGGCCCGTGGCGGGCCAGGAAGCCCGCCGCTGCGCACACCATCCGCTCCAGGCAGTCCGCGCGCAGGAGCTCCCGGACCTCGCTGGCCCCGCGGTCCGGGTCGGCCCCGGCGGCCGTCAGGGCGCCCGCGAGCAGGATGGGATAGGCAGCCTCGTCCAGTTGCACGCCCCGCCAGTACGGGTCGCCATCGAGCCATTGGTTCTGCGGCCAGTGGCCGTCCGGCTCCTGGCTGGCCACGAGATAGGCGAGCGTGCGACGGGCTGGGTCCCGGGCGTCCAGCGCCACCAGAGCCCCCGCGCACTCGACCAGGTCCCGCGACCACACCAGGTGATAGCCCCCCAGGTCGTTGCTGGAGCTCCCCCAGGGGATGGACAGGCTGGCCACGATGGCGCCCGGCTGGGTGCGGTCCTCCAGCGTGCGCAGGACCGTGGCGGAGGTGAGGTACAGGTCGCGCTCGGCAGGTGGCAGCCCCGACGGCGGCGCCTGGACCTCGTCCAGGGACTCCTGCCAGCCACCCACGTAGGCGTCCCAACCGGCTTCGAACTCGCTGGCGAGAGCGGTGACCGCCTGGAGTGCGGCGGCCTCTGGGAGGGGGCCGAAGCCCAGGGCGAGCTGGGCGATTCCGTCCACGGGCACGATCTCGGTCATGAGCGCGACGTTGCCCGGGTCGGTCTCGGACCAGGCCCACGTCATGCGTCCGTTGGCCGAGAAGTCGGACCAGCCGTCGGACGAGCCGACGTAGCCCACGGACTGTCGTCGGGGCGCGGGATCGGAGGCGAGGGCGAGGGCGTAGGGCCCCTTGCTCGCGTACGCCATGTCCCGGCCGCGGAACGTCCCCACCCAGGCGCGGTTCTCATGGCCGCTGAAGCCCAGGTGCGGTGCGAGTAGCGGATACAGGCGGAGCGGCGTCAGCGGCGGTGTGGTGGCGGCGGCATCGAGGGACTCGCTCGGCGCATCGTCATGGTCGTTTGGCCCAGGGCGGCCTTGGCCCGACACCTGGCCCCGACCCGGGGCGGTCGCGTGTCGTCCGACCCGACGGTCCTCCAGGGCGGCCTCGATGCGCAGGACGTCGGCGAAGGTGTCCGTGCACACCCGCAGGGTCAACCGGTAGGCGTCGTGCTCATGGACCATCGTGATGGCCGGGACGCCGGGGCGCTCCTGGCGGATGCGCTGCCTCGCGTCCCGCTTGACCTCGCTCCAGAAGCCCGCGTCGTCGGCCACGATGAAGCCCAGGTCGCGGATCTGGGGTCGGTCGACCCTCGGCCAGTAGACCTCGTTGATGATCCCCCGGCCGATGGTGAACCAGACGCGACTCGACGCATGGGCCGTCCCGACCGCATCCTTCGCGCCGCCGGACCAGGTCGGCGCGATGCCTGGGGCACCGGGCGCACGCGATCGCCGTTCCGCCATGCCCGCATCATGGCACGTCCCCGAGCGCGGGCATTGCACGGCCGGCGCGACCGTCGGCCAAGCGGGCCGCCCCGGCAAGGACGCCCGATGGCCCTTCCGGGACGCGCCAGGCCCACGCTACACTCGATCGACCACCGGTCGTGCGACTCGGTCGACCGGATGCCCTCGGTCAGGACCCCGGGGAGGCGTCTCGGTCGCGACTGGTCGTCGGGCGACAACCGAGGTGAGCGAGGTTCGTGGTGGGACCCCACGGGCGACTTCGATGCTGACCGGCTCGTCAGACCGCCGTGGCCGGCCTCGGCCGCCGATCACGCGGCCAACGATGGCCTCGCACCCGTTGGACCGGCGCCTCGTCGGGCGCCAGGGCGAGCTCGACGCGGTCGCGTCGTTCCTGGATGCCATCCGCGGTGCCGGTGCCAGTCTGATCATCGAGGGCGACGCCGGCATCGGCAAGACGGCCATCTGGCGCCGCGCGGTGGACGACGCGTCTGCCCGCGGGTACACGGTCCTCTGGTGCAGGCCCGCGGAGAGCGAGGTGGACCTGCCCTTCGTGGCGCTGGATGACCTCCTCGACCCCGTCATGGACCGGCTGCGCGAGGGTCTGACCTCGTTCCAAGGTGCGGTGCTCGACGGCGCGCTCACGCGCAGGGACGCGACCGGGGGCGTCGCGCGCCATGCCGTATCGCGGGCCGTCCTGTCCGCTGTCCGCGAGCTTGCCCGGAGCGCGCCGATGCTCATCGCCATCGACGACGCGCAGTGGCTCGACCTACCCAGCGCGGGTGTGCTCGAGTTCGTGGCACGACGCCTCGGCGCGCTCCCCGTGGGCCTGCTCATCGCCCGACGTCATCAGGACGCGCCGCATCGGTGGAGCCTTGCCCAGGCCGTCGATCGGGACCGCGAGTCGTGCATCCGGATCGGCCCCTTGGGGCCCGTGGAGCTCGATGCTCTCCTTCGCTCGCGGCTGGACCTCCGCCTGCCGCGCCCGAGGCTCCTGGAGCTGGCCCAGATCACCGGCGGGAACCCGCTGTACGCCCTCGAGGTCGGGCGCACCATCCCGAGGTCGCAGGTTCCCTCGGAGATGGTCGCGATCCCCATCCCGGAGGACCTGGGCGCTCTGCTCCGAACCCGGCTCGCGTGTCTGTCCGATGCGGCATGGGAGGCGGCGCTCATCGCGGCGGCCGCGTCACAGCCCACGTCCGAGTTGGTCGAGCGACTGCTGGGGGCCCCGGATGGCCTCGTCGAGGCGGTGCGCCAGGAGATTCTCGAGACCGACGGTCCTCGGCTTCGGTTCTGCCACCCGCTGTTGGCCACGGTGGTCCACGACGCGGCCCTGCCGGGTCAGCGGCGTGCTGTCCACGGGCGGCTCGCTGAGGCCGTGGACGACATCGGGGAGCGAGCGTGGCACCTCGCCCTCGCGACGGACGTGGCATCTGGGCCCATCGCGCGCGAACTGGACCGCGCGGCGTCCGTCGTCGCAGCGCGCGGGGCCCCCGAACTGGCGGCCCAGCTCGCAGAGCACGCGGCACGGCTGACGCCGGTGGGGCGGGCGAAGGAGCGTCGCCACCGCCTTGCGGACGCGGCCGGGCACCACGTCGCGGCGGGCGACCCCGCACGTGGTCGGGCGATCCTCGAGGGTCTCGTCGCCGATGCCGAGCCCGGCCCCGAGCGCGCGGACCTGCTGTGGCGTCTCGCCGAGTCCATCGGGGACGACCTTCGGACGTCCATCACGCTGAGCGAGCAGGCCCTCGCCGAGGCCGGTGGCTCGGCGGCGACCGAGGCGCGCATCCACACGGCACTCGGCGTGTTCACGTGGCTCGCCGGAGACCTGGCGCGCGCGGCCGGTCATTGCCGAGCCTCCGCCGCGTGCGCCGAGCGTGCCGGCGACAGGATGCTGGTCGCGATCTCCCTCGGCGAGTTGTGCCATGCGCAGACGGTCCTCGGAGCCCCGCACAGCGACGAGGACATGCGACGGGCGCTCGAGCTCGAGCGGGAGCTGACAGGCTTCCCGGCCTATCTGCGCCCCAGCTTCCAGCTCGGCGTCATCCGCATGTACACGGACGACCCCGTCGGGGCTCGGCCGCTGCTGCAGGCCGAGCTCGAGCGTGCCAACGCCACGCGAGACGAGCGGGCCCGCTTCGGTGCGCTCGTCCGGCTCGCCGAACTCGAGCTCCGTGCTGGTGCATGGGGGGCGGCGCTGCGGAGCGCGGACGAGGCGGCCGCCTCGGCCCTCCAGGCGGGCATCGAGCAGGAGCAGAGCGTGGTCCTGATGGTGCAAGCGTTGGTGCGGGCGCACCTGGGGGACCTCGAGGGAGCGCAGGACGGGGCAGCGTGCGCGCTCACCATCGCAGAGACGGGCGGGGATCGGATCGTCGCCATCCGATCGAGGGGTGTCCTTGGGTTCATCGAGCTGTCCCGCCATGACCCGAGCGGGGCGCTCGCGCATCTGGGTCCCGCGAGCCGGGACCTACGGACACTCCGTGTGGGTGAGCTCTCCATCTCGGGGGTGGTGCAGAACGAGGTGGAGGCCCTCGTCGCGGTAGGTCGCCTCGAAGAGGCCGAGGAGGTGCTCGCGTATGTCGAGGAGCGCGGGCGCGCCAGCGCGCGATCGTGGCACGCGGCGATCGCGGCCCGCGGCCGGGCACTGATCGCGGCGGACCGGGGCGATGCCGTGGGGGCCCGAGCCGCGATCGATCGCGCGATGGAGGCGCACACCCGACTGCCACAGCCCTTCGAGCTCGGACGCACGCTGCTCGTGACCGGGCAGATCGAGCGTCGCCTCAAGCAGCGG
>DAOTUX010000274.1:0-26302 GCA_034436475.1 Chloroflexota bacterium | reverse complement strand
GCCCGGTTGCCCGGGTCGCCGCCGCTGCCGCCGTCGCCCGTGCCGATGTACAGGTTGCCGTCCGGCCCGAACGCGATCATGCCGCCGTTGTGGTTGGCGTACGGCTGGTTGATGCGCATGACCCGTCGCGCCGATGACCTGCTGGCATGGGTGCTGCTGGACCGTCGGTACTCCTCCACGACCGTGTCGCCGTCCGGCCTGCGGGTGTAGTTGACATAGAAGCGACCGTTGCTCGCGTAGCCCGGGTCGAACGCGAGGCCCAGGAGACCCTGCTCGCCGCCATACCTCACCCGATCGTGGATGTCGAGGAAGGTGCCCTCCTTGCGCCACCGGCCGCCGCTGTACGTGGCCACACGGATGCGCCCGGTCTGCTCCACGATGAAGATGCGTCTGCTGCTGCCCCGTGGCGCCGTGACCAGGACCGGGTGGCTGTAGCCGCTGAGGACCGTCGAGAAGCCGACGCTCCCCGCAGCCGCGGTCGGCGTCACGACCAGGCTGGAGGCCAGGAGCGCGATCGAGACGGCGGTCAGGAGCGTGCGCCATGTGGCTCGTGCGAGGCTGGGCATCGGGATGTCTCCTCTGCTGGGCCGGTCCGCTGGGGCGGTCGGCTCGTGCGTCACCTTACCCGCGTTCGTGCCCGATCGCCTGCGCGGCGCCGGCATCGCGCCATCAGAATGGCGGCCAGGGGATGACGTGACGATGTGGGTCGGGCAGGGGCAGGCGACCGGTTGCCAGGAGGCTTCCCGCGCGGGCGCGCAGCGCCTCCACCTCGCGCTCGCTCAGCAGGGAGGAGAGGCGCTCGCCCAGCTCCTCGCGGAGCGCGTCCCGCACACGCCCGATGTCGGTCCGCTCCTCGTCCGTGAGGGGCTCGCCGCGCCAGCCCCACAGCACGGTCCTGAGCTTGGGCTCGGTCGCGAAGCAGATGCCATGGTCGATCCCGTGGACGGCGCCCTCCTCGGTGACGAGCAGGTGCCCTCCCTTGCGGTCGGCGTTGTTGACGAGCGCATCGAACACGGCCATGGGTCGCAGGCGCTCGTCCCGCACGAGGATCATGCGCAGCAGGTCCACGGTGTCGTCGGTCTCGATCCAGAGCTGGACGGCGCCGCGCCCCGCGGGGCCGTCGCGCACGATGGTGGGTGGCACGACCGACCAGCCGAGCGCCTCGGACACCCACCAGGCCGCTTCCTCCCGGAGGGCCAGCGTGCCCTCCGCGAAGTCGTCCAGCGGACGCTCGCCCCTGATGGGCTTGTAGGCCACGTGGAAGGCGGGGACGGCTGGGGCCAGGTCACCGGGGCCCTCCTCGCCCATGGTCCGGCCCTGGTCGCTCCCGGCCATCGCGTCGCTCGTGACCGGTACAGTGGCGGGTCCCGTGATGGCGCACCACAGCACCACGTTGGAGGCATCGCGGACCCGGCCCTCGATGACCAGGTCGCCGTGGCGCAGCAGCTCGAGGGCGGTCGGCGTGTCGATGGCGGCGCCGGCGGACCAGGTGCGTCCGCCCCGATGGCCGTGCGTCAGTTGAGGTACCCGTTGGTGCGCACGCACACATGACCCTCCGGGTTGAGGGGCTGCCCGCAGAACGGGCAGGGTGGGCGGCCTGCCGCGACGACCCGCGCCGCCCGACGTGCGAAGCCCAGCGCGGCGGCACCGGCAAGGCGCACCCGGAGCACGTCGGGTCCCTCCGCCGCATCATCCGGGATGTCGTCGGCGTCGTCGCCCTCGTCCTCGTCCGACTCCTGGCCCTCGTCACCGTAGCCCGAGCGCGCCTCGACGGTGATGTCGGCTGCCTCGCCGTCCCACGAGATGGTCAGCGACGCCACCCGGAAGGCCTCCGCCAGGGGCTCGTCAAGAGCCTCGTCATCGTCATTGGGGAGGCCCTCGGCGTCCTCCGCCGGGGCGCCCGAGACGTCCCGGGCACGCAACTCCGCGAGGACCGCGCTGATGCGGTCCGCGAGGAGCGCCACCTGCACCTTCTCCAGGACCACAGACACCACCCGACGGCCATCGACCGCCTGGAGGAAGAAGGTCCGCTGCCCGGGGCGGCCGATGGCGCCCGCGACGAAGCGGTCAGGGTCCTGGAACACGAGGATGCGACGCGACACGGACGGGACTCTAGCGGATGATGGCCTCGGCCTCGATCTCCACCCTCCAGCGGGGGTCGAGGAGGCCCGCCACGACCACCATCGTGGCGGCGGGTCGGGCCTCGCCGAACATGCGCCCGTGTGCCCGGCCCACGGCCTCCCAGTCCGCCGCGTCCACGAGGTACATCCGGGTCCTCACCACGTCCTCTGGGTTCGCGCCCAGCGCGCCCAGGGCGTCCGCGATGATGGCCAGGCAGCGCGCCGCCTGCGTCTCGGGGTCGGGGTCGACCGAGCCATCGGGCCACACCGGTGCGGTGCCTGCGACCACCACCCGGTCGCCCGCGCGCACGGCGCGGCTGAAGCCGATGGGTGCCTCGTAGGGCGAGCCGGAGTTGACGCGTCGCCGGTCGGCCGGGGGCACGTCGCCCACTCGGGCACCAGCGCTCAATCGGGCACCAGGACGGACATGATCGTGGTCACCACGCTCACCACCACGGACCCCGCGACGGCCGCCATGAGCGCCTGGGCATCCAGGGTGGGCGGGAAGGCCCCCAGGTGGAGCACCGGCTCCCAGACCGCGTCCACCAACCACGCGAGGAGCAGCAGGAGGGCGGCGTTGAGCACGAACGACGCGACGCCCATGGACAGCAGGTTCACGGGCAGGCTCACCACGCGCAGGATGGGTCGCAGGTACGCGTTGATGACCCCGAACAGCACGGCGAGCACGATCAGGACGACGGCCGAGCGCATCGGGTCCTCGCTCCACGCGAGCTGGATGCCGGGCACGATGAGTGCCGCTGCGACCAGCGCCACCCCGCCGATGATGATGCGCGTGAGGCCCATGACTCGGAGTGTAGCCGGGCGCTCAGACCAGGCGGACCAGCGTGGCGTCGGTCACGTGCGCGTACCGCTCGGGCTGGCAGGTGAGGACGATGACCTGGCACTGCTCCCCCGCCGCCGCGAGCACCTCGCCCATGGCCGCGAGGCGCACCGGGTCCGAGTTGCCCAGGGCGTCATCCAGGATCACCGGCACGCCGCCGTCCCCCGAGACGATGCGCGCGCACGCCAGCCGGCCGATGATCGCGACCTGCTCCTGGGCGCCCACCGACAGGCTCCGATACGGGATGGTGCGCCCGCCCTGGGTCCGGCTCACGACCTCCAGGCTCGCCTCGTCGAGCTCCACGGCGAAGTCGGCCCCGAACACGACCCGGCCGAGGCGCTCGATCTCGGTGCGCAGGGGTCCCACATACGAGCGACGCGCGCGGTCCCGCTCCTCGCGCAGGGTCTCGAACAGCAGCCGTCGGGCCGCGGCCTGGGCCCGATGGCGTCGCAGCTCCGCGTCGAGGCGGTCCAGCGTCGTCTGGGCCTCGATGAGGTCCTCGGCGAGCCCGTCCTCGCCGTGGTCCCGGAGGCGCGTGGTCACCTCGAGCAGGCGGTCCTGCACGAGCCGCTGCTCGACCTCCACCTGCTCCAGGGTCCGCTTCGCCCCCGCCAGCTCCCGACGCGCCTGGTCGGGGCCGTGTCGTGCCAGCTCGTCACGGGTGGCGGCCAGCTCCTCGGCCGCCCGGCGCTCCGCGTCCTCGGCCTCCGCGACGCGGGCGGCGAGCGCGTCGTCGGACGCGGTGTCGCGCGCCTCGTCGAGCGCGGCCACCCGCCGTGCCAGCTCGTCGGACGCCATGCGCATCTCCGCCTCGCGACGACCGGCGGCCACCTCGATGTCCAGGAGGGCCAGGGCCGCGGTCTCTCGCGCTTGCTCGGCGGCGCGCGATGCCTGCTCGGCTGCGGCGAGGTCATCCAGTGTCCCCCGCAGGTCCGCGTCCGAGTCGGTGCCGGTCACGTCAGAGGGCGTCGGGGCGTCCGGCTCGTGGGTCGCCAGCCGCTCCCGAAGCGCGAGGATGCGCTCCGCGATCTCCCGGGCCATCATGCCCTGAAGCACCCCCTCGCGGATGCGACCCTGCTCGGCGATGGTCCGCACGGCGTCCTCGCGGCGCGCGTGCAGCGCCTCCGCCTCCGCGAGCCCTCCGACGCCCGCAGTCCGCAGGGCGTCCGCGAGGCGTGCCTCCGTCCGGGCGAGCTCCGCGCCCGGCGCCTCGACCGCGTCGCCCGCGGTGACCACGAGCGAGACGATGCCCGGCAGGTCGATGCGCAGCTCCCGCTCCACCCGGCGCTCCACAGGGGCGCCCGGGGCCAGCGGTAGCGGCCCGTCATCGAGCGCCCCTTCGAGCGCGGTGCGGGCGGTGATCCGGACCAGGGGTCGCGCCGCGTCGAGCCGGGTGCGCGCCAACTCCACCGCGCGATGGAGCCCTCTGATCTCCGCCAGCACCTCCGCGGTGACCGGGAGCGCGGCGTCGTCGGCCGCCGCGGCCATGGCGGCATTCGCGGCACGGCCTCGCGCGTATCGATCGTCGAGACCCGCAAGCTCCGCCACGTCCCGGGCGCGCGAGCGTCGCGCCTCCGCGGCGTCAGCCACCGCCCGCAGGCGGTCCCGCTCGGCACGTGCCGCGGCGAGGGTGCCATCGGCTGCCTGGACCGCGGCCCGAGCCTCCTCGAGGCTCGTCGCGTCGTGTGCCATCGCCGCCTCACGACGGGCGCGATCGGCCTCCGCCTCATCCCGGGCGACGACGGCCGCCGTGCGCGCTCCGGCGGCCGCGCGCGCGCCGTCCGCGGCGAGCCGCGCGGCCTCGTGTCGAACGGCCGCCGTGGCGACCCCCGCCTCCAGCGCCCCCAGCATGTCCACGCGGGCCTGTGCCTCGTCCACGAGCGACCGCAGCTCGGCGCGTCGCACCGAGAGGCGCTGGCTCTCCGTCCGCAGGTCGAGGCTGGACTCCACGTCCGCCTCCACGGCCTCGATGGCCCCGCGGATGCGCTCGACCTCGCCTGCCCCATCCTCGATCGAGCGCTCCAGCGCCAGTTCCTCCTGCCTCCGCCGACCCGTCTCGGTCCAGAAGCGCAGGTACTCGTCGTGCGCCGCATCGAACAGGCTGTGCTCCCCGTCCCCGGCGGGCGTCGCACCCGCGGCCCGGTCGAGGGCCCGCGCGAGCGATGTCTGCCTCGCCAGCCGTGCCTGCCCCACGAGGTCGCCCTGCTGGACGCGGAGCGCCTTCCACAGGGCGAGGTCCACCGTCTCGCGCAGGATCGCCTGGACGCGGTCATGCGCCGCGCGCCCGGTCAGCTGCTCGGCGCGCGGCCTGGCGATGCGGAGCTCGGTGATGGGCTGTCGCAGGAAGCGCTTGCGATAGCTGAACGCGTAGGGGCCCGTCTCGATCTCGACGGTCACGTCGGGACCCACGTCACGATCCACGGGCCGCACTGCCTGGAGCTCCCGGCGGGCGCTCGAGTCGAGGTCGTCGAACACGTGGTCGATGGCCTCGGGGATGCTGGACTTGCCGATCTCGTTGGGCCCCTCCACCACGGTCACCCCCATGGGCGCGAAGGCGACGCTCCGGTCCGTGGTGCCGCGATAGTCCCGGAGCGTGACGCCCAGGATCCTCACCTGCCGGCGCCCCGGCCGTGCGCGAGCCGCACCAGCAGGGACAGGGCGTCACGCGCCGTGTCGGCCTCATCACCCGTCCCGGTGGCCATGGCTCGGAGTCGCTCCACGGAGGCGCTCGCGAAGCCCGTGAGACCGAGGTCGGCGAAGTCGTCGTCGTCAGGCCGGACGTGGAGCGAGCTGGTCGCCTCCCAGGCCTCGATGCTGCCGAAGACCTCGCGGGCGTCCTCGATGACCCGGTGGAGGCGGGCATGGTCGGTGAGTGACACCACGCCCCGGAGGGTGAGCCGGACCACGGTCCGGTCCTTGTCGGGGAGCGCGTCGAGGTGCGCCTTCAGTGCGTCCGCATCCGTGTCGCGGGTGGCCTCGAAGGCGTGGGACACGAAGCGCCAGGTGCCGACGGGCATGCGCCGGACGTCGCATCGGGACCGGTCGAGGTCGACCAGCAGGACGTTGCCGGCGTCCGTCTCGTCATGTGCCGTGGGTTCGGGCGACCCCGCATACCACACCCGACCGGTGGCACCGACCGCGGTCGTGGAGTGCCGGTCGCCCAGGGCCACGTAGCCCACGCGGCCACTCGCGATGGCCTCATCCAGCACCGCCTGACGGATGGTGTACGGCTCGTGGGCCTCGCCTCGGAAGTCGATGGGCCCGTGGGCCACCAGGATGCGCTCGATGCCATCCCCGGGCGCGGGCGCGTCGATGGTCGCGATCGCCTCGGCCGCGAGGTCGCCCAGGGGGCGCTTGGTGTGCCATGGGGCACCGATGACCAGCGCCCCGTCCACGCCGGGCGGCTGCAGCGGCCCATCGTCCTCGATGACGGTCACGTTGGGTGGCCTCGCGCCCGTGAACGTCGGGGACCGATACACCGAGGCCGCATCGAGCGGGTCGTGGTTGCCCGGCAGCAGCAGGACCGGGACCGGGATCGTGGCCATCGCCTCGAGGGCGCGACCCACCGTCCGGGGTCGGACCCGGTTGGTCTCGAACACGTCGCCCGCCACCACCACGAACCGCGCCCCCTCGCGCGCGGCGAGGACGCCGATGTTGGTCAGGGCATCGATGCGCGCCTGCGCGTAGCGGGCCTGGGCGTCCGCGTCGAGGAACCGCCGGGTCATCCCCAGCTGGAGGTCGGCGGTATGGATGAACCGCACCATGCGCGCGCCCCGGCGACCGGTGTCAGCCCTTGGACGGGAGCGTGTCGGTGAACGCGAGGCAGCGGTCGAGCCAGGTCCGCAGCTGCGTGTCGGTGGCGACCCCCTCCGGCGACACCCCGACCATCCCGGCCATGGTGCGCTCGCCCATGCGCATGGGGTGCGCGCCGGGCTCACCCAGATGGCGCTCCATGGCCGCGGCGCCCACGCGTGCCATCAGCACATCCCGGGTGATGCCCACGACCATGTTGCCGCGGTCCATGAAGGCGATGCCACCGAACATCCGCTGCTCGCGGATTCCCTCCCTGTCCGCCAGGGCGACCCGGATGCGCTCCGCAAGCCGCTCGTCGAAGGCCATGGCGTCACGGTACACGGCGGGATCGGACAGTGCTCGGGCCGGCAGGGGATCGCAGGGAGGGTCGGGCGGTGGTCCTGCGGACCTCAGCATCCAGCGCGACCGGCGGGCCTTGCACCGCGTCGGCTCCCGTCAGGGCAGGAGCAGCACCTGTCTCGCGGCCATCCTCGAGGAACGCGGCGGGCTCGGCCAGCTCACGACCAGCGATCGTGTCATGGCGCGGGCCGGCGCACCGTCTGGGTCAGCGCACCGGGCCCGCGACGAGGACGGTACGCATGACGTGTGACAGGTCGGGTGGCACGCGCGCCAGCGTGGGGGGATGCCCACGGACCCCCGGGTGCCTTGGGCGACCCCGCCTCACAAGCCCCCGCAGGTGGCGGCGCTGCACCGGCGGAAGCGGATGTACGCACCCGAGTCATAGGCGACCGCCAGGCGCGTCTTGCCGCTGACCTCCGTGTAGCCGATGGCAACCTCATCGAGATCGCCGGCGAGGCGCTGGTTGGTGCGATGGTCGAGGTAGTCCGCGGACTGCACCAGGCGCTCCTCGCCGCCGCCGAGACCACCGATGCCATACACGACCGCGATCTTGGTCCCGCGCACGCCGACGCTCCTCGGCGCCACGTACACGTCTGCCACGTCACAGCCAAAGCTGGACAGGCGTCGCTCCGGGCCCCACGTGGCGCCGCCGTTCTGACTCACCCGCGTGCGCACGTCACACCGCTCCCAGGCGACCACGATTCGCGGTCCGCTGGAAGCCATCACCGGGAATGTCGCGGGGTGGGTCGGCGAGCCATCGCCGATCACGAAGGAGCTCTCCAGCGTGATGCCGCCTCCACCGGTCGTCGCATGCCGGCCCAGGATGTCACCGCTGGGCGCCGCCCAGGCCACGAGCACGCCATCTCCAGATGGGACCAGCACAGGGCCATACTGCATGGAGTCCACGGCACCCACCACCACGGTCACCGGCAGGCCCGGGTCCGTCGTGGTGACGCGCGCCAGGTAGGCCTGGCCGCTCGCCACCCACGCGACCCAGGCGACCTGGGACGGCCCGGGGCACACCACGTCGGGCCAGCGGGGCGTGGTGGCACCCGTGGTGATGGAGCGCGTCCCGCCGGGCATCCCCCACAGGTCGAGCACATAGGCGCCGGCCCCATCGTGGAAGTGGGCGAATGCCGACACGAGCGTCCCGTCCGAGCACCAGGCGAACGATGCCTGGCGGGCATGGGTCCGCACCAGGGTGGACGCGCCGAAGGAGCTCCCACCGTTGCTGCTCCGGCGCACCCGGATGGTGTCGCCCGCACCCGGGAGCGGCGTCGACCAGCCGACGGCCACGCGCTCGCCGCGGAACGCGGCGTCCTCGAGGACCGCGGCATACGGTTGGCTTCCGTTGCCGTGCGCGATGGTGACCCGGGGTCCCCAGGTGCCGGTCGCCGCCACGGCGGTCGGGCCGGTTGCGACGAGCATCGCGACGAGGGTCGCCAACATGGACACGATCGTCCTTCGTGAGCGGGCCATGAGGGGACCTCCAGATCTTGCCAATCAGCCAGCGGTCACCGTACGCCCGTGTCGTGGGCTGTCAAGCGGCTGCACTCGAAGCCGGTGCCCCACGTCACCGGGGGCAAGGCAGGGGTAGCAGGCCACACAGGCCCATCGGACGAGTGCTCAGGGCGTCCGTGCGACGGGCGCACTGCCGCACCGCCCGCCCGGGCGAGGGACCACTCGGATCAGGGCGGCCCCGTCGAGGTCGCCGGGAGGTCGAGACCCAGGTGGTGGGCGAGGGCGACGCGGACCTGGGACCGGAGCGCAGCACTGGTCAGGAACTCGGGGTGACGACCGAGCCGACGTGCGGTCATGCGTTCCAGCGCGATGGTCCGGACCTGGTGACACAGGATGACGGCGTCGAGAGTCTGACCGGCGTGGCCTCTCGGGATGGTGACCTCGCCAGGGTATCTGGGCTGCCACCCCGAGATGGGCCTGCGCCCCCCAAGGCCGAGGATGGCGCCGCTATGCTCAGCTGACGCGATGCGCACCCGCGGTCGTCGTGGCGGACCCTCGGGTCCCTCAAGCGATTGCCGCAGCGGCTGGCCGACGGTCCTTGTGACCGGGGTCATCGTTCGCCCGTCGGTACGCGGGCCATGCGTCATCCCGCGGGTCAGGTGTCATGAGGGTGGAGGCGTGATCGAACTCAAGGGCCGGCGGGTCTTGGTGACCGGTGCCGGCAGCGGCATCGGCCGGGCGGCGGTGGACCGACTGGCGGGTGGTGGCGCTCAGGTGGCGGCGTTCGACGTCGCGTTCCCGGAGGACGCCAGCGGTGGCGAGCGAGTGCGGCGCTGGCGGGTCGACGTCACGGACGAGCCCGCCGTCGAGCAGGCGGTCGCCGGGGCCGTCGACTGGCTCGGGGGCGCTGTCGACGTCCTGGCCCACGTGGCGGGCATCATGCGTGCCCAGCGCATCCCCATCGAGGAGGTGCCGTCGGAGACCTGGGACGAGGTGATCAGGGTCAACCTGCGTGGCACGTTCCTCATGACCAAGCACCTGGTCCCCCGATTCCCGCCCGGGGCGGGCGCCATCGTCCTGGTCAGCTCGGTCGCCGGCGTGTTCGTCGCCAGCGGGTCCATCCCGTATGGGGCGAGCAAGGGCGGCATGCACGGGCTCGCCCTCACCCTCGAGGAGCGTCTGGCGGGCACCGGCATCCGCGTCAACGAACTGTGCCCCGGGTCGGTCCAGACGCCGCTGCTCGAGCGGTCGCTCGCGGATGCCTCCGAGCGGCTCGGCTCGTCAGATTACCGTGACGAGGTCGCGGCCAGGTGGATCCGGCCCGAGCAGGTGGCCGAGGTCATCGCGTTCTTGGCCTCACCGGCCGCCGACATCCTGCGCGGCACGATCAGGACCGCCTGACCGCGCGTCAGCGACGCGCGCGCATGGCGGCTCCGTCCGCCGCGCGGGACTGGAGCGCGTACGCACTCTGCGCGTAGGCGACCTTGCGACTGCGCTCGGGCATGACGCGCTCGAACGTCTCGGCGGCCTGCGCGAGCTCGTCGGCGATGCGACGCAGTTCCGCATCGTCACCCGCATAGCCTCGGATCCTTCGAGCGGTCGCCTCCAGCACGGCCCGTGCGGCACGGTAGTCCCCGGCCCGGTTGAGGCGCACAGCCTCCTGGCGGGCGCGAGCGGCGAACACACCGGCAATGACCCGGTCGACCGATCGGTCACGCGGCTGGGCGTCGTTCGCGGCGTCGTCCGCGTGCTCCCATGAGAGCCGTCCGAAGGCACCGCCCAGGACGCCATCGCGATCCCCGAGCGCAACCACGGCGGCGTGGGTCTCACCCACCTTGGCCACTGGGAACGAGAGCCGCAGCGGGACCTCGAGCGACTGCCCGGACACCAGGTCACCGAGCGCGACGACCGAGCCGCCGGCGACCTGGGTCACGGGGAACGCCCCGAGGCTCTCGACACGCACACCGTCGGACAGCGTGAGACGCAACTCGACGTCCCGCGCCACCACCTCGAGGCTCTCGCCGATCTCGGAGCTCAGCTGATCGGCAATGGCGGCCGCGTCCGCGATGTCCCGGAAGTGCCCGCCCCCTGCCTGCGCCATGCCCTGGAGGAGGGCCTCCTGGAACTGGTCGCCCACCCCGAAGGTGGACGTCGACACGCCGCGCAGGCGGAGCTCGGCGGCATGATGGGCGAGCTCCGAGGGGTCAGTCATGCCCTGGTTCGCCTGGCCGTCCGTGAGCAGCAGCACGCGGTTGACGCCCTGGTCCTGGAGCGAGGTCGCGACCTGCTCGCAACCCGCCAGCCAGCCCGCGCCCAGGTTGGTGGAGCCGCCCACGACGACCGACCGGAGACGCTCGATGGCGGCGCGACGCGCATCGGCGGTGGCTGGCGTGCCCGGCACGAGCACGTCCACCGAGTCATCGAACCAGACCACGGCGAAGCGGTCCGTGGGCTGGAGCCTGCCGACCCCCTCCTCCACAGCCCGCGCGGCCACGGCGAGCTTGCCACCGGACATGGAGCCCGAGCGGTCCAGCACGAAGGCGAGGTTCACCGGGGGCCGGGTGGCATCGGTCCGGGCGATGGGTGCCTCCACCCTGGCCACGACGAAGCGCTGGCTGTGCCATCGGGATCGGACCAGGCGGCGGTCCGTGGCCACCTGGAGCGGCGCGAAGTCGGGTGCGTTCATGGTCGATCCTCCAGGATCTCGCGTGCGATGGCGATGAGCCGCTCCACGCGACGATGGGTGGTGCGGCCGAGGGGCCGGCGGACGTGGAGCTCCACGTCCGGTGCGATCGGGATGCGCTCCCACATCGCGGCGACCGGCCTGGTCGTGGGCGATGCGAGCGACGCTGGCCGAGGCGGCGACAGGGCGACAGGTGACGTGCCGGTGTCCTCCACGTACGTGGCTTGGGCCTCCGCGACGCGATGGCGCGGGGTGGTGGTGAGGGAGCGGATGTAGTCGAGCGCGGAGCCGGTCGACTCCGGCTCGGGCACCGCGAGCGCGGCGGTCACCTCAGTGTCCGCGAGGGACGCGAGCTGTGACCGGATGGCCGCCAATGGCAGGTGCTGGTCCTGGAGCCGTCTGATGAGCCGCAGTCGCTGGAGGTGGCCCTCCGTGTACCGCGCGGCGCGACCGGCCTGGTCGGGCGCTGGCAGGAGGCCGACCGAGACGTAGTAACGGATGGTCCTTGGCGTGACGCCTGCGAGGCTTGCCAGGTCCGCGATGGGATGTCCGGGGTCGGTCGGCATGAGGTGTATCATGACAGCGGCACGTCACACTGTCAAGTATCCACCTGATGCATCCTGCGAGAAGCCCCTCGCGGATGGCTGCGCAGGCGCGAGGCCATGATGATGGTATGCTGTTGGCATGCGTACGACCATAGACGCGGCAGGAAGATTGGTGATCCCCAGGGCGATCCGAGAGCAGGCCGGGGTCTATGGCGCGAGCGAGGTCGAGGTCCAGTTGGACGGAGCGGCCATCCGGATCGAGCCCACCACCACGGGTGTGGTGGCCGAGGAGGATGGGCGCCTGGTCATCCCGGCCTCGGGGGTCGCGGTGACCACGGAGATGGTCGAGCGGCTGCGCGACGCGGACCGCCGCTGAGGTGGCCGACGCCAGGGCTTCCGGCCCAGGGCCCCGGTTCCGCGTGACCGACTCGGGGCCGGCCGCGCCCGCGGTGGACATGATGCTGGACACGAGCACGGCCGTGGCGCTGGTGGTCGCGGACCATGAGGCGCACAGCCGGACGATGGAGGCGACGCGAGGCCTCAGGCTGGGACTGAGCGGGCATGCCTGGTTCGAGACCTACTCGGTGCTGACCCGGATGCCCAGCGGCGTCCGACGCAGCCCGGCCGAGGTCCTCCGACTCCTGGAGCACGACTTCCCGGGTCGATGGTTCCTGGATGGCCCCGCGACGGTCAGCCTGACCGCCGAGTTGGCACGCCTGCGGATCGCGGGGGGCGCGGTGTATGACGCGCTCGTAGGGGCGGCGGCACGACACCATCGGTGCATGCTCCTCACGGGAGACCAGCGGGCCCTGCGGACATATGACGCGCTCGGGGTACGCGCTCGTCTGGTGGGGTAGTGCGAGATCGGCCCGCCCCGTGACGGAACGGCCGTGCCGGCCCCCGGATGACCGAGGACCGGCCGATCGCTCGGCCGGCCTTCGGCGCTTGGCTCACGAACCTCGTGTCAGGCGGTCGTGTTGGGCTGCGGCTGGAGCGTCCCGCTGAAGACGACCTCATCCTTGGGCGTCCGGGCCGCGTGGACGAAGCCCGCGATCGAGAGGACGAACAGGACCGCCGCGCCGATGAAGGCGAGGATGGCTGCCTGGCCCGCCCGCTCCCCGAAGATGCTGAACCCATAGGTGGTGAGGAGCATGCCGCGGAGCGTCTCGCCCCGGAACATCGAGTCCCGCAGCCCGTTGGCGGCGGCGAGCTGGCCCGTGAGCTCGGTCGTGTCCTTGCCTGCCGCGGCGGCCTCATCGATCTGGGCCTGGATGCCCCGCGCGATGCCACCCAGCGTGGCGTAGGTCGCACCGGGCCAACCGGCCTCCTTCGCCGACTCGGCCATGTGGAAGCCGATGTAGGCGTTGGCGTAGCACTCGGCCTGCGAGCCGGTGGTCATGAGGCGCGAGGCCTCGTCACCCGCGCCGTACGCCACAAGGCACGCGCCGAACGGGCCATCCTGCTCGCCATGGAGCGCGTCCGCCGCGGGCAGGAAGATCTGCTGCGCGCTGAGTTGGGTCTTCACGTAGTTCTGTGCGAAGTCGGCCTGGTTCTGGAGCACCAGCCCGAGCACGAGGAGCACCACGGCGAAGACCACGCCTCCGATGCTGAAGATGAGGTCGAGGGTCCTGCGCTTCATCTCTCGATGACCTCCCAAGTCCTGCCCGGCGCGACCGCTGGATGCGGTCGGCGCGAGGCCAACGGGGTGATGCTCGCGCGCAGCCCCCTGCATGGGGCAGGGACCATCGGCCCGGTCGTGGTGGGCGATGCGGCATGTCCTTCCGGGACCACCCGTGCCGCCTGGCCCGGGTGAGGTGGCCCCCTGTCGGACGGGCTCGGCATGGACCCGGTCACGGCGAGGCACGCTCGGTGCCGGCGCCGCCCCGGAGCGCGTCGATGCCGCGTGCCTGACCGGAGTCGGGGTCGATCATCAGCGACGAGACATCGACCGCCTCCAGGTCGGAGCCGGTCACCTCCAGCAGCTCGCGCAGCATGTCGTTGTCCCAGCCCTCGTCGGGCACGCCCGACAGGTACCACGCGGACCCGTTGTCGGCCAGGGTCATGCCGTAGCGCTGGAGCGCACGGAGGATGACCTGGACATCGGGCGAGTAGCCGTCGATGTCCACATCCGCGCGAAGTCGGAACCGGGCGCCCATGGGCGGATACGCCGGATCCCCCTCGTCGGACGCGAAGTGACGCGCGGGCCACAGGTACGCCCGCTGCGTGTCGGGCACCGTGAAGCGGACCGCGTGCGCGATCTCGCCTGCCGCGACCTCCTCGTGGCGCACGAGCCCTGGCAGGATCGGGAGCCCCGCGGCGTCGGCGGACGTCCAGCCGTCGGGTCGGAGGCTCGACGAGCGCAGGTCGTAGACGGCGCCGGAGCCCGCGGTCCAGGACGCGTCCGTGCCCGAGCGCGCGTCGTACAGCTCGTACAGCACGCACGCGTCGCGGTCCACGACGAGGATGTGGCGGTCACCGTCGCTGTCCGGGCCACCCTCGATGAGGGCGTCGGGTGGGATGGGGTAGGGTCCGGGGTCGCTCTCGTCGGCGTACTCGAAGCGCACATCCACGCGCGGCTGGTCGCCCGGCACCACGGTGACCGGGATGCCGATGGGCGCGCCCTCCCACTCCCCCGACCCGAAGTCGGCCTTGAGCCCCGTGCCCGCGCCCACCGTGGCGACCCAAGCGTCCGAGTTGGGGTGAACCGGGAGTGTGTCGACGGGCGTGTTCCAGATGTCGTCCGCGGGGAGGACCGGGCAGCCGGCGAGCGTCGGCGCTGAGCCCTGGGCGCGCGTCGGCGCTGAGCCTTGGGCGACCGTGGCAGGCGGGGCGAGGTGCCCCATGGCCGTGGGGAGGGCCAGGGTCAGGGCGAAGGCCAGCGATCGGCCCGTCGACGACGCGCGCATCCGTGCACGGTAGGCCCGCGGTCAAGGGGCGCGTGGTGCGCCGGCGGCGCTCAAACGTGCGACGGCCGATACTCGACCGATGCTGCGGTGGGAGCGCGGGCGACGCGCGAACTGGGCCACGGTCCGGGTGGCCGTGGTGGCCGTGGGCCTCCTGTGGGTGCTGTCGGCGGCCAGCGCGGTGCCGTCGCCGAGTGCGTCGCTGCCACCGGTCGTCGATGGCTTCCGGATGGTCACCTACAACATCCTGGGCACCGATGCCGACCCTGAGGGCCGGCTCATCGCGGCCCTCGAGGCGCGGGCGCCGGCGGTCGTCGGTCTGGTGGAGGTGCCGCGATCACGGGCAGACGCGCTCGCCGCGGACCCTGACCTCGCGCGCCTCTATCCCTGGCGGGAGATCCGCCCTGATGCGCCCCGCGGGGGGATCGCCATCCTCTCGTCGTACCCCATGGTGACCTTCCCGAACGACCCATCACTCCCGGTCCTGCGCGCGACCGTGGCCATCCATGGGACGGCGGTCGCCGTGATCGAGGCCCACGCGTCCAACCCCCTGTCGTCATCGGGGCGGGACCGCGAGCTGGGAGCGATACGGGAGCTCATCGGGGAGCAGGAGGCCGCGGGACTGCCGGTTGTGCTGGCGGGCGATCTCAACACGAACGACTTCGAGCCAGCGTTCTGGTCGTTGTCCGACGGCCTGGTCCACGTTGGCTCCGGCGCGACCTGGGGGCCCGATCCCGACGGGCCTGCCGTGCTGCGCATCGACCACATCCTCACGACGCCCGACCTTCGACCCACTGACGGTGTCGTGGACTGCGACGCATCGGGCTCGGACCACTGTCTGCTCGAGGCGGTCATCGGCCTGCCGGTGGCAGAGGATGGGGGACCGGCCCGACCGACCGGTTCTTGACCATGGCTGTTCCTGACACCAGGTGACCGATAGCCGTGGCACTGTGGTTGGCCGAGCCAGCCGACCGACCGTGACCGTCGGCCGCGCAGGATGCTCGCATGGAGGACACGATGATGAGCGACCACCGACCCGTCTGGGTGGAGCACATGAGCCGGGACGCCGCCGCGAGCAAGGCGTTCTACGCCGGGCTCTTCGGCTGGTCGCTCCTGACCAACGAGGACCCGCAGTACGGCGGGTACGCGATGGCCCAGATCGATGGCCGGGACGTCGCCGGGTTCGGGAGCCAGATGGACCCGGCCATGCCAGGCGCCAACTGGAACCTGTACGTCGGGACCGCAGACGCCGCGGCATCGGTCGCTGCGGCCACGGCCGCGGGTGGGACCGTGGCCGTGCCGCCGTTCACGGTGGGGACCATGGGCACGGCCGCGTTCATCGCCGACCCATCGGGCGCCGTGCTCGGCCTGTGGCAGCCGGCGGACATGTCGGGGGTGCGCTATCAGGGCCCGAACGGCTTCGCCTGGGCCGAGCTCAACGCGCGTGGCGTGGAGCGCGCCATCCGGTTCTACGAGTCGGCGTTCGGCTGGTCGCATCGGACATCCGACATGGGCGATGGCACCCTGTACACGGAGTTCCGCGACGGCGAGGAGAGCCTGGCGGGCGCGCTCGAGATGCCGGCCCAGGTGCCTCCGCGGGTGCCCAGCCATTGGCTGGCCTACTTCGCTGTCGAGGACATCACAGGGACCCACGATGCGGCGGTGCGGGCGGGTGCCACCAGCATGGTGCCGCCGATGGCCTTCCCGGGCGGCACCTTCGCTGTCCTGGGCGACCCGCAGGGCGGCTCCTTTGGGCTGCTCAGGATGGCCGACTGACGCCTTGGAGGGACCGGTGCGCCGGACGGATGGCCGGGCGTCATGCGCGGGGCGGTTGACCGGGCCGACCGACGCCCCGACCTGCGCGCTCATCGGCCATCTGATGACCCCGCCGACTTGGCCAGCCGATCATCAGCGGTTTGATGCACGGGCCGGTTCGTACGGCCTGCGAGCATGGAGGCTCACAGGCCTCTCGGCCTGATCATGCGCCCGGCGACTCGCGTTCGACCGCCTGCAGCACCAGCCGCACGCGGACGCAGAACGAGTATCGTGCGCAGGCATGTGTCGACTCCTAGGTGTCGTGAGCGCGAGCCCGGCGCTCGTCCGGGACCAGGCCCCCGAGGAGGTCCAGCGCCTGGATGACCTCTCGGGGCTGCATGGCCATGGCTGGGGCATCGCGACCATCGCCGGGGGTGGCACAACGGTGGTCGACAAGGCACCAGAGCGCGCCGCGGCGAGTTCGCGGTGGCGGGACGTGGTGGCCGGCATCCGCACGGACGCGTCCGTGCTCCACATCCGTCAGGCTTCGCCGGGCATGCCGCACACGGTCGCCAACACCCACCCGTTCCATGCCGACGGGATGGCGTTCGCCCACAACGGCCATGCTGAGCCAGCGGAGGCGCTCGATGCCCTCATCCGGTCCGCAGACGGGCCGCCCGCCCTCGGTGACACGGACTCGGAGCGCTACTTCTCGCTGGTCCGCACAGCCGCACGGGACGCGTCACTCGATCGGGCACTCCTTGATGCCGCTAGCCGGATCGCATCGGCAGCCACGGCCACCTCGCTCAACGCGCTCCTGCTGACCCAGGACGGCCTCGTCGCGATCGCCTGGTGGCATGAGCCCACCATCCGGGATGCCGGATACGGCGAGACGGACCGCGACTACCGCCTGTGGTACCGCGTCTCGCCCGACCGCGTGGTGGTCGCATCCGCCTTCGTGGCGGGCGACGGCCCGGAGTGGCAGGAGCTGCCTCACGGTCACGCACTCACGGTGGAACGGGGCAGCCTTGAGGTCCGCGTGACGGTCGCCCAGGGCACTCGCGCGCCCGCGTGAGCGACCCGATCGGGTGGCCGCGGGCCAGGGCGCGACCACGACGCCCGTGACCGAGTCGATGCCGGCGCACCCCCCAAGCGTCACCGCGCTGCAACCGGCGCCTCTCATAGACTCCCTTGGTTCGCGGCGGTGCCAGCGTGCCTCGCGAGCCACGGGTCGGCCAGACCGGTCGGCCGGTCGGTCGTCGACCGCGGATCGAGCCGGACGGCGCCCTGCCATCACCAAGCGTCTCGCTGACACAGCCACGGGAGTGACATGACCGCACGTCAATCGGCCATCGCGGAGATCGCGACCGTCAAGGTCGCGCCTACCCAGGACTATGTCGAGCAGGCGGGCCAGGCGATCTTCGGGCGGTACGTGTTCAACGACGAGGCGCAGCGGGCCTACCTGGCCAAGCCCATCCACCGCAAGCTGCGCCGTACCGTGGAGGGTCTCGAGCCCTTCGACCCGGCCATCGTCGACGCTGTGGCACACGCGGTGAAGGAATGGGCGGTGGCCCACGGCGCCACGCACTACACCCACTGGTTCGTGCCCATGACCGGCAGCACCGCCGAGAAGCACGACTCCTTCCTCGCTCCCACGGGCGAGGGCAAGACCATCGCCGAGTTCTCAGGCAAGAACCTGGTCCAGGGCGAGCCGGATGCGAGCTCCTTCCCGTCCGGCGGCATCCGGGCCACGTTCGAGGCGCGCGGGTACACCGCGTGGGACGTGACCAGCCCCATCTTCCTCCAGGTCGAGCCCAACGGGGTGACGCTGACCATCCCCACCGCCTTCGTGTCATACACGGGCGAGGCGCTCGACCACAAGATCCCCATGCTCCGCTCACAGGAGGCCGTGGGCGCCCAGGCGCTGCGTGTCCTGCGCTGGTTCGGCAATGCGACCGCGAGCCGGGTGTTCACGACCATCGGCCCTGAGCAGGAGTACTTCCTGGTCGACCGGAGGCTCGCGGAGCAGCGACCCGACCTCGTGCTGACCGGCCGGACGCTGTTCGGCGCGCCCTCCCCCAAGGGCCAGGAGCTGGAGGACCAGTACTTCGGGCCCATCCGGGAGCGGATCCTCGCCTACATGATGGACCTCGACCGCGAGCTGTGGCGTCTGGGCGTGCCTGCCAAGACGCGCCACAACGAGGTCGCACCAGGGCAGTTCGAGATGGCGCCGGTGTTCGAGGCGACGTCCGTGGGCTCCGACCACAACATGCTGGCCATGAGCCTCATGCGCAAGATCGCCACGCGGCATGACCTGATGCTGCTCATCCACGAGAAGCCGTTCGCCGGCATCAACGGCTCGGGCAAGCACAACAACTGGTCGATGGCGACCGATGACGGCGAGAACCTGCTCGACCCGGGCAGCGACCCCCACGCCAACGCCCAGTTCCTGGCGTTCCTGATGGCCATCGTCCGGGCCGTGGATGTCCACGCCGACCTGCTGCGGGCGGGCATCGCGGACGCCGGCAACGACCACCGCCTGGGCGCCAACGAGGCACCGCCGGCCATCATCTCCATCTTCCTCGGCTCGCAGCTGACCGACGTGGTGGAGCAGCTGGCTGCGGGCGGCGCCAAGGGCTCGCGCAAGGGCGGCTCGGTGAAGCTGGGCGTGACCACGCTGCCGGAGCTGGCCATGGACGCCACCGACCGCAACCGCACCTCGCCGTTCGCGTTCACGGGCAACAAGTTCGAGTTCCGGGCGGTCGGCTCGTCCGCGCCCATCTATTGGCCGCAGACCGTGCTCAACACGGCCGTCGCCGACTCTCTGGCGGAGCTCGCCGATGCCCTCGAGCGGCTCAAGCCCGGGGACATGACCGGGCTGGGCACGATCCTGTCAGCCATAGCGAGGGAGCACGGTAGGGTCCTGTTCGAGGGCGACGGGTACTCGGAGGAGTGGCATGCGGAGGCCGCGCGCCGAGGGCTGCCTATCAACCGGACCACGGTCGATGCCCTGCCGGCCCTCGCCACCGACAAGGCGAGGCGGGTGTTCGGCACCCATGGCGTCCTGTCGGAGCGGGAGCTCGCGGCGCGCACGGAGGTGTTCTGGGACCGCTACACGAAGGTCCAGGACATCGAGGCGAGCACCGCGCTCGACATCGCCCGGACTATGGTCCTGCCAGCGGCGGTCGACTACCTGGGCCGGCTGGCCCGGGCAGGGTCCTCGGTGGGCGTGCGCACGGTGAGCGACCGCGTGTCAGGCCTGACCGACGACCTGGTCGCGGCCATCGACGCGCTTGATGGGGCACAGCGACAGGCCCATGCCGCCGGGTCGGTCCACGCTGAGGCCGAGACCTTCGCGCACGTGGTCATCCCCGCGCAGGAGCAGCTGCGCTCGGTCGTCGATCAGCTTGAGCGCGTGGTGGCGGATGACCTGTGGCCGCTGCCCAAGTACCGGGAGCTGCTGTTCCAGATCTGACCAGCGCCGGCATCGCGCTGGCGACAGTCGTCACCGCCGCCCGTCGCCACCACCTGGCGCTCGGAACCCCTGCTCCGGCGACGGCCCGCGCGGACGCCCTGGGTCGTCCGATCGGAGCACTGACCAGACGACGCAGTCGATGGGTCCGTGGGGGCCGGTCTCCCACGCCCGGAGCACCCCCTCGCGCCGGAACCCGACCCGCTCGACCATGCGCATGCTGGGCTCGTTGCCAACCTCGATGTAGCAGTCGATGCGCACGACGTCCGTGGTGGCGAAGGTCCAGTCGATGACGTGTCGGAGTGCCCGGGTCCCAACCCCATGCCCCCGCGCGCTCGGCACGAGCCACAGGCCCACGGTCGCGGCATGGCCCTCGGGCCCGAAGCGGGTCACCGCGCCGAGCAGGTCCGTGTCGGTCTGGTCCATGATCGCGAACGACGCTCCCGTACCGTCCTGCCACAGGGCCATCGCGGCTCCCAGGTAGGCCGTCGCCTCGTCCACCCCGAATGGCTGGGGGAGGTGGATCCAGCGCGCGACCTCGGGGTCCAGGCCCGCATCGCGCATCCGGGCAAGGTCATCGGGCCGCCACGGTCGCAGCACCAGCTCGTCGAGGCGGAGGATGGTCGGGGTGTCAGCCATGTGGCGCGATAGTGGCACCGTCGACGGGCGGGCACCCCGCCGCGCGTCCGGCTCAGTGGCCGCCGGGCGCGTATGGCGCGATGTGCCGCAGGGCCGAGAGCAGCTCGTCCGTCCCGAAGACGCCCTGGAACTTCGCATGGACGGTCCCATCCGGTGCGATGAGGAACATCCAGGGCGGGTCGCTGACGCCCCATGCGGACGCCCATGGGGCGGTCTGCGCGGGACCCTGGGATGGGTCGGTGAGGACCGTGTCCGTGTCGCCGACGACGTACGGCTCGGCGTGGATGACCACGAGCCCCGGGAAGCTCCCGCGGAGGATGCGCGCCTCGCCCATCGCCGAGCCACAGGCATCGTTGACGCCCAGCCGAGCGGTGTCGATGACATACAGGATGGGCCGCCCTGCCCGGATCGCATCGTCCAGCGACCAACAGTAGAGTTGGGGCACCGGGTCGCGATCGCTGCTGATGGCCGCCAGCGAGGACCCTGCGATGGTCGGCGTCCGAACGGGGATGGCGGGCTGGCCAAGACCCGGTGTGCCGGCGTCGTCGAGCACCTGGAAGCGCGCCTCCCCCTCGAGCGGGCGACCCGCGCTGGTCAGGGTGGCGACCCGCGCCGACCACGGACCCACCGCATCCAAGGGGATGCGGGCTCGATACAGGTACCGACCCCGACCCGCCAGCCGGATCCGCTCCAATGGGTATGCCCCACGAGTGAGCCCATCGGGTCCCAGGAGGTCGATGTCGCCCGTGAGGCCCGGATCATCGAGCCTCGCCCCATCCGCATCCAGCAGGTCGAGCAGGAGGTCGTTGGTGCCCACCCACAACTGCGTGGACACGACCATGGGTTGGAGACCGGCAAGGGCGGGCCCAGGGGCCGTCGAGGGTGGGGTCGACGCACCGGCGCCGACCCCAGGGATGACCAAGCCCAGTCCCAGGACGCTGAGGAGGATCGCCCTGGCCAGCGCGCGGACCGTCACGACGCTGGCGAGCCCATCGGCGCGGGTGACCCCATGCTCGCCGGTGACCCCATCGGCATCGGTGACCCCATGGGCACCATGGGCCTCACCGGTGCGTGGACCGTGATCACGACCCCACTCTGGAACGTGAGGGCCAGTTCCACGTCCATGCCCTCGGCGAGCGGCTCGACGAGGTCGATGAGCATCAGGTGATAACCACCGGGCACCAGCTCCACCATGCCCCCCGCGGGGACCGGGATGGCGGGCACGGGGCGCATCGTCATCATCCCGTCCTCGCCGGCCACGGTCTGATGCATCTCGACGACCGCTGCTGCGGGCGAGGTGGCGCCGACCAGCGCGTCGTCCGTCGCGCCCCGGGAGCGGATGACGAGGTAGGCGGCACCGGCGCGCTCGACCATGGGCGAGACCCGCGCCCATGCGCCCTCCACGGAGAGGTCTCCCACGACCACCGGCGAGGCGGGCACGGCGGATGGCGCGCCCGATGGGTCGGCAGGCGGCTGGCTACCGGGCATGTCAGCGCCCAGTGCCACGGCGCCGCCGAGCCCGATGAGCGCGATGGAGAGGACGATGCGGGGGAGTGGGTGGTTCACGAGACACCTCCGTTGTCGGCTTCGGCCAACGCATCGATGGCACGGACCATGGAGGCCCAGCCGGTCCCGAACGGGAATGTGAAGCGTTGGCTCCCTTGGCTGTCGATGAGGAAGACGGACGCGGTGTGGGACATCGCGTACCCCGACGCCGAGCCGCTGTCCACGCGGGCGTAGCGCACCCCGTAGGCATCGGCCGCGGCCTGGATGGCAGAGGGCGACCCGGTGAGGGCGACGAAGCCCTCCGGCAGGTAGCGGGTCCACTGCGCGAGGGACGCCGGGGTGTCCCGCTCCGGGTCCACGGTCACGAACACAGCGCGCACGTCCGGGCGCTCGCGCAGCACCAGCACCAGCTCGCCCACAGTCATCGGGCACACATCCGGGCAGTGGGTGTAGCCGAAGAACAGGAGCACCGGGTGACCCGTGAGGTCGGCCAGGTCGAATGGTCGCTCGCCCAGTGCCAGGTCGCCCAAGGGTGGCGCCGGCTGACCCGACGCCACGATGGGGGTGGGCTCGGCCGGGTCGGGTGGCGGCAGGGTCGGTGTCACCGATGCCGCACCCGGGGTCGCCCGGGCTGTCGGCTGTGCCACCGGCTCGCCAGGTGACGTGCCGGGCTGGGCGGACGGGGCACTGCTGCCCGTCACCGCACCTGGGACCCGGGTGCGTGCCACGTCGCCCGAGGTCCCGGCGCCGACGCATGCGCCGAGCGCCAGGGTCATCGTCAGGAGCGGGGCGGCGATGCGAGCAATCCGACCAGTCATGGACCATCCCGTGTGGCGCGACCCGTCGGGCTCGTCCTGCCGAGCCCGAGGAGGGTGCGATGTCACGCTACCGGGCGCGGGCGACGCGCCACAGGTCCGAAGGTCTCTCGACCGAGGGCCGAAGGGCATCACGGTCCATGGCCCGGCCGAGCCGCAGGTCCGAGTAGCATCGACTCATGACATCCCCCGTGCGCATCGGCTTCAAGGTCGCCCCACAGCACGTGAGCTGGGAACGGCTCGAGGCCATCTGGCGGCGCGCGGCAGACTCGGCGGTATTCGACTCCGCCTGGCTGTTCGATCACTTCTACCCGGTGGACGGCGACGGGCCCTGCTTCGAGGGCATGACCGCCCTCGCGTCCCTCATCCACCACGTGCCGGGTCTCCAGGTGGGTCACCTCGTGCTCGCCAACCCGTACCGCCACCCCGCCCTCACGGCCAAGATGGCCACCACGCTCGACCATGCCAGCGGCGGGCGCTTCGTGCTCGGCCTGGGGGCCGGTTGGCACGTCCCGGAGACGACGGCCTACGGCATGGACCTCGACCCGATCGGCCAGCGGCTGCGTGACCTGCGTGCCGCGGTCCTGGTCATCCGACGTCTGCTCGAGCCGGCGGCAGGGGAGTGGCCCCTCGACGGCTCGGATGCCGCGACGAGCGGCGGCGTGAGCATCGACGCCCCACCGTATCGCCTGCGCCATGCCCGCAACGACCCGCCGCCGCCACAGGGTGCGGGACTGCCCATCTGGCTGGGCGTGCAGGGACTCCAGGTGGGGATGCGCCTGGTCGCGGAGCTCGCGGACGGCTGGAACTTCAGCGGTGCCCTGCCCGCGGACGAGTTCGTGCCGCGCCTCGATGCCATCAGGCGGGCCTGTGATGCCATCGGCCGCGACCCGGCGCGCATCGAGGTCTCGGCGCAGTTGCGGGTGGACCGCCACGACCTGCGGACCGCCCTCGAGCGGTCGCGTCGGCACGTCCGGGAGGGTGCGCGGCACATCATCCTGTACCTGGACGGCCGGCAGGGCGAGGACACAGTCGACCGGGTGGTCCGCGAGGTGGTCGCGCCACTGCGTGACGACGGCGCCTGAGCGCGGCGCCGGGGCGCTGCCTTCTGACGTCGAGCCGGCTCCGCAGCCCTCTGTGGGTGCCCGATGGGAGGCTGGTGGGTGTAGCATGCCCCTCGGTCGGCTGATCGGGAGGAGCCTCCGTCCCGTGACCTCGGGCTCCGGTGAGCCCGCGACCTGGGAGCCGTTCTGGGAGGACGGGATGACGGCACCTCGTGGCGCGCTCGCCGTGGGTCGACGCGAGGCGCCGCACCAGCCCCGCCCGGTCGCCGTCCTGGGTCGTGCCGTGCCAAGGGGCCGCCCTGTCACAGACGCTGCGGCATGAGCGATGCCGGCAGCGCCCCTGCGCCGTCATCGCTCCGGGACGGGGACGAGCGAGCCGTCCTCGAGGTCCAGCATCTGACGGTCGAGTTCCCGGGCGTCCGGGCGCTCGACGACGTCCATTTCGACGTCCACGCCGGTGAGGTCCACGCGCTCGTGGGCGAGAACGGTGCGGGCAAGTCCACCCTGCTGAAGGTCCTCGGTGGCGTCCAGGCACCCACCCAGGGGCGGCTGCTGTTGGCGGGGTCGCCCTTCGCGCCGGCTCGACCGAGCGACGCCATGGCGGCCGGGATCTCGGTCATCTATCAGGAGTTCACGCTGTTCCCCGACCTGACGGTCGCCGAGAACGTGTTCATTGGGCGCGAGCCCATCTCTCGTCGGACGCGTGGCATCCGATATCCTGAGATGCGGACGAGCTGTCGGCGATGGTTCGCGGCCTTGGGCGTCGAGGTCGACCCCGACGCCCGCGTGGCCGAGCTGCCCCTCGCCACCCAACAGCTCGTGGAGATCGCCAAGGCGCTGTCACACGAGGGCCGGGTCATCGTCATGGACGAGCCCACCGCGGCCCTCAATCGGACCGAGGTCGCCCGGCTCATGCATGTCGTGCGACGGCTGCGTGACGAGGGTCGTGCGGTCATCTATGTGAGCCACCACCTCGAGGAGGTGTTCCAGATCGCGGACCGCGCCACGGTCCTGCGGGACGGTCGCAACGTGGGCACGCTGGAGATCGCGACAGCCACCGAGCCGCAGTTGGTGCGCATGATGGTCGGTCGTGACATCGAGGCCGTCTTCCACCGAGAGCACGTCCAGCTCGGCGAGGTCGTGCTCCGGCTCACGGGCCTGTCCGCGGGCCCGCTCCTCCGCGGCATCGACCTGGAGGTCCGTCGCGGGGAGGTGCTGGGCGTGGGTGGCGTGGTGGGCGCCGGACAGACGGACCTGACCCAGGCGATCTTCGGTGCCCTGCCCATCCGGTCGGGGTCCATGGAGCTGGGCGGCGAGCCGTTCGCGCCGGCCACACCCGTGGACGCCATCGCGGCGGGTGTCGGGTTCCTGCACGAGGACCGCAAGCGATCGGGCATCCTGCCGGACCTGTCGCTCGAGCAGAATCTCAGCATCGCGGTGCTGGAGCGCCTGCGGACCGGCGTCCTCCGACTGCTCTCGCCGTCCGCGGAGCGACGACTCGCCACCGGCTACATCGACACGCTCCGGATTCGGAGCCGCGCCCCTGACCAGTCCATCGGCGAGCTCTCTGGCGGCAATCAGCAGAAGGTGCTCCTGGGACGTGCCCTGGCCCCGGGGGGCCGCCTGGTCATCCTCAACGAGCCGACGCGTGGCGTGGACATCGGGGCGAAGGCGGAGATCCACCAGCTGGTCAACCGGCTCACCGCGGATGGCGCCGCCGTGCTCATGGTCACGAGCGACCTGCCCGAGCTCCTGGCCATGAGCGATCGCGTCGTGGTGCTCTCGCACGGCACGGTCGTGGGTCGTCTCGAGGGGGCCACCCTGACCGAGGAGAACGTCATCTCGTGCGCCACGACCGGGACCCGGATCGGCGTCGCCGCATGAGCGACCCCCCCGGCCCAGGCACGCCCCGGGTGCGTGGGTCCCAGTGGCAGTCGGCGCACCGGGCCATCGGCGCGGCGCCTCTGGCCATCCCGCCCGCCCTCATCGTGGTCACGCTGTCCATCGTGTCGAGCGCGTTCCTGTCACCCACGAACCTCCAGAACCTCCTGGTCAACGCGAGCATCGTGGCCATCCCCAGCCTGGCCATGATGCTGTGCCTGGCAATGGGGGAGTTCGACCTGTCCATCGGCTCGGTGGTGTCGCTCGCGGGCGTCATCACCTGCTCCCTCATCGTGGCTGGCTGGCCGACCCCGTTGGCGATGTTCGCGGGCCTCATCGCGGGGGGCTGCGTCGGGCTGTTCAATGGCATCGTGGTCACCCGTCTGGGGGTCACGCCGTTCATCGCGACGCTGGCCACGCTGGTCATCGTCCGGGGCATCGCGCTCATCTACACCGATGGCCATG
>DAOTUX010000273.1:0-10388 GCA_034436475.1 Chloroflexota bacterium | reverse complement strand
ATCCGACCTCGAGACGCGTGATGGAGGTGATCCGCACCAGCCCTCGCTCGATCCTGGCCGCCCACTCCACCGCATCTGGACTGACTCCCAGGCGCACCAGAGCGGACTTGTCGATAAGCCACTCGGTCACTCCCAAGCCCGCCGCGTGATATCCGGGTCTGCCAGGTCCGCGAATGCCTCACTGAAGCGCGCCAGATCATCGACGGCCACAAGCTGGCCGACCACCGTGCGCTCCCTGGCCAGGGCACGCCGCAGGTACTCGACCCGCGAAAGACCCAGGCGCTTCGCGTTGGCGTCGATCCTCGCGAGCACGTCCTCCGGGACGTCCCTGATCAATACGTTCGGCATGGGGGTGCCTCCACCTTGATAGCGAATGATATCATCACCTTGCCGCTCGCGCCAGCGCCGGGGTCCCCGTTCGCGGATCTCATCGAGCGCGCGGACGATGTCTGTCGCTTGAGGTCGAGCCGTAGGCTGGACGCTGGCCACCGTGACGAAGACCTCGAGGCGTGGAGAAGGCGTGAGAAGGCGTTGAGGGTGTCCAGGACCGGGACGCTCGTCGGGCGGGAGGGTGAGCTCGCGCTGGCGTCCGCTGCCGTTCGCGAGCTGTTCGAGGGGCGCGCCTCGGTGCTCGTCATCGAGGGGGAGGCGGGCATCGGCAAGACGCGCCTCGTGCAGCACGTCGTCGACGATGCGCGCTCGCGCGGCGCGGTGGTCCTCTCCGGTCAGGCACATCCGTTCGAGCGGACGCGCCCGTTCGGTGTGGTCGTCGCCGCGCTGGGTCTGAGCCGGCGGTCCGAGGACCCACGGAAGGCAGCGATCGCCGCGCTGCTGGCCCGAGAGGATGCCGCCGCCGATCCGAAAGCGGCCGAGGACATCCGATACCGGGTCGTCGAGGAGGTCGTGGACCTGATCGAGCGGGCGTGCACCCAGGGCCGAGGGGCTGACGAACGGTGCCGTGGCCAGGCGGCTGTACATGTCGCCGCACACCGTCAACACGCATCTCCGGCACGTGTTCGCCAAGCTGGACGTGCCCAACCGGGTCGCCCTCGCCGGCCACCGGCGTTCGAATGCCACAGCGCCGAAATGCCGACTTGGCGACTCGACGGCTCGCTGGTACCGTGGACGCATGAAGACCGTGACCGTCAACGACCAAGGCAGGCTGACGCTCCCCGTCGAGAGCCGGCGCGCGCTGGGGATCGTCGGGGGGACCGAGCTGGAGCTCGAGGTGGACGCCGAGCGGGACCTCCTGACGCTGCGGCCGGTGCTCGTGCTCCGCCGGGAGGATGCGTGGGCGTACACACCGGCACACCGCGAACTCCTGCGTCAAGCCCATGCCGACTCCCGCCACGGACGCCTCCGGAGACTCAGCGAGGATGAGCTCGGCGCGCTGGGGGATTAGGCCTCGTGGCCGGCGGCCCCTACTCGGCCATCGACTTCACGGAGACCTTCCTGGCGACGTTCGCGAGTCGCGACTTCAGCCCGGCTGAGCGCAGGCTGTTCCTCAAGGCGCTGCGGTTGCTGGACCAGGACGAGCGCCACCCGTCCCTGCGGGTCCACCAGTTGCACGGTGACCGGGAGGGATCGTGGTCCGTGTCCGCCTCCCGCGAGCTGCGCATGACGTTCGAGCGCCTCCCTGCCGGCGGGTACCGGATGCTGACCTGCTCCCGTCACTACGACCGCTGAGGTCCCGGCGTCGGCTCGAAGGACCCTTGTCCATCGCGGCGCCGCAGGAAGGCCCATGGCTCGCCGACCACGTGGTTCGTCGTCAGCAGCGCATGGCCGGGCGACCACGGGTGGGCGGCCGCACCGTGGTTCGCATCACGCCGGAGCCTGAGCGCCACCCAGCAGGGAGGTGTCCACGAACCTCACGAGCCATAGACCACATCATCGACGGCCGCCGGTCCAGCGTCACTGCCACCGACCCAGTCGTGGAACGGGTCGACCGGCGGCTGCCCCTCGCCAATCGCGGGCTGGGTGACCAACGGCTCAGGCGACCGCCAAGCGCGTGCCAGCGACATCTGACGATGTGCGTGAGCGACATCAGAGAGCGTGTGTGAGCGACATCGACGGGTGCGGCAGAGCGGTATGCCGTGTTCGTGGGGCCACACCGAGCGCGGCTGGTCGATCGACTGATCGAGGAGCTTCGCGGAGCTGCCGCGCTCCACATCGTGGGGCCGCGCACCACGGGCAAGACGACCGTGGTGGCCCGCTCGCGCCCGCGACTCCTCCATGTGCGCCAGCAGCAGGGACGCCTCGAGGTGGACGTCCTGGTCGAGAGGGGAGGTGGCGACGTGGTCGGCATCGAGGTCAAGGCGAGCGCGGCACCCACCGCGTCCGATGCGCGGCACCTGATGGCGCTTCGTGACCGGGTCGGCGCGGCCTTCGTGGCGGGCGTCGTCCTGCACACGGGCCCCCGTGCCTATCGACTCGGCGACCGGATCGTGGCGACGCCCATCTCCAGCCTGTGGGCGGCCGCGTAGCGCTGTGACGTGCCATCGGACAGGGACCGGTCACCGGACGCTGACCGCCGAGTAGATCGAGCCCAGGAACTGGCTCGGCACCGACGCGAGCATGCGCGTCTCCCGGAACCCGGCCGCCGCGGCCAGCGTGGTCCAGTTGCGGAACGAGAACGGGTGGGGGACCCATTGGTTCCCGTGGTCCGTGTCGTACTCCACGATGACCAGGCGGCCCATCGGCCGAAGGTAGCCGCGGACGAGACGCAGGACGGCGGCCTTGTCGCGCTCGAAGTGGAGCGAGTTGGCCATGACGACCCCGTCGAGCGGCGGCAGGTCGATGTGCCGCGCGAAGTCGGCGACGATCGGCCGGACCTCGACGTCCGGGAACGCATCGCGGAGCCTCGCCGACTGCACCTCGAGCGCGTGGCCATCCCGGTCGACGCTGTGGATCGAGCCGGTCGGCCCGAGGAGGTCCGCCAGCGCGAGGGTGAACGCCCCGTCACCGGAGCCGAGGTCGGCCCAGACGGCGCCGCCGCCCAGGACCCCGTCCCGGATCAGCCGGACGTGGTCGGTGTGGTCCATGCGACCAGTGTGAGGGGGACCCGACCGCCCGACCGGGTGGGCGTCGTTGTGGGCACTTCCGCGTGGTAATGTGACCACATGGCCGACATCGGGATCCGAGAGCTCAAGGAGCATCTCTCCGAGTACCTCGACCGCGCGGAGCGAGGTGAGGTCCTGCGTGTGACGCACCGTGGCCGGCCCAAGGCGGTGCTCGGTCCGGTGCCGGGACGGGCACGCATCGAGGAGGGGATCAGGGCCGGCTGGGTCACCCCGGGCACCGGTGCCCCGCTCGGCCCGGTGCGCCGGTCGAAGGCGTCGGGACGGGTGCTCGACGTACTGGCCGAGGATCGCGGGGATTGAGCACGTACGTCGACTCGAGCGCGCTCCTCAAGCGCTATGTCGACGAGCCGGACTCGTCGGCTGCCGACGCCCTGCTTCGGGGCGACATGCTGCTCACGGCGCGACACACCATCGTCGAGGTGCGCCGCAGCCTCGCCCGTCTGCTGGCCGGGCGCGAGCTCCGGGCGGCCCGGGCCGCGTTCGCCGAGGACCTGGGCGCCATCTCGATCATCGAGCTGGACGCGGCGACCTGCGAGTCGGCGGCCGCCATCGCCGAGGCGACGGGCGTGCGCACCCTCGATGCGCTCCATCTCGCGGCCGCACAGCGAGTCGCCGAGCCGGGTCTGGGGTTCCTGACGTTCGACCTGCGTCAGGCGCAGGCAGCCAGGGCGCTCGGCCTGACGGTCGTCACGGCCTGAGACCTGGCGGAGGGCCGCGGCCTGACCTCGGTCGCGCGAGGCGCCACGGGCACGGACAGCGTCAGCCGCCCCGGACCGTCTCGCGCGTGAGGTACGCGGCTGCTGTGGCCGGTCATCACCAGGGCGGGTCGCAAGCAGTACGAGGCGAACTTCGCAGCGCTCAGGCGCGTCCTCGAGAGCCAGGCCTGACGGGGGAGGATGAGCGTCGCGCGAGCCTTGTCGGCGCTCATCGGTCATCGGAGCCATGGCGATGGGGACGGACCGGGAACCAGCCGCGGTCGACGAGCCAGGGGATGAGCCGGGCGCCGGACACGAGTCCGAGGACGTAACAAGCCGCCCCGAACAGCAGCATCTCGAGCGGTGTCATCGGCCGTGGCGCGCCGGCCGGGCTGTGGGCACCAACCCGGCCGGACGCGAGTTAAGGAGGCGACGTCCGTGCACATCCCCGGTCTACGGAGCGGTCACCCGGGCGTCAACCACGGGGACGTACGGATGTTCGAAAAGGCGTACGGAAGTGGGGTGGGATCACCTTCCCCGGACGAGCCACGGGACCGTCCGATCAGCCCCGGACGGCTGCCATCTGAGCCAGGCGCCCGCGTTGATCCAGGATCAGCAGCAGCAGCCCGAGCTGGACCAGGACGCCCGACAGGGCGCCCAGCTGGGACACGAACGTCGTGAGCAGGCCGCCCGCCACGAGGCCGGTCAGCACGGCGTACTGGGCGATGGCCATGCCCGCGGGGTGGCGCCCGGCCAGGCTCAGCACGAGCGCGACACCGTTGGCCACCCCCACCAGCGCCCAGACGATCCCGACCAGGAGCACCCAGACGGGCTCCGACGGGTACTCGATCGGCCCCGTCGCCACCTCCGGGACGGACGCCACGTCACCCGACAGGACGACGATCGCGAGGAGCATCCCCATCACCGCGGTGAGCGCCGACAGGAACAGGCCGACCCGGATGACCAACCGCTCGAGTCGATCGGGCAGGGGCCGGCGGATGGTGCCCGAGAGATCCACCCGCTCCGCCCACCCCGGACGGGCAAACCGTGCCGTGGCGGCCGGCGACCCGAGCAGCGCCAGCAGCTCCCCGGGGAGGTCATCACCAGGCACTGCCCCATTCACCCGGAGGCGAGCCACCGCCCGGTCCCGGTCCGCTCCGGTCAGGCGCCCGTCGGCGAGGTCCCGGAGCGCCTCGACGGCACCCTGGGTGGCCTCGGCCGCCGAGGGTCGGTCGTCGCGGCGGGCGCGCGCCCAGAGCAGCAGCAGGAGCAGCACCGCGCCGTAGATGATGGGCGCCGCGGGAGCGAAGAAGTAGTCGTTCGACTCGGTGAGGAACTTGCCGACCTCATCGATGAACAGGCCGACGCCGACGCCGGCAGCGATGGCGGATAGGGCCAGCGCCCGCCGCCCGACGTACAGCTGGGTCACCAGGGCCGCGACCACCAGCAGCAGGCCGCCCCACAGCATGTGCGCGACGTGCAGGCCCCCGCCGCCGACCTTGGGGTAGCCGGCCGCATCGAGGTACAACCGGACCGCGGCCACCGTGACCGCGAACGACACGATCATGAACAGCAGATACCGCGAGCCCCGGTCCCGGCGGACCCCGATGAGCGGTCCTCGCATGTCTTCTCCTGTCGGGTGCGTGCCTCGGTGATCCGACCGCCGGGACGGCCCACGCCGTCCGGACGGGGCGTCAGCTCGGCGTCGGCGACCCGGCAGGGCTGGGGACCGGCGCGGCGCACTCGGTGCCATCGGCCGGGACCGTGCCCTCGACGAGGTACGCCGTGATGGCGTCGTCGATGCAGGCGTTGCCCTGGTGGTACGCGGTGTGGCCCTCGCCGTCGCGGATGAGCAGCACGCCCGAGTCCAGGAGGTCGGCGAGCTTCTGGGCACTCTCGAACGGGGTCGCCGGGTCGCGCGTGGTGCCGACCACGAGGATGGGGGCGGCGCCGGGTGCCGTGTAGTCGGGCTCCGTCACGCTCGGCTCGATGGGCCAGCTGGTGCACCCGACGTCTACGTACCCGTAGGCGATCTTGCCGAAGAGTGACGACGCGGCCGCGAAGTCCGCCTCGGTCGGCGGGCTCGCCGGCTGCGGCTTGAGCGGCGCGTCGAGGCAGTTGATGGCCGTGTTGGCCTGCTGCTGGTTGTTCGCATAGCCGTCCGGGCCGCGCTGGTTGTACATGTCGGCGCCGGCCAGCAGGCCCGATCCATCGCCGGACAGGGCGGCCGCCAGGATCTGGGTCAGGAAGGGCCACTGGGTCTGCGAGTAGAGCTGCTCGGCGATGCCGTAGAACGCGAGCGCCTGGGTCAGGGGCCGCTCCGGGTCACCGCTCGCCATCGGCTGATTCGCCAACGCGCCGAGCAGGCCCGCGACCTTGCCCTCGACCTCCGCGGCGGAGGTCCCGAGCGGGCAGCCCTTGGCCAGGCAGTCGGCCAGCCAGTCATCGAAGGCGCGCTGGATGCCGACGACCTGGCGGAGCGCGGTCTCCTCGGCCGAGAGCGAGGGATCCATCGCCCCATCGAGCACAAGACGGCCCACATGGTCCGGGAACAGGGCCGCGTACGTGGCCCCCAGGAAGGTGCCGTAGGAGGCGCCGTAGTAGTGGAGCTTCTCGTCGCCGACGAGCGCGCGCAGCACGTCGAGGTCCTTCGCCGTCTCGACGGTGGTCACGTGCTTCGCGAGCTGTGGGTTCGTCCGCAGGCACGCCTCGCCCTGTCCCCGCACGAGTTGCGCGTAGCGGGCCACCGAAGCCGAATCGTCGGGGTCGGCATCCGCGGCCAGCAGCTCGTCCATGCCGGCCGTGTCAAGGCACCCGAGCGGGTCGCTCAGGCCCACGCCGCGCGGATCGAAGCCGACGATGTCGTACACGTCGGTCAGCGCCTTGGGGGCGAACAGCAGGAACGGGCCCTGGAAGTCGACGCCCGAGCCGCCAGGACCACCGGGGTTGAGGAAGAGCGTGCCGACCTTGGTGCCCGTGGCCGGCCGCATCTTGAGCGCGATCGATGTGGTCCCCGCGGAGGGGTCGGCGTGGTCGATGGGGACGGTCACGGATGCGCACCGGTCGCCGTCGGGGACGTCCTTCACGCAGTCGGCCCAGTCGATCGTCTGCTGGTACGGGTCGACGGCAGCGCCTGCCGCGGGGCTGGCGGAGGGGTCACCGGCGGCCAGCGACGGGCTGGCACCGAGCGTCAGAGCCGCCACGAGGGCTCCGAGCACTGGCAGGGATCGCATCAGGGTCTCCTTGTGGGATCGCAGCATTGGCGCCGTCGTGTGGTCGTTCCGGTCGCCGGGACCGGGGAGGCGTGGTGCTGGGTGGGCGATGCAGTCTAGGCTCACTGCGGTCTGCCCATGGGTCGTTGGGCGCCGACGTCGCCGTCGTCGTGCGGAGGTGTCACGGCGGGTGCGGGTGGAGCCGTGCGGTCCCGCTGGCTCGCGGTCGGACCCGCGAGCGGCGTCCCGCGACTCTCGGCCGGCCAACTGAAGACGCGGACGCGGCCCTTCGCGGCGGGGTCGCCCACGAGGGGGACTCCCTCCAGCCAGGCACTGACCACATGGGCGAGCTGGTCCGCGTGGGAGAAGTTGAGGGCATGCGCTGCGCCCTCGATGGCGAGCGCAGTGACGTGCGGCAGACGGTCGGCCTGTTCGCGGATCCGCCCCTCGCTGACGAGCGGGTCCCGGTCGCCGATGACCACGAGCACGGGCAGCGTGCCCTCGGCGACCCGATGCGCCAGCGGGTAGTGGAGCATCGATCGCATGAGGTGGAGCGACGGCCGGACCCCGTAACGGAGGTAGTCGCCGATCGCGATCGGCGCCATCGCCAAGGGCTCGCGCATCCCGTCCAGCAGGAGCTGGGCGATGCCCCGCACGAGGGGCAGGTTGTAGGGGCCGCCCGCCGGCGACACGAGTACCGCCGCCTCGACCCGTGCCGGATGGCGGTCCAGGATCGCGCCCGTGATCGGGCAGCCGAGCGAGTTGCCCAGGAGCACTGCGCGCTCGATCCCCTGCAGGTCCATGAACCGGGCGACCGCGTCACCGAGCTGATCGATGTCGTAGGGTCGCGGCGGCTCGATGCTCCGCCCGAAGCCGGGGAGGTCCGGTACGAGGACACCGTAGCGGGACGCGAGCCTGCTCGCGGTGGGCGCAAGGTAGGTCCCGGAGATCGCGAACCCGTGGAGATGGAGGATCATCCGGGCCCCCTCGGGGGGACGGGTCGCGTTCGTCCGGTAGAACAGCGGCAGACCGTCGAGGATCGTCCAAGCATCGCGGAGCATCCGGCCGGCCTGTGACCCCGAGGATCCGTCCGGGTCCGGCTCCACTCCCGCTCGAGCAGGACCGTCCACCTCGGAGCCTCGTCGTTCAGTCCAGCAGGAACACGAGGAAGACGGCGTCCCCGGTCGTCGAGCGGCCGGCGACGAGGAGGCCGGACATCGCCTCGCCATCGCCCAGGTCGAAGACCTTCAGCTCGGAGATCGCCGGATCGTCGAACACCGCCGAGAGGGCCGCCCGGGCCGCATCGGCGTCCTCCACGACCTCGAGGATCATCGGCACCGAGATCGCGGCGTGCTGGTCCGTGATGCCCTGGAGCTCGGCGACGATGTCCGCCTTCGCGCCCCTGGGTCGCTCGTACACCTGCTGCCACGGCCCCATCCAGGCCGCCTCGGTCTCAGCCGTCCATCGGTCGCCCAGGAAGTGCCGGTACCAACCGAGCGCCTTGTCCTCCAGGCGGTCGCCGTCGTTGATCCGCTCCGTGAACACCGCGCTCCCGAAGCCCGCCTGGCTCGGCTGACCGTAGGCCGCCTCCAGTACGCCGACCGTTCCGCTCGTCATCGACCGGTCTCCTTCAGCGCCCGAAGGCCGAGCGCACGCTGGGGCGGTTGAAGTACCACAGGATGATCGCGGAGACCACCAGGCTCCCGACGGCCGCACCTCCGATCGCGGAGCCGAGCCCGTGGGTGATGACCGCCCAGGCATCGACCGCGATGCGGACCACCATCACGATGACCGTCAGCAGCCACGCCCAGCCGGCCGTGCTGAACATCCCCCAGGCCACGATCAGCGTGAGCACACCGGACACCAAGGCACCGGCTCCGACGGCCTGCGCGCCCGAGGCGAGCGTGCCCAGGTCGATCTTGAGGATGTCCATCCCGACGAGACCGACGAGGATGTTGATGACACCGCTGATCGCGAGCACGATCGCGATCAGGGTGATGCCCACAGGACGACTCACGGAACCCCTCCTCCGCCCGCCGGGCCGCACTCCAACAGGCTCCTCGACGGACGGCGGGCACGATACCACGCGCAGCGTGCATCTTGGCAAGGCAGTATCGTGGCTACCTGCCGAGCTCATCGCGGACTTCAACAGGATCGGCTCGCGGACTCCGCGCTGGCCGCACCGCGCGCCGGCTTCGGCGGAGTCGAGGCCTACCCTGACTTCGCGACCAAGGCGGCGGTCCTCTGCTGGCATCTGGTCAAGAACCACCCGCTGCCCGACGGCAACAAACGCTGCGCCTTCCTCGCCACGGTCGAGTTCGTCGAGCGCAACGGCGGGACGTGGGTCCCCGCTCCAGACGATCCCGACGAGACCGATCGGGTGATCCGGGGCATCGCCAGTGGCGCGGTCAGCGAGACTGAGTTCCGGGACTTGGATCGTCCAGCGCTGCGGGTGACACCACCAGGCACGCGGGATGGCGCCGCCGCCCGCCGACGCTGAGGGGCCGTTACGCAATAACTGTGTCGTCCAAGAGGCGCGGACGCGGGATGACGGTGTAGTTCCATTCCCCGTGGAAGGCGTCACGCTCGATGTGCAGGGTCGCCATCTGGTCATCGGGCACGGTCACGCCCGCGGGGTAGGCGCTGGTGTCCAGGTCGCTGCGGACCCGCAGGCCGGTCCTGGTCGTGGTGCCCCCGATGAGCTCCACGACGACCTCGTGCGAGACGAGCGGCCTGCCGCGCCAGTTGGCGCTGATGGCGCCGAGCAGGCGGTGCTCGACCTTGTTCCACTTGCTCGTACCGGGCGGGAAATGGTGGACGGCGATCTCAAGGCCGGTCTCGTCGGCGAGCCTCTGGAGCTCCAGCTTCCAGAGCCTCGTGCGATAGCCGTTGCTGCCGCCGCAGTCGGCGGTGACCAGGAGCCGGCTGGCCGTGGGGTACAGCGGCCGGCCCATGCTCCGCCACCAGCGCCGGATGCTCTCGACGGCGAAGGCGGCGGTGTCATGGTCGGTGCCCACGCTCACCCAGGCCTCGTCCTGGCCGACGTCGTAGACCCCGTACGGGCTGACGCGACCGTGCTCGGGGTCGTCGATCACGAAGTCGTGCATCAGGACCCGCTCGGGGTCCCCGCCCGGGCGCCACTCCCGGCCGCCGTTGCGGAAGGGCCCCACCAGCTCCCTCTTCTTGGTGTCGACGCTGATGACCGGCTCGCCGAGGGCGAGCTGGAGCTGGACCGCCGCGTCGATGTGCCGGAACTGGGCGTCGCGGTCGGGGTGGCTGGTGCCCTCCAGCGTCTTGCGGTTGGCCTGGAGGCTGTAGCCCATCTCGTGCAGCAGCTCGCCCACGACCCGGTGGCTGATGGCGTGGCCCTGTCGGTGCAGCTCCGCTGCGAGGGTGCGCAG
>DAOTUX010000272.1:0-2547 GCA_034436475.1 Chloroflexota bacterium | reverse complement strand
ACCTCGAGATACTCGCCCGGCACCACGAGCGCGACGCCCGGGTTGACGTCCCACTCGCCGAGCAGGCTGCGGAGCGCGCCCTGGAGCTCCTGCTGCCGGCTGCCGTCGAGCGCCGCGAAGGCCTTGTGGGTCGGGCCATAGAACGAGCGGAAGAAGTCGATCCAGTGGTCGGCGGACGCATAGCGGAAGTTGAACGTCCGCCGCTGCGCGGTGATGTCAGCGGCCCTCGCGCCGAATAGGTCCGCGAGCTTGGCACGAGAGCCCCATGCCATGGGCGAGCGGAGCCCGGACGGGGCCGGCGCGAACCGACCCATGAGGCGGAACAGGTCGCCCAGGAACCCATCGGGGGTCCAGTTCGCGAGGCCGATGCGACCACCCGGGCGGACCACCCGCATGAGCTCGCTGGCCGCACGCTCCTGGTCAGGGGCGAACATGACCCCGAAGGTGGACAGGACGACGTCGAACGAGGCGTCCTCGAACGGCAGCGACTCGACGTCGGCCACCTGGAAGTCGATCGACAGCCCATCGGCCTCCGCGCGGCGTCGGCCCTGCTCGAGGAGCTCCGGGACGTAGTCCGTCGATGTGACGACGGCGAAGCGTCGGGCGGCGGCCAGGGATGCGTTGCCATTGCCGGCGGCCACGTCGAGCACCCGCTCGCCCGCGTTCACACCGACCGCCTCGCACAGCGACTCGCCGACCAGTTGGAGGGTGACACCCACGCGCCCGAAGTCGCCGGAGGCCCACGTGGCCTGCTGGCGCGCCTTGATGTTCTCGAGCTGCTCGCTGGTCAGGGCGATGGTCGGCCCGGCGTCTGGTCGGGTCAGGGTCTGCTGCATGTGTCGGTTCCCTCACGTGAGGCTGACGAGGGCGACGGGTTCGCCGGCTCGCTGCGCGACACCACTCTGCAGTCCGGTCGTCCCCAAGTCATCAGACGTTTGACGTATGACGTATGACTACATGGCCTTCGGCGGCGGCCGGTGCCCGCCCCCACGCGTCCCAAGGACGAGCAGCGCGCCGAGAATCAGCAGCACCGCCGGCGAGAGCAGGTCGAGCAGGCCGGGGCTCCCCGGCAGCCAGCCGAGCACCATCTGGGCGAGTCCCACGACGATGGCCACGAGGCCCACCACGCCCTGCCAGCCATAGCCGCCGGCCTGCGTGTGTCGCAGGTAGCCGATGGCGAGGAAGGCGATGCCCACACCGATGGCGGTCGTGCCGTGCCAGTCCCCAGGGAGCAGTGCGCCCAGGACGCGCATCGACCCCATGCCCGCGAGCGCCGCGCCGGCATAGAGCGCCCAGGGCGGCGCGCCACGCACGAGGTGGAGGTACAGCAGCGCGATGCCCGCCAGGAGCAACGCCAGCGAACCGATGACCGAGATGCCGGGCACGACCAACGACAGCACCAGATATCCGCCGACCACGAGCAGGCCGATGCCCAGCCACGAGGACAGCCCGCGGTCGGACAGCAGGGCGTGCACATCCAGGTCGCCGATGCCGGACAGCAGGCGAGTGCCGGGTGACGGGTCGTCGGCTGGCGAGGGGGTCCCCGACCGAGCGGGGGGCGCCGGCTGTGGCCCTGACGGTGCGGCCGGAGCCGGGGTGGCGACCGATGGCTCGGACGGCGGCGGTTGGGGCATCCCCGATGGACCGGGCTTCACGGGAGCGTCCGCCAGAGTTGGCATGGGCGTGCCTGGGCCAGGTGCCGGCATGGATGCGACCGTGCCCGGGGGGTTGGCAGTGGGCTGCTCGGCCAGGACCTCGCGTCGGAGGGCTTCGAGGCGCTCGTCGGGATCGAGGCTCATGGTCGTCGGAGTGTATCGGTACCATGTGGCCCGTCACGCCGGCTGGAAACGCATCCTCCGGCAGCGACCGGCGGAGGGGCTGCGCGCGCATGGACACGTATCGGCTGGCCGTCATCGAGGGCGACGGCATCGGGCGCGAGGTCGTGCCCGAGGGGCTTGCCGCCGTCCGGGCCGCCGCGGAGGTCACGGGGTCGTTCGCCATCGCCACCGTCGACCTCCCGTGGTCATGCGAGTACTACGCGACGCACGGCCGGATGATGGATAGCGACGCCCTCGACCAGATGGCCGACAGCGACGCCATCCTCCTGGGGGCCATCGGGTTCCCTGGCGTCCCCGATCACGTGTCCCTGTGGAACATGCTCCTGCCGGTCCGTCAGGCGTTCGACCTGTCGGTCAACCTGCGACCGATCCGGATGCTCCCCGGCATCCCGGGCCCCCTGCGTGACCGGACACCCGACGAGGTCGACTTCGTGGTGGTCCGCGAGAACACCGAGGGGGAGTACTGCGGCGTGGGCGGTCGGATGCGCGCGGGCACGCCGGACGAGGTGGTGGCCCAGACGGGGATCTTCACGCGCAAGGGGACCGAGCGCGTCGTGCGCTACGCGTTCGACCTGGCTCGGACCCGCGACCGGACGCTCGTCTCGGCGACCAAGTCGAACGCACTCAACCATTCCATGGTGTTCTGGGACGAGGTCGTAGCCGCCGTGGCACCGGACTACCCGGACGTGAGCGTGCGCGGGATGCACGT